>NZ_JBFAMT010000002.1:75855-513988 GCF_040656635.1 Actinosynnema sp. NPDC049800 | reverse complement strand
CCACCCTCTTCCCCCCCCCCCCCCACTCCCCACCTCCTATCCGCGCCCCCGGTGGTGTGTTCGGTTAAAATCCCGGTCAAGCAACCGGGGGGGTCCGGCCGTCCGGCCGAACCCCTCCTGGTCTGCGGATATGCAGGTCAACCCGTTGGTCGAACACCGCCGCCGATCGGATCGGGTCCGTTCTCCGGCGTCGTCGTGGAGGTGGTGGGCGGGCAGGCCAGGCCCACGCACGGACGGGTCGAGGTCGTCGGCTTGGTGGTCGTCGGCTTGGTCGAGGTCGGGTCGGTCGTCGTCGACCGGTTGTCCTCGTCCCGCTTCTGCGTGGTCGTCGTGGTGGTCGTCGTGGTGGTCGGCTTCGGGTCGTCGAACTGGTTCAACTTCCTCGGCTTCGGGAACGGCTCCGCCGGCGTCCCCTCCAAGGCCCGGTCCATGAACCTCTTCCAGATCTGACCGGGCAGGCCACTACCGAAGATCGGCCGGTTCTGCGCGTCCTTCAACGCCACGCTGCCCGCGGGGTTGCCGATCCACACCGACGCCGACAGCGTCGGCGTGTAGCCGACCATCCACGCCTTCGAGTTCTGCGTGGCGTCGTTGGGGAGCTCGTGCGTGCCGGTCTTGCCGGCGCACTCACGGCCCGCGCACGCGAGACCGGTCGACGGCTTCACGACGGGCTTGAGCGCCTCGGTGACGTTGTCGGCGATGTCCTGGTTCTTCTGCGGGTCCGGGTCGAACGCCAGCCGGGACTCGTCGACGTGCTGGTAGACGGCCTTGCCCTCGGTGTTGGCGATCTTCGAGATGAAGAACGGCTCGTGGTACGTGCCGCGCGCGGCGAACGTGGCGTACGCCGACGCCATGTCGAACGGCCGGACCTGCGCCTCGCCGCCACCGAGCGCGATACCCGCGTTCGGCGCGCCGCCGGTCTCCTTGTTGACCAGCAGCTTCTCCTCGCCGTTGCCGACGTCCACGACCCTGGGAATGCCTGCGGCGTACGCCGCGTCGGCGACCGGCTGGGTGCCGATCTCCAGCACCATCTCGTAGAACACCGTGTTGAGCGACAGCTCCATCGCCTTGCGGATGGGACACTTCTCGCCGCAGCTGTTGTTCCGGTCCGACGCGTTGCGGATCACGATGGGGTCGCCGCCGAGGTTGAAGGTCTTCGGCGAGCGGCCGTCATAGGTCGAGCCGAGGCCCTTGCCCGCCTTCAGCGCCGCCACCAGGTCGAACGGCTTGAACGAGGAGCCCGCCTCCTGGATCGTGCCGCGTGCGAAGTCCTGGCCGACGCCGTCCTCGCCCGCGTAGTACGCCCTCACCGCGCCCGTCTGCGGGTCGATCGCGGTGAGGGAGGACCTCAGCTCCTTCGGCTGCGGGCCCATGATGTCGCGCACCGCCTCCTCGGCCGCCAACTGCTTCGGCGGGTCGATGGTGGTGTGCACGGTGACGCCGACCGACTGGGACTTCTTGACGTCCCACCCGACCTTGTCCATCTCCTCGATGACCTGGTTGCGGATGTGCAGGCGCGGGCCCGCCAGGCCGGAGTCGTCGGTCTGCGGCACCGGCTCCGGGAACGGCTCGGACTGGCGGTAGGACGGCTCGATCCACTTGTACTCGAGCAGCTGGTCCATCACGTAGTTCCAGCGCTCCAGCGCGTACGCGGGCTGCTCGGACCGGCTCGGGTTCTGGACCATGCCGGCCAGCAGGGCGGCCTGCGAGTAGGTGAGGTTCTTCAGGTCGTCGTGACCGAAGTACGCCTTCGCCGCCGTCTTGATGCCGTAGGCGCCCTTGCCGAAGTAGATCGTGTTCAAGTACGCGGTCAGGATGTCTTTCTTGTCCTGCTGCTGCGACATCTTGTACGCGGTGACCGCCTCGGTGAACTTGCGGCTCAGCGTCATGTCGCTCTGGTCGGTGGCTTCTTTGACGTACTGCTGCGTGAGGCCGGAGCCACCGCTCTGCTCGCCCTTGAGCTGGTAGTAGGCCGCGCGGGCGATGGCCTTCAGGTCGAAGCCGACGTTCGTCTCGAACGTCGGGTCCTCCGCCGCGAACAGGGCGTGCTTGATCGAATCCGGCAGGTCCTCGTACTTGACCATGGTGCGGTTCGCCTCGCCGGGGGCGTACTTCGTCATCACGGAGCCGTCGGCGTAGAGGATCGTGATCGCCTTGCCCTGTTCGGCCGCGAGGGCCTCCGGGTTCGGGACCTCGACCACCTGGTAGGCGATGGCGAACGCCACGACGGGCGCCAGCAGCATGAGCCCGAAGGCCACGTAGGCGGTGCGGCGCACGCGGCGCCAGACCTTCTTGCGACGCACGGCGCGGGCCTCCTCCTCGGTCAGCTCCTCGTCGTACTCGTCGTCGTAGAACGGCTCGAGCTCGACCTCGTCCTCGCGGTGCGTGAGGAGCTCAGGTTCGCGCGGCGTGGTCTGGTACACCGGCGGCAGCAGGTCCGTCGGCTCCTCGCCGGGACGCCGCGGCGGACCGCCCGGACCGGCGGGACCGCCGGGTCTGCGCGGACCGCCCGGACCGCCGACCGGTGGCCGGCCGCCGGGCGGCACGGGTCCGCGCAGGCCGCCGGGAGGCGTGTTCGGGCGCTGGCCGGGGCCGCCGGGGCCGCTGCCCGCCACGCCGGGACCGGTCGGGGGGCCGCCGGGCCTGCCGCCGGGGCCGGGTGCGCCGGGACCGGCCGGTCGCCGTGGCGGCGGGCCGCCGCGGGGAATCCCGCCGGGCGGCGTCCCTCCCGCCGGCGGGACGCCCGCGCCGGGCGGCGGGCCGGGGCGGGAGAACCCGCCCGGCGGGGTGCCGTGCCGAGGGCCGGGGCCGTCCATCGGAGCGCGCGCGAAACCACCTGGCGGGGTGTTCGGACGCTCCGGCTGATCCCCGGCGCCGTGGCGCGGTGCGTGCCCGCCGCCGTCCGGGTCCTCCCCGGTCGGCCACTGCGGCTCCGCGCCACGATGCCTGTCGTCATGCTGGTCGTTCACGAAATGGCCTCCCAGACCGGCGTGCCGTTGCACGCGGTTCGGTGGTCGTACGCCGCTGCTCCTCGCCGGAGCGGCGCCCGCGGTCGGAGCAGGTTCACTCCGCCGCGGTCCTCCTGCGCGGCTTGCCTGAGTTCAAGCCACGCGTTCCCAGGACGTATGACTGCACCAGGTGGTTCCAACTACATGTGCGGCAAACTTCGACCACGTACACGGTGAACTCCTCGAAGAGGGTCGCCATGCGGGCCAGCTCGTCGGTGGTGCGCGCGGATCCGGCCGCGTGCTTGAGCTCGTCGCCGTAGACCCAGGACACGTGGGTGAGCGGTTCCTTGCGGCACACCGGGCAGGTCACATCGCTCGGTCGGCCGTGGAACTTCGCAGCTCGCAGCAGGTACGGGCTGGCGTCGCAGACCTCCATCGTGCCCACTCGGCCCGCGTAGACCTCCGCCAGCAGCGCGCGGCGCTGCAAGGCGTAGTCCACGACCTGGCGTTGGGTCGACACGACGACCAGAGTACGTGCCGCCCCAACCGCGTCGATGGGCCGTTCAGGGCAGTGGGCCGAAGGTAGGGGTCGCTGTGTGCCACGTGACACCGCGTCGGCGTGCGCGGATGTATCGCACCGATATACTGAGCACACCCATCGGCGCTCACCCGAGCGAGGAGGTGCGCGTGCTGGAGTTCGCGGTGCTCGGCCTGCTGCACGAGGCGCCCATGCACGGCTACGAGCTGCGCAAACGGCTCCACGAGCTGCTGGGTGCGTTCCGCGCGTTCTCCTACGGGACGCTGTACCCCACGTTGCGAAAGCTGCAACGTGGCGGCCTCATCGTCGAGGAAGTGCCCGAGGAGGACTCGGCCCGCTGGGGCCGTCGGGCGCGCAAGGTCTACAAGCTCACCGCGGAGGGCAAGGAGAGGTTCGCCGAACTGCTGGTCAACGCCGGACCCCAGACGTGGGACGACGACTCGTTCGGCGTGCACCTGGCCTTCTTCTCCCGGACCCCGGCCGAGATCAGGATGCGCATCCTCGAAGGCCGCCGGCGTCGCGTCGAGGAACGCCGCGAGGGGCTGCGCACCTCGTTATCGGCTACCAGCGAGCGCATCGACCGGTACACCCGGGAGCTGCACCGGCTCGGGCTGGAGAGCACCGAGCGCGAAGTGCGGTGGTTGAACGAGCTGATCGCCCATGAACAGGCCGAACAGCGCGAGCGGGACCAATAACCCCCCGAATACGAGCACGGAAGAACTAAGGAGGACTCGGCATGGGCGACAACCGCCGCACCGTTCGAGTGGCCATTGTCGGGGTCGGCAACTGCGCGGCGTCGCTGGTGCAGGGCGTCCACTACTACCGCGATGCCGACCCGAGCACCCGCGTGCCCGGTCTGATGCACGTCCGGTTCGGCGACTACCACGTGCGCGACATCGAGTTCGTCGCCGCGTTCGACGTGGACGCCAAGAAGGTCGGCTCGGACCTGTCCGAGGCCATCGGGGCGAGCGAGAACAACACGATCAAGATCGCCGACGTGCCGCCGCTGGGCGTCACCGTGCAGCGCGGTCACACCCTCGACGGGCTCGGCCGGTTCTACCGGGAGACCATCGAGGAGTCCGACGAGCAGCCGGTCGACGTGGCGCAGGCGCTGCGCGACGCATCGGTGGACGTGCTCGTGTCCTACCTGCCGGTGGGCTCGGAGGAGGCGGACCGCTTCTACGCGCAGGCCGCCATCGACGCCGGCGTGGCGTTCGTCAACGCGCTGCCGGTGTTCATCGCCTCCGACCCGGAGTGGGCGGAGAAGTTCCGCGCGGCCGGCGTGCCGATCGTCGGCGACGACATCAAGTCGCAGGTCGGCGCCACCATCACGCACCGCGTGCTGGCCAAGCTGTTCGAGGACCGCGGCGTCCAGCTCGACCGGACGATGCAGCTCAACGTGGGCGGGAACATGGACTTCCTGAACATGAAGGAGCTGGAGCGGCTGGAGTCAAAGAAGGTCTCCAAGACGCAGGCGGTGACCTCGCAGGTCGACCGCGACCTGGGCAAGCGCAACGTCCACATCGGCCCGTCGGACTACGTGGCGTGGCTGGACGACCGCAAGTGGGCCTACGTGCGGCTGGAGGGCCGGGCGTTCGGCGACGTGCCGCTGAACCTGGAGTACAAGCTCGAGGTGTGGGACTCGCCGAACTCGGCGGGCATCATCATCGACGCGGTGCGCGCCGCCAAGATCGCGTTGGACCGGGGGATCGGCGGCCCGATCCTGTCGGCGTCGTCCTACTTCATGAAGTCCCCGCCCGTGCAGTACTCGGACTCCGAGGCGCACGAGGCGGTCGAGGCGTTCATCCGCGGCGACGTCGAGCGCTGAGTCCTCTCGCGACGGACCCCCTGCACCGGGTGCAGGGGGTCTTCTCACACGTCAGCGCTTGGACAACCGCAACGACTGCCACGACCCGTCGGCCGTCCAACCGCCGTCCACGGGCAGCGCGACGCCGTTGATGAAACCGCTCCGGCCCGGGTCGGCCAGGAAGGCGACGGCCTGCGCGATGTCGTCGGGCGCCGCGAACCGGCCCATCGGCACGTGGTCGGTGATGTCGGCGTCGTCGTAGTGCCCGCCGGCCTGCGACTCGACGTCCATCTCGGTCTTCACCCAGCCCGGGCACACCGCGTTGACCCGGACACCGCGCCCGCCCCACTCCACGGCGAGCGTGCGCGTCATGCCGATCAGCCCGTGCTTGGTGGTGTTGTAGGCGGCCCGGTCGGCGACGCCGCGCAACCCGGCCACGGACGCGATGTTCACCACCGCGCCCCGCCCGCGCGCCAGCATCACCCGGCCCAACGCCTGCGTCAGCAGGAACGGCCCGGTCAGGTTGACCGCCACCATCCGCTCCCACAGCTCCAGGGACGTGTCCTCGAACGGCACGATCCCCGCGATCCCGGCGTTGTTGACCAGCACGTCGACCCGGTCGCCGACCCGCTCGACCACCCTGGCCACGTCGGCCGGCGACGACACGTCGCCCACCACGCCGCCGTCGGTCTCGGTGAGGTCGAACCCGACCACCTCGTACCCGTCCTCGCGCAGCACCTCGGCCACCCGCAGCCCGATCCCCTGCGCCGCCCCGGTGACCACCGCAACTCGTCGCTCCATGGTGGGCACGCTAGGGCGTCGACAGGGCGCCGGGCAGGTCCGACAGCCGCCGCAGCACGGTGACCTGCGCCAACACCGCCGGATCGGGCGGGAAGTGCTCGTTCGGGACGGCGTAGACGGTCATGCCGGCGGACAGGGCCGCGCGCAGGCCGTTGGTCGAGTCCTCCACCGCCGCGCTGCGGGTCGGGTCGACGCCCAGCTTCGACGTGGCCAGGAGGTAGACGTCCGGCGCCGGCTTGCCCGCGCCCGCCTGCTCGCTGGAGAGGGCCACCGGGACGACGTCGGTCAGGTCGGTCGCGGCGAGGAACGACTTGATCAGCACCGGCGGCGACGAGCTGGCGATGGCGACCGGGTAGCGCGACGCCACCTCGCGCACGACGTCCACCGCGCCCGGCAGCACGGGCGGGCCCTCGGCGTAGCGCTCGGCCATCTCGCCGATCACGCCCGCCGCCGCCTCCGCCGGTGTCAGCCGCACGCCGACCTCGGTCACCAGGTAGGTCGCCCACTCGGGCGTGCTCATGCCCTGCATCGCCCTGGTCGCCGCCGGTTGCCACGTGCCACCGTGCCGGGCGGCGAAGGCCTGGCGCACCTCGTCCCACATCCGCTCGGAGTCCACCAGCACGCCGTCGAGGTCGAACACCACCGCATCCACACCCATGACCGTAGTGTGAGCGCACTTACTTATCTAGCCTAACCATAATTGGTTAGGCTAGCTAAGTGAAATTCCTCGACCAACCCCGTCAGGTGTGGGTCACGGCGTTCGCCGCGGTGATCGCGTTCATGGGCATCGGGCTCGTCGACCCGATCCTGCTGTCGATCGCCGAGGGCCTGCGCGCCACACCGTCGCAGGTCACCCTGCTCTTCTCCTCCTACCTGGGCGTCCAGGTCGTCGCCATGCTCTTCACCGGCGTCGCGTCGGCCCGCTTCGGCGCGAAGCGCACGCTCGTCGGCGGCCTCGCCCTGATCGTGGCGGCCACGACGCTGTGCGCACTCGCGGGCGACATCGGCCAGCTCGTCGGCCTGCGCGCCGTCTGGGGCCTGGGCAACGCGTTCTTCATCGCCACCGCGCTGTCGGTGATCGTCGGCGCGGCCACCGGCGGCCGGAAGGGCGCGATCCTGCTCTACGAAGCCGCGCTCGGCCTCGGCCTGTCCGTCGGGCCGCTGCTCGGCGCCCTGCTCGGCAGCTTCTCGTGGCGCGGCCCGTTAATCGGCACCGCCGTGCTGATGGCCGTCGCCCTCGTGCTGTGCGCGGTCTTCCTCGCCGACGACGAGTCGCGGCAACCGATCCGGCTCCTCGACCCGCTGCGCGCCCTGCGCCACCCCGACCTGCTGCGCACGGCGCTCGGCTCCGCCCTCTACACGGCCGCGTTCTTCGCCGTGCTGGCCTGGTCGCCGTTCGTCCTCGGCTGGGGCGCGGTGCGGATCGGGCTGGTCTTCTTCGGCTGGGGCGCGTGCGTCGCGGTGGCGGGGGTCTGGCTCGCGCCACGCCTGGCCGACCGCTTCGGCGACCGCCGCACGACCGTCGCCGCGGTGCTCGCGTTCGCGGTGCTGATGCTGGTCATGGCCGTGCCGAGCAAGCCGCTCCTGGTGGTCGCGGTGATCGTCAGCGGCGTGGTCTCGGGCGTGCTCAACACCCTGTTCACGAGCACGGCGATGAGCGTCAGCCCGGCGCCGCGCCAGGTGGCGAGCGCGGGCTACAACTTCCTGCGCTGGTTCGGCGGCGCGCTGGCCGCGACGTTCGTCGGCCACCTCGCCCACCCGTTCGTGGTCGCCGCCGCGTGCTGCGCCCTCGCGGCCGGCCTGCTCGCCCTCGGTCGCACGTCCGAGCGCGCCGTGCCGACCGAAGCGATTCTCGTCGGCGAGGACTTGGTGGGTTAACAACAGGTGAACGCCGGCCTACTGTCAGTTGGTCCCGTACTGACCGTAGGAGGCGCGTCGTGGTGCGACACCTTCCCCTGCTGGCCAACCACTCCGCCGGCCGCGCGGCCGTCACCTGCGAGTACCGCTGCGGCGACGCGTGCTTCCACGACGTGCCGAACACCTCGGGCAACCCGTCCTTCGACGACCTGGTCGACCGCCGCACGGCCATCAAAGCGGCGCTGGTCGTCGCCGCGGTCGGCGGTGGCGCGGCGGCCGGGACGGGCACAGCGGCGGCCGGCACGGACAGCGCGGCGGCCGGATCGCGTCCGCTCGGCCTGGACTTCGAACCCGTCGCGCCGAACGCGCTGGACGCCGTCGTCGTCCCCGAGGGCTACCGCCAGGAAGTCGTGATCCGCTGGGGCGACCCGCTCTTCCCCGACGCGCCGGAGTTCGACTTCGACCGCCAGACCGCCGCCGCGCAGGCCCGCCAGTTCGGGTTCAACTGCGACTTCGCCGCGCTGCTGCCGCTGGACCCGACGGGACGGGCGAACCTGCTCGTCACCAACCACGAGTACACCGGCGAGCCGTTCATGTTCCGCGGCTACGACGCCGAGAACCCCACCCGCGAGCAGGTCGAGATCGCGTGGGCGGCGCACGGCCTGTCCGTCGTGCAGGTCCACCAGTCCCGCGACGGCCGGCTGAGCACGCGGTTCTCCCGCTACAACCGCCGCATCACGGCCACGACGCCGTTCCGGCTCACCGGTCCGGCGGCGGGCTCGGAGTACCTCAAGACCTCCGCCGACCCGACCGGCACGCTGGTGCTCGGCACGCTGAACAACTGCGCCGGCGGCGTCACGCCGTGGGGCACGATCCTGTCCGGTGAGGAGAACTTCAACCAGTACTTCGGCAACGCCGACGCGCTGGCCGACCCGCGCCTGACCCGCTACGGCATCACCGGCACGGCCACCACCCGCAAGTGGGAGCGGTTCGACCGGCGCTTCGACCTGGCGCGGGAGCCCAACGAGGCCAACCGGTTCGGCTACGTCGTCGAGATCGACCCGCTCGACCCCGACTCCACGCCGGTCAAGCACACCGCGCTCGGCCGCTTCAAGCACGAGTGCGCGAACGTCCGCATCGCGGGCGACGGCCGGGTGGTCGCCTACTCCGGCGACGACGAGCGGTTCGAGTACGTCTACAAGTTCGTCTCCACCGGCAAGGTGCGCCGCGGCGACGGCAAAGCCGCCCGCCGGCACAACATGACCCTCCTCGACGACGGCACGCTCTACGTCGCCCGCTTCACCGGCGACAGCCCGCCCGCCGAGATCGACGGCTCCGGCAGGCTGCCCTCCGACGGCCGGTTCGACGGCCGCGGCGAGTGGATCCCGCTGGTCAGCGGCACGCGGTCGTTCGTGCCGGGCATGACCGCCGAAGAGGTCTACGTCTTCACCCGGCTCGCCGCGGACAAGGTCGGCGCGACCAGGATGGACCGTCCCGAGGACATCCAGACCCACCCGCGCACCGGTGTCGTCTACCTCGCCCTGAGCAACAACGTCGACCGCGGCAAGGAGGGCAAGGAGGGCGCGACCGAGCCGAACCCGCGCGTGGCCAACAAGCACGGCCAGGTGCTGGAACTCGCCGAGCGCGGCGGCGACGCCCTCGCGCTCACCTTCACGTGGAACCTGATGCTGGTCTGCGGCGACCCGGCCTCGCCCGACACCTACTTCGCGGGCTACGACAAGACCCGGGTCTCCCCGGTCTCCAGCCCCGACAACGTGGCGTTCGACCGGCACGGCAACCTGTGGATCTCCAGCGACTCGGGCGGCGCGCTCAACGGCTACAACGACGGCCTGTACGCCGTGCCGGTGTCCGGGCCGCACCGCGGGCGGCTCCAGGCGTTCCTCACCGTGCCGCGCGGCGCGGAGACGTGCGGGCCGGTGATCGGCGAACGCGTGGTCACGGTGTGCGTGCAGCACCCCGGCGAGGTGGACGGCGCCAGTGCGGACAACCCGGTCTCGCACTGGCCGGACGGCGGCGACTCGCAACCGCGCTCCGCGGTCGTCGCGGTCTGGCGGGACCACCACCGCATCGGTGAGTGACCGCCCGGCGACACCCCGTGTGAGCTGGCGGTTCCGGCTCGTCGACGCCCGAGGTGTTCGCCTCGCGTTCACTTCGAAGTCCGCTGCAGGTGGACTTGCCCTCTTACGGTCGCCCGGTTCCCACTGAGCGATCTCGGAGGTCCGCGTGTCCTCATCCACCGATCGGGGGCGGCGTCTGCTGCCCCTGCTGCCCAACCACCCCCTCGGGCGTTCGGCGATCACCTGCAAGTACCGCTGCGGCGACGCGTGCGCGCACGAGGCGCCCAACACGTCCGACAACGCCTACTTCGGTGACGTCGTCGGCGAGGTCGTGCGTCGGCGCGGCCTGCTCAAGGCGGGCGCGGTGCTCGCCGTCGCGGGCGCGGGTGTCGGGCTGGTCGGTGCCGGCAGCGCCGCCGCGAAGCCCGAGGTCGCCCCCGACGCCGACCTCGGCGGCGGTCGTCGACGTGACGGCCTGAACTTCACCGCCGTCGCGCCCAACACCGAGGACCGCGTCGTCGCGCCCGAGGGCTACGAGCAGGGCGTCGTGCTGCGCTGGGGCGACCCGGTGGTGCCCGGCGCGCCCGCGTTCGACTTCGACCGCCAGACCCCGGCCGCGCAGGCGAAGCAGTTCGGCTACAACTGCGACTTCCTCGGCCTGGTGCCGGTCGGCGGGCACGACCGGTGGGTGCTCGTGGCCAACCACGAGTACACCTCCGAGGAGTTCCTGTTCAAGGACTGGGACGCGGCCAACCCGACCCGTGAGCAGACCGAGATCGCCTGGGCCGCGCACGGCGCGTCGGTGGTGCTGGTCGAGCGCGACCGGCGCAGCGGGAAGCTCGTGCCCAAGCTGGACCGGCGCTACAACCGGCGGCTGACCGCGACCTCGGAGTTCGCGGTCACCGGGCCGGCGGCGGGCTCGAAGTACCTCAAGACCTCCGCCGACCCGACCGGCACGAAGGTGTTGGGCACGCTCAACAACTGCGCCGGCGGCGTGACGCCGTGGGGCACGATCCTGTCCGGCGAGGAGAACTTCAACCAGTACTTCGCCAACGCGGGCTCGGTCACCGACCCGGTCGCCAAGGCGCGGCTGGCCCGCTACGGCCTGTCCGGCGCGGCGTCCACCCGCAAGTGGGAGCGGTTCGACAAGCGCTTCGACGTGGCGCAGGAGCCCAACGAGGTCAACCGGTTCGGCTGGGTCGTCGAGATCGACCCGCTCGACCCGGACTCGACCCCGGTCAAGCACACCGCGCTGGGCCGCTTCAAGCACGAGGGCGCGAACGTGATCGTCGCCCGCGACGGCCGCGTGGTCGCGTACATGGGCGACGACGAGCGCTTCGACTACATGTACAAGTTCGTGTCCGACGAGAAGGTCAAGCCGGGCAACAGCAAGCACGCGCGCGAGCACAACAAGAAGCTGCTGGACAAGGGCACGCTGTACGTCGCCAAGCTCACCGGCGACAGCCCGGTCGCCGAGATCGACGGTTCCGGCAAGCTGCCCGCCGACGGTGAGTTCGACGGCTCCGGCGAGTGGATCCCGCTGGCCGCGGGCGACCGCTCGTTCGTGCCCGGCTTCACCGCCGAGGAGGTCTACGTCTTCACGCGGCTCGCGGCGGACGCCGTCGGCCCGACCAAGATGGACCGCCCCGAGGACGTCGAGCCCAACCCGCGCAACCGCCGGGTGTACGCGGCGCTGACCAACAACAGCGACCGCGGCAAGGCGGGCAAGGAAGGCGCGACCGAGCCGAACCCGCGCCCGAACAACCGCCACGGTCACGTGCTGGAGCTGGAGGAGCGCCACGGCGACAACACCGCCACGTCGTTCTCGTGGAAGCTGCTGCTGGTGTGCGGCGACCCGACGTCGGCCGACACGTACTTCGGCGGCTACGACAAGACCCAGGTCTCGCCGATCTCGTGCCCGGACAACCTGGCGTTCGACGCGCGGGGCAACCTGTGGATCTCCACCGACGGCAACGCCCTGAAGTCCAACGACGGCCTGTTCGCGGTGCCGGTCGAGGGCCCGTACCGCGGCCGGGTGAAGCAGTTCCTGACCGTGCCGAGGGGCGCCGAGACGTGCGGCCCGGTGGTCGAGGACGACTTCGTGCTCGTCGCCGTGCAGCACCCCGGTGAGATCGACGGCGCCTCGGCCGCCAACCCGCTGTCGCACTGGCCGGACGGCGGCAACTCCCAGCCGCGCCCGTCCGTGGTCGCGGTGTGGAAGAAGGACAAGGGCCGCATCTGCGGCTGACCCGGGGTGGAGGGCTCGCGCCACCACGCCCGAGCCCTCCACCGACTTGTCCACAGGCGAGCGAGTTGTCCACAGGTGACGCCCGACGCCGCCGATTCGTCGGTCCTGCGTGGCAGGGTGAAAGCAGGGGTCCCCTTGCCGGGGACGCCTGCGAAGCGTCGCCGTCGCCGGGGGTGTCCCTATGTGGTTGTCAGGCAGCGATCGGGGTGGGGACGACTTCGGGGTGTCGGTAGTGGGTCTTGGTGCGGAGCATGGCGAACAGGACGTCGCAGCGGCGGCGGGCCAGGCAGATCAGTGCGGCGTTGTGTTTTTGCCTTGGTGGCGTTTTCGCTGGTAGTAGGCCCTGCTGGCGGGGTCGGACAGGGCGGCGAACGCGGCGAGGAAGAACGCTCGTTTGAGTTTGCGGTTGCCGGTTCGGGCCGGGTGCTCGCCCTTGATGCTGCTGCCGGAGCTGCGGGTGACCGGGGCGATGCCGGCGTAGGCGGCCAGGTGCCCGGAGGACTTGAACGCGGTGGCGTCGCCGATCTCCAGCAGGATGCGGGCTGCGGTCCTGACCCCGATGCCGGGCATGGAGGTCAGGACCCCGGCGAGAGGGTGTGCACCGAGTATCCCCTCGACCTCGACGGCGACCTGTTTGCGTTGCAGGAGAACGGTTTTCAGGCTGTCGGCCAGGCGGGGCAGCACCGTGTCGGCGGCCGTGGTACCCGGGACGGTGACGGTCTGCTCGTCCAGCGCCGTCATGATCGCCTCGACGAGCTTGTCACCCATCCGCGGGGCGTGGGCGGACGCGATCGCGGTGAGTTTGCGTCGGCCCGCCTTGGCGATGCCGGTCGGGCCTCCGCAGCGGGAAAGGATCTCCAGCACGCCGGGTGGCTGATCCTGGGGCCGATGGCGCGTTCCAGGGCGGGGTGGACGCCGGCGAGCAGGCCGCGGATGCGGTTGCCGATCCGGGTGGCCTCGCCGGCCAGGTCGTCGTCGAACCCGACCAGCACGTCCAGCTCGGCCAGGGCCTCGTCGCCGACGTCGACCGGACGCAGCGTGTGCGGCAGACTGCGGGCCTCGTCGGCGAGGACGAAGGCGTCCCGGGCGTCGGTCTTCGCGCGGCCGGGGTAGAGGTCGGCGACGCGGCGCATGGCCAGGCCGGGCAGGTAGGCGACCTTCAGGCCGGCGGCGCGGGCGACGGCGACCGGCAGCGCGCCGATCGTCACAGGCTGGTCGACCACCACCAGCAGCGGACCGTGGGCCGCGAGTCTGTCGAACAACGCCCGCAGCCTGGGCTCGCTGTTGGGCAGCGGTCCGTCGTGCAGCCGCTTCCTTCGGGGTCCAAGCCGACGGCGTGGTGCTCGCCCTTGCCCACATCCAGACCGAGGAACACCTGGTAATCGCTGGTCATCGGTCGTGCCGTTCGTTCGTCGCGGGTGGTCGCGGGACGGGCATCGTCGGCCGGCACCCACGTTACGACGAGACCTGTCCATCGGTCGGTCGTGCCCCTATCAGCGGTCCGGCCGGCGGCGTGCTGGTGCGCCCGGATGACCGTGGGATCCACCGACACGTCCCACACGATCGACCCGGCGACACCGATCCGCACCCGCCACCGAAAGCCGTCGATCAACTGCCTCTTGCTCCACTTCGGCGGACGGCCCGACTTGGCACCGACGGGCGGCAAAGAGTGGCAAGACCGCTCACCGCGCGTCGGTCAGGTCGGCCTGCCCCGCTGCCGCCACGCCGGCCACGAGGTCTCCGGTACTGCGGTTTCGCTTGGTCGCTGAACCACTCACCGGAGACCTCGCCGCGTTCCGGCCACCGACACGTCGCCGGCAGCCCACCTTTGACACGCGCTCGCCGGGGACGCCTGCGAAGCGTCGCCGGTGGGCACGCCGCGGGCGGTGGTTGGTTAGGGTCCTGGCATGAGTCGACCCGTTGCGCTGGTGACCGGTGCGTCGCGTGGGATCGGTGCGGCGGTGGCGCGCGCCCTCGCCCCCACGCACGACCTGCTGCTCGGCGGACGCGACGAGAACGCGTTGGCGGACCTGGCCGCGACGCTGGAGTCCGCCCGCCCCTGGCCGGTCGAGCTCACCGACACCGACGCCCTGGCCGCGGCCACCGCCCGCCTCACGCGCCTGGACGTCCTGGTGCACAGCGCGGGCGTCGCCGAACTCGGCCCCCTCGCCGACGCGACCGCCGACGTCTGGCGCCGCACCCTCGACGTCAACGTGGTCGCGGTCGCCGAGCTCACCCGGCTGGCGCTGCCGCTCCTGCGCGCCGCCCGCGGCCACGTCGTGCTGATCAACTCCGGCGCGGGGCTGCGCGCCAACCCCGACTGGGGCGTCTACGCCGCCAGCAAGTTCGCCCTGCGCGCCTTCGGCGACGCACTGCGCGCCGAAGAAGAAGACCTCCGCGTCACGTCCGTCCACCCCGGACGCGTCGACACCGACATGCAGCGCGGTGTCCGCGAGCAGGAGAACGGCGACTACCAGCCGCACCTCTACCTGCACGCGGACTCCGTGGCCCGGGCCGTCGCCACCGCCGTGAACGCGGGCGAGGACGCCCACTTCACCGAGATCGTCCTCCGCCCCCGCCCCCGCCCCCGCTGAACTACCGCAGCCGGGCCGCCACCTCGCGCACGCCCGCCTGCGCCTCACGCCGGTCCACGTTCGTGGTCTCGCCGTCGGCCACGACCTGCTTGCCCGCCACCCACACGTCCTTGACCCGCCGCGTGCCCGAAGCCCACACCAGGTTCGCCAGCACCTGCTCGTCCGGCGCGTCCAACCCCGTGGCGAACGCCGGGTCGTCCACGTCCACGTGCACCACGTCGCCCCACCGACCGGGCTCGAGCGCGCCCAGGTCGTCACGCCCCAACGCCGCCGCACCACCGCGCGTGGCGAGCAGCAACGCGTCCGCCGCCCGCATCGCGGTCGCGTCCCCCGACGTCACGCGCGCCAGCAGCGCCGCCAACCTGGCCTCCTCGAACAGGTCCAGGTCGTCGTTGGACGCCGGCCCGTCGGTGCCCAACCCGACCGCGACGCCCGCGTCCAGGTACGACCGCAACGGCGCGATGCCCGACGCCAGCTTGGTGTTCGAGCCGGGGCAGTGCGCGATGCCGACCCCGTGCCGGGCGTAGATCGCCACGTCCTCCGGCGACAGGTGCACGGAGTGCGCCGACAGCACCCGCCCGCCCAGCACGCCCGCCTGCTCCAACAACCGCGGCACGGACCCGTGCGACGCCCGCTGCTCCAGGTCCTCCTCCGGCGACTCGGCCACGTGCACCTGCACCAGCGCGCCGCGGTCACGCGCCTCGCCCGCGATCTCGCCGAGCGCCTCCGGCGACAGGATGTACGCCGAGTGCGGCCCGTAGCTCAGCTCGACCCGCTCGTCCGGCCCGAACCGCAGCCCGTCGGCGTCGATCCACCGGGTGATCTCGTCGGTCATCGGCCGCCACGGCATCCCCGGCAGGTCCATGATCGCCGCACCGAACAGCACGCGCGACCCGGCCGCGAGCACCGCGTCCGCGAGCTGCTCGCCGTGGAAGTACATCTCGGCGCTCGTGGTCACGCCGTTGCGCAGCATCTCCACCGCGCCGAGCAGCATGCCGACCCGGATGTCCGACGGCTTCATCTTCGCCTCGGCCGGCCACATCGCCTCGCGCAGCCAGCGCAGCAGCGGCAGGTCGCCGCCCATGCCGCGCAGCAGCACCATCGGGCTGTGCGCGTGCGCGTTCACCAGGCCGGGCAACAGGATCCCGCTCAGCCGGCGGACCTCGCCCGCGAACTCCGGGGCGTCGGCCGCCGGGCCGACGTGCGTGACCCGGCCGTCGACGACGTCGACGACGGCGTCGCGCAGGACGGTGCAGGCGGGATCGCAGGGCAGGACCACGGGGGCGTGCAGGCGCAGCGACATACCCCGATCCTGCCGCACTCGAACGAGCGACACACAACGTGGCGGCCCACGCCTCACCCCGTAACCCGAACAGTGGGTTTGACCTTCTCGGGCGGTGTTCACCCGCCGGATGGACGTAATCTCCGAAACGTTGGGAGAGGTGGTGGTCCCGCTGATCCGGCGAAGGAGTGACAGTGGCTCGTAACGGTGGAAGTGCTCAACCCGGCGAGCGTCGCGGCAGGGGGGAACCCGCGGCGGCGGTCCTGCGATCGGAGGCCGATTTCTCCGAACCGGACCTGTCCCGGGAACGTCGATGGCTCGCGCTGTTCCTGTTGGTGCACCTCGTGGACGACAACGGTCGGATGAGCACCGCGTACCGGCGGGTGCTCCGGCGGGCGGCGCGAACACCCGGGCACTGGGCCCACGGCCGGTCGCTCGGCGCGGTCCGGGCCGAGGTGACGCGCTGGATCGGCGCGCAGGCGCGGCCCGACTGCGTGCCGCCGTGGGACCGGGTCGCGAGCCTGGTCCACGCCGCCGTGCACCCGACGCTCGCGCCGGAGGTGCTGGCCACGGCCCGCTACCTGCACGGCCTCGTCACCGGCCGGGAGACCGACGACCCGCGTCCGAGCTGGCTGGACCCTGAGGTCGACGACATCACCACGACGATGATCGGCGGCCTGGAATGGGCGCGCAACCACGGCCTCGCCGCACCTGACGACACCCCGTCCGACGACGCGGCGTCCGACGACACCCAGGCCGACGGGGAGACCTCCCCGAAGCCGGAGTCGAGCGCGTACGAGATGTTGTGGACGGTGGTCCGGGTGCACCGCGACGCGGAGGCGCGGATCGCCGAGCTGGAGCACCAGGTGCGAGAGCTGCACGAGGAGAACGCCCGGCTCTCCGGCGACGTCACCACGTGGCTGGGCGACTACCGGCCGACGATCCCCGACCAGGACCGCGGAGCCCGCCGCCGTCCCGTCGTCGACCGGCACCTCGCGCCGGAGGAACCGGCGCGGTCCTTCACCTACCCGCTGCCCGCCGAACTGCCCGCGTCGCACCCGACCGCCGGCTGACCGGTCACGGTCGTGCGCCCAGGACGCGCGGGCCGCGCGGGACTGCCGGTGGTGCGGTCGGGGAACCGGTCACCGCACCACGGGCAGGGCGGCGCGCACCTCCCAGCCGCCGCCGGCCCGCGTGCCCGCGCTGAACCGCCCGCCGAGCAGCTCGACGCGCTCCCGCATGCCCACCAACCCGTAGCCGCCCGACCCGCCGACCGGCGGCGTCTTCCGCGCCCGCCCGTCGTCGGCCACCAGCACGTGCACCACACCGTCCGAAACGGACACCGAGACGTCCACAGAGGACGCTTCCTCGGCGTGCTTGCGCGCGTTGGTCAAGGACTCCTGCACCAGCCGCAGCACCGAGCGCCCCAACGACGGCGGCACGGGCACCGGCAGGTCGACGTGCAGCCGCACGTGCTGACCGGACCGCTCCACCACACCGCGCACGTCGTCGGCCAGGTCGCTGGACGCGGTCGGCGCGTCGGCCTCGGTGTCGCGCAACGTGCCGACCAGGCGGCGCATCTCGGCCAACGCCTCGTTGCCGCTGCGCACGATGATCGGCAACGCCTCCTGCGCCGCCGCCGGCACGGCCTGCGCCGCCTGCGCGTGCACCACCATCCCGGTCACGTAGTGCGCGATCACGTCGTGCAGCTCGCGGGCCAGCGCCATCCGCTCGGTGTGCTGCGCCGCCGCGACCTCGGCCCGCACGGCGGTCGCGCGTTCCCGGTCGCGGGCGCGGAAGTACAGCCCGGTGCCCACCGACAGGGCCAGCAGCACCCCGCCGAACACCGCCTGGGCCCAGAACCCGGGACCGCTGTAGTCGTCGGACCAATACGGCGACCGGTACTCCGGTCGCACGACGGCGGCCGACGCCGACACCGCGACGAGCAGCACCACCCCGGCCACCGCGCGCGCCGGCGGCACGTGCCGCACCGCCACCGCGAGGATCGCCATCAGCGCCGCGACCTCGGCCACCACCAGGCCGCCGATCATCGGCGTCACGGGCGCGACGCCCGCCACGCGCAGCAGGACCGAACTCGCCACCACCGCCGTCGCGGCGCTCAGCGCGGCGTCGAACGGGCGCCGTGGCGCGAGCACGGCCAGCGCGCAGACCACGACCGCACCGGGCAGGTGCCACCAGCCGACCTCGCCGAGGAACTCGCCGCCGACGAGGAAGAGCAGGGCGCACGCCAGCGGCCACTGGCGGCGGAGCAGGGCCCGCCACCCGAGCTGAGTGCTCTCCACGGGACCTCACGGTAGGTGGTCGCGGCGCGTGACGCGTCCGACCCCGGTCGGGTGGGCCGTCAACCGCGAGGCTGACCCGAACGCCCGGTTAAACACACCAGTGGCCGATGTCGGATGACGAATCCCGGGGTGACTCTTGAGCGGTGAGTCGGGGAACGGGAGGTACACCATGTTCGGAGTGGTCGCAACTTGGGCGGGCGCGGTGCTCGGCCTGCTGGTGCTGGTCCTGATGGCGCTGGCCGGCGTGTTGATCGATTCCCAGCGCTGAGCCGGGGGTGGCCGGCCGCTCAGTCGCCGAAACCCTCGACGCGCCGGCGGAGCAGTTCGGCGAGGCGTCCGGGTGAGTGCGGCTGGGTCGTTTCCGCGGGGGCGGGGGAGAAGCGGGCGGGTCCGCCGGCACGGGCCCGGCCGGCCGCCGCGGGATCGAGTCGGAACGCGGGCCGGTTGCCGGAGTGGCGTTGTCGCGAGCGCAGCCACGACAGCCGGTGCCGCGACTCGGCGTGGTGGTCGGTGATGGTCACGGCGGCGCGGTCGAAGGAGTGCAGCACGGCCCGGTTCAGCTCGACCACGGCGCGGTCGCGCCACAGCGAGCGCTCGGTGGACGTGTCCAGGCCGAGCGCCTCGGCGACGGACCGCGCGGCGCCGCAGGCGTTCTCGTCGGCCAGGCTCCTGGCACCGATCTCGGAGCCGACGAACCACGAGTTGAACGGCGCGGCGGGGTAGGTGACGCCGCCGATGGCCAGCCGCATGTTGCTGATCACGGGCACCGCGTGCCAGCGCAGGCCGAGCTGCCCGAACCAGGGCAGGTCGGGGTGTTCGAGGGCCACCTCGTGCACCACGTCCGGCGGCACGGTGAACAGCCGCGCCCCCTCGTGCGCGGTCTCGACCACCAGCGGCAGCAGGTCGAAGCGGCCGGGCGGCGCGGGCGGCTGCCAGCCCATCGCGCGCACGGCGTCGGTGAACCCGCGGTAGCGGAGGTCTCCCGAGCCGTCGCCGTGGCCCGCGTACCGGACCAGCTGCTCGTTCCAGATGCACGGCCCCGGCGCGGTCGGCGTGTCCGGCGCGAACACCGTGACCAGCGGTCGGATCTCGCCGCCGTTGGTCGCCTGGCGCAGGTGCTCGACGCACTCGGCCGCCACGGCGGCGGCGTTGCGGAGACCGCGCAGGTCGCGGACCTTGAGCCGGCGCCACGGCACGCCGCTGGTGCACCAGCCCGAGTCGCGCAGGGCGATCCGCGCGCCGTAGGCGAGCTCGTGGGCGGTGTGCCGGTACGTGCCGGTCTCGGCGATCTCGTCGCGGACCCGGGCCAGGCGCGGTCCGACGGGCCCGGCCTCGGGGTGGGCGATGTGGAACATGCGGAGGAAGCCCTCCGCCGCGTCCACGTCGAACGTTATCGGTTCGTTGTCTACTACGGTCACGGGCGGCAACCGTAGTTGCGGACCGGTGTCACACGTCACTGCCAGACGGGGCACATCGGGTGATCGATAAAACCCACCCGATCCGGTGACGAATCCACGCGCAGTCGCCGCATCGGTCGCCGGCGACCGCGACTTCATGCCACGGTCAGGTGAGTTCGATCCGCTCGAACATCAGGTCGTGGCTGATCCGGTCCTCCTCGACCGCGCGCTGCTCGAACTTCGTCACGGGCCGCCACTGCGGCCTGGGCGCCCACCCGTCGAACCGGTTGCGCAGCAGCGGCTCGGCGGAGCACACCCGCAGCATCTGCTCGGCGTACTCCTCCCAGTCCGTCGCCAGGTGCAGCGTGCCGCCGGGCCGCAGGCGCGAGGCCACGAGCCCCACGAACTCCGGCTGCACGAGCCTGCGCTTGTGGTGCTTCTTCTTCGGCCACGGGTCGGGGAAGTAGATCCGCACCTCGGCCAGGGTCCCGGGCTCCACGTGCTCGGTGAGCAGGTCGACCGCGTCACCGCGCAGGACCCGCAGGTTGGTCACGTCGAGCGCCTCGGCGCGCAGCAGCAGCTGCGCCAGGCCGGGCTTGTAGACCTCGACGGCCACGTAGTTCACCTCGGGCGCGGCGGCGACCAGCTGCGACGTGGTCTCGCCCATCCCGGAACCGATCTCCAGCACGACGGGCGCCTCGCGCCCGAACCACTCGTCGAAGTGCACGGGACCGGCCGGGAGCGCCTTGACCTCGTGGCCCAAGCGCTCCCAGTGGCGGTCCCATGCGCGCTGCTGCCCCACGGTCATCCGTTCGCCGCGTTGGACGTAGCTGACGACGGATCGGTGGTGCGGCGGTCGCTGGCGGCTGGACGTCACGGGCGTACAGCCTAGGTGGTGCGCTAAGCGATGTTCTCCAGGTCCTCGATCTGCTCGCGCAGCTCGGCGGGGGTGAACTCGATGGGTTGGCGCTGACCGGGGCCCCGGTGCGCGGGGAGCAGGTCCACGAAACCGGGGTGCCGGTCGGTGAACTGCACGGTGGTCGGCTCCGCGGGGCCGTAGACGCCGCTCTCGGACGGCACGAACTCCCAGTAGCCGACCTCGCCCTCGGTCGCCCACGGGACGAACACCCAACCCGGTCGGCTGCCCAGCAACCGGGTCACCTCGTCCTCCAGGGCGAACGCCGCCGCGCGCGAGGCGATGCGGCCCCGGTCCAGGGCCCTGAGCCACCAAGGTGCGGGTGCGTCGGGGCCCACTGCGCGGAACATGGCGAGCACTTGCTGTTCGTCGGCCTTGTGGATCCAGGCTCGACGCGTCTGTGCGGGTGAGTCGGCGACGCCGACCCCTCCCGCGGCTTCGATCGCGTGCGACCATTCCAACGCCAACATCGGTTCGACGCGAAGGGCGTGGTCGCGTTGACGGGGCAGCACCTTCCTGGGCGGCTCCTTGGACCCGGTCGCCGAGTTCTCGGCGTTCAGGTTCGGATCGAGCACCGTCACGGGTTCACCTCCGGGGGGTTCCTTGACGGGGGGTATCCGAATTCGTGTGCGGGCAGGCGCCTGCCTCACGATTCGCGCTTTCCATCTGACCGGGTTCAGATGCGCTTGTCATGGGGCTGTGCCGGAGTTCACGACGTCTTAACGAACGGCTTACTCCGCTTGCCCGAATCGAGAACTGTGAAACATGATTGACTTGGAATATCTGTGATCCAGAACACAGGGGGAATTGGTGACGGGGAGAGCGGTGGCGGCCGCGGTCCTGATCGCGATGGTGGTCCCGGGCGTGGCCCGGGCGCAGACGATCGAGGAGCAGCAGTGGCACCTGACCGCCTTGGGGGTGTCCGCCGCGCACGCCACCACGCGGGGTGACGGCGTGGTCGTCGCGGTGGTCGACTCGGGCGTGGACGACACCCGCCCGGACCTCGCGGGCGCGCTGCTGCCCGGCACCGGGTTCGGCTCGGCCGCCGGCACGGACGGCACCGAGGACAACGACGGCCACGGCACCGCGATGGCGACGTTGATCGCCGGCCGGGCGGTGGACGGCGGCGCGCTCGGCGTCGCGCCCGGCGCGATGATCATGCCGATCTCGGTCGGCGCGGACGGCGACAAGTTCACCACCGCGTCCGTCGCCGAGGGCGTGACCTGGGCCGTCGACCAGGGCGCCGACGTCATCAACCTGTCCCTGACCTCGCTCGCCACGCTCACCCCGGACCTGCTGCGCGCGGTCAACTACGCGTTCGACAACGACGCCGTGGTGGTCGCCGGCACCGGGAACGACGGCGACGAGCACGTGGGCGCGCCCGCCAACATCAAGGGCGTCATCGCGGTCTCCGGCACGATCGAGGGCAACGGGCCGTGGCCGGAGTCCAACACCGGCCCGGAGACCGTGCTGGCCGCGCCCGCGCAGCGCATCGTGACCGCCGTGCCGGTGTCGGTGGTGGACACCGGCTACGCCGAGGTGGACGGCACGAGCGCGGCCACGGCGCTGGTCTCGGGCGCGGCGGCGCTGGTGCGGGCCCGCTACCCGGACCTGGACGCGGGCAACGTGGTGAACCGGCTCATCGCCACCGCCACCGACCTGCTCGCGCCCGGCCGGGACAACGTGACCGGGTTCGGCCAGGTCAACCCGGTCGCCGCGCTGACCGCCGACGTGCCGCGGGTGGAGCGCAACCCCTTGGCGCCGCCGCCGCGCACGACCTCCGCCGACGCTCCGCCCACGTCGGACGGGAACGTGGCCGCGCCGTCGTCCGAGGTGGACGGGAGCGGGCGGCTGCTGGTGGCGTTCGGCGGGCTGACCGCGGTCGGGATCGTGGTGGCGGCGGTGAGCCTGCTGCTGGCCCGGCGCAGTCGGATCCGGCGCGCGCCGGCGCCGGTCGTCACCGAAATCCCGCCGCCGTCCGACGACTTCTGGCGCAACGACCGGTTCTGACCCGCGGGCGCGGTCGGCGAATCGCTTTCCGGCACCCGGTGGAGCGCCGGTCACTCGTTCGCGTGGTATTCCACGGATTCCTTCGTGAGTTGCATGAAGGCCTCTTCGAGCGAACCGAGTTGCGGGCTCAGCTCGTGCAGCGTGATGCCGTTCGAGGCGGCCAGCTCGCCGATGAACGCGGGCTCCACCCCGTGCACGACGAGCGCGCCGTCGGAGGCCGCGGCCTCGGCGACGCGGGCCCGACCGTCGAGCAGCTCGCGCAGCCGGTCGAGCTGCGGCGAGCGGACGCGGACGGTGTCCTCGGTGGCGTCTTTGATGAACTGCTCGGTGCTGGTCTGCGAGATCAGCTTGCCGCGCCCGATCACGATCAGGTCCTGCGCGGTCTGGGCCATCTCCGACAGCAGGTGGCTCGACACGAACACGGTGCGGCCGTCGTCGGCGAGCCGGTGCATGAACTGGCGGATCCAGAGGATGCCCTCCGGGTCCAGGCCGTTGACCGGCTCGTCGAACATCAGCACCTCGGGGTCGCCGAGCAGCGCGCCCGCGATGCCCAGCCGCTGGGACATGCCCAGCGAGAAGCCGCCCGCCCGGCGCTTGGCGACCTGGGTGAGGCCGACGATGTCCAGCACCTCGTCCACACGCCGGTCCGGGATCCGGTTCGACCGGGCCAGCCACTGCAGGTGGGCCCGCGCCGAGCGGTTGGGGTGCACCCACTTCGCGTCCAGCAGCGCGCCGACCACGCGCAGCGGCTCGTGCAGCGAGCGGTAGTCGCGGCCCTTCACGGTGACCTTGCCGCGGGTGGGGCTGTCGAGGCCCAGGATCATCCGCATGGTGGTGGACTTGCCCGCGCCGTTCGGGCCGAGGAAACCGGTGACCCGGCCCGGCTGCACGGTGAACGACAAGTCGTCCACGGCCACGGTCCTGCCGTAGTGCTTGGTGAGGCCGGTCGCTTCGATCATGACATCTCCCGTCCGATCAACCGCTGGTGGCGGAACCTGAAGCAGAAGAGCCCGGGCCACCCCCCGAAGGTGACCCGAGCTCCCCCTTTCCCCCGGCTGCCCGCGCGCCGGCCCCCGAATGCCGGCGGCGCGGGCCTGCCCGTTACGCGTCCCGCCGCTTCACCACGACGAGCGAGATGACGTAGATCGCCAGCGCGATGGCGGCGAAGTACCCGAACGAACCCCACGGGCTCAGGTCGCCGACCACGGGCGGACCCTCGCCGGCCGGGATGCCGCCCGTGGTCGGGTCGCCCAGGATGAACTTCTGGGCCATCAGGAACGGCAGCCACTTCTGGATGTCGTCACCGATGTTCGGGATGAGCCCGACGAGGCTCTCCACCACCAGCGCGTACACCAGGATGATCGACACCGCGCCCGCGGTGTGCCGGACCATCGCGCCCACGCCCAGCGCGAGCAGCGCGCCCATCGCGAACACCAGGCCCACGCCCACGAGGTGCCGCCAGTCGGCGGCGGAGTCCAGCGCCAGGCCGGAGGAGTCGTCGGCGATGACCCGGCTCAGGCCCCACGAGCCGAACGCGGCGACCAGGCCGACCACGCCCGAGAGCAGCATCACGACGACCGCCTTGGCGATCATCGGCGAGATGCGGTCGGGCACCGCCTGGAACGTGGCCTTGATCGTGCCGAAGCGGTACTCGGTGGTCACCGCCAGCGCGGCCATCACCATGACCACGTACAGCCCGAAGTTGTAGACGACCACCGTGCCCATCACGGGCATCGGACCGCCCCAGTTGAGCGCGAAGATCGCGCCGAGGCCGACGGTCAGGCCGACTGCCAGCAGCATGCACCACCAGGGCGAGCGGGTGGAGAAGAGCTTGATCCGTTCAACGGCGAGCAGAGTCATCGGTGGTCACTTCCCCGTCTCGGCGAGTTCGGCGTGGTACTCGACAGAATCGCCCGTGAGCTGCATGAACGCTTGTTCGAGCGAACCTCGTTGCGGGCTCAGCTCGTGCAGCACCACGCCGCTGCCCGCCGCGATGTCACCGATCTCGTCGCTGAGGGCGCCCGACACGGTGAGCGAGCCGTCGGAGTCCTCACGCACGGTGAAGCCCTTGTCGACGAGCATCGCACCCAGCTTGTCCGCGTGCGGGCTGCGCACCCGGACGGTGTTCTCGGTCGACCGCTCGACGAACTCGGTGGTGCTGGACTGCGAGATGAGCTTGCCGCGCCCGATGACCACGAGGTCCTGGGCGGTCAGCGCCATCTCCGACAGCAGGTGGCTCGACACCAGCACGGTGCGGCCCTCGGCGGCCAGGCCCTGCATGAACTGGCGGATCCAGAGGATGCCCTCCGGGTCCAGGCCGTTGACCGGCTCGTCGAACAGCAGCACCTTCGGGTCGCCGAGCAGGGCGCCCGCGATGCCGAGGCGCTGGGACATGCCGAGGGAGAACCCGCCCGCGCGGCGCTTGGCGACCTTGGTCAGGCCGACCATGTCCAGCACCTCGTCGACGCGGCGGTCGGGCAGGCCGTTGGACTTCGCCAGCCACTGCAGGTGGGCCCGCGCGGAGCGGTTGGGGTGCACCCACTTGGCGTCCAGCAGCGCGCCGACGGTCCGCAGCGGGCGGTCGAGCCGCGCGTACGGCTTGCCGTCGATCAGCACCTGACCGGCGGTCGGCCGGTCGAGGCCGAGGATCATGCGCATGGTGGTGGACTTGCCCGCGCCGTTCGGGCCGAGGAACCCGGTGACCCGGCCGGGCGCGACGGTGAACGACAGGTTGTCCACCGCCACCGTCTTCCCGTAGCGCTTGGTGAGGCCGACAGCCTCGATCATGATTTCTCCCCTGGACGACACATCCCCCGGACTAGGCTGAACCTTGCCCGGTCCACCGGGTCGCGCACATCGGTCTGTAGTTGACTCGTCCGTGCGACTTCAGTCTTATCGTGGTAGCTACCTCGGTCGTAGTAATCCGTGTTCACCCTGAGTTGTCCCCTAGGCGTTCACCGGGTCGTTCTCAGGGATGGGATGCCTCTACGGTGTGCGGTCATGGCTCACACCGACGCACCCGAGGGCTGGTGGCGCGAGTTCGTGTCGGCCGCGCCCGCCCGGACCGGCAAGCTCGCGATCGTCCGCGCGGACGGGTCGCCGCACGTCACACCCGTCTGGGTGGACCTCGACGCCGGCACGCTCGTGTTCACCACGAACCTGGGGTCGATCAAGGGCAGGGCGATCCGGCGCGACGGCCGGGTGTCGGTCTGCCTGGACGACGAACGGCCGCCGTTCGCCTTCGTCACCGTGTCCGGCCGAGCCGAGGTCGAGGACGACCCCGAGCAGGTGCGCTACTGGGCGGGCCGCATCGGCGCCCGGTACATGGGCGCGGACCGGGCGAACGAGTTCGCCGAGCTCAACGGCGGGCCGGGCGAGGTGGTCGTCCGCGTCCGCGACGCCGACGTCATCGCCAAATCGGGCATAACCGACTGATCGCGCGTGTCCCACGTCCAGGACGGCTGCGCCGGGGCCGTGCCGGTACGTCGGCGCGACCAACCGGGCCCGGTCGCGGCGTCGGACACCACTAGGCGGCGAAGTACCGGTCCAGCACGGCCGCCGCGCCGTCGTCGAGGATCGTGCCGGTGACCGCGTCCGCGACCTCCCGGACGGCGACCGGCGCCTGTCCCATCGCGACGCCGTGCGCGGCCCACCGCAGCATCTCCACGTCGTTGGAGCCGTCGCCGATGGCCAGCGTGTCCTCCTCGGACACGCCGAGCTTGGCCCGCAGGTCCTCCAGCGCCGCGCCCTTGGTCACGCCGGGAGGCGACAGCGTCAGCCACGGCTCGTTGTGGTCGCACGACGCCGTCACGCCGGGCAGCTCGACGTCGAGCATCCGCAGCGCCAGCTCCTCCGGCGTGCGGCCGACCCAGCGCATGACCAGCCGGGACGTCGCCGTGGCCGCCAGCTCCCCGTAGGACACCTCGCGCACCTCGCCCCACAGGTCGCCGTCCGGGAACCGGCCGAACGCGAGGTTCCCCACCCCGGTCAGCTCGACCGCGAACACCGAGTCGGGCAGCAGGGCCCGCAGGCGCTCGACCGACGGCCCGGGGTCGAACTCGACCTTCCGGATCACCTCGCGGGTGCTCGTGTCCCACCAGACGGCGCCGTTGGAGCAGATCGCGGTGGTGTCGCGCAGGCCTAGGTCGTCGATGATCGGCCGGGTGCCGACGAGGCTGCGGCCGGTGGAGAGGACGACGTGCGCGCCGTGGTCCACGGCCCGGCCGATGGCCGCGCGCACGGCCGGTGCGACGTCCTCGCGGCCCACGGGGGTGATCGTGCCGTCGATGTCCAGGGCGATGAGGCGTGGTCTCCAGGTCACTGGTGTCACCCTACTGGGCGACCATTAATGAACCGTGGTTCAATAATACCGTGGCACGACCGAAGACGATCACGGACGAACGGCTGCTGGCCGCCGCGGCGGAGGTGATCGGCCGCAAGGGGCCGGGGTTCACCATCGCCGACGTGGCCGAGCGGGCGGGCGTCTCGGTGGGCACGGTGGCCGGCCGGTTCGGCTCGAAGAGCGGCCTGCTCCAGGCCCTGACCAGGCAGACCATGGACGAGAACGTGCGGCGGATGCACGCGGCGGCGGCCGCGGCGCAGGACCCGGCGGACGGGCTGCGGGCGGCGCTGCTGACCTGGTTCGAGGACGTGGTGGACCCGGCCGAGGCGCAGCACCACCTGGCCCAGCTCGGTGTCGACCTGATCGACCCGCAGCTGCGGGCGCTGCTCGCCGAGCTGTACGCGGCGACCGAGCGGACCGTGGTGGAACTCACCCGACCGGTGGATCTTCCGCACGGCCCGTCGCCGGAACGCGCGGCGCGGGTGCTCACCGGGTTGCTCTACGGCGTGTCGATGGACTGGTCCGTCCGACCGCGCGGCGAGCTGGCCGACCGGCTGGCGCAGGACGTGGACGCGGTGCTGGACGCGTGGAAGGGGAGATGATGTCGGCGTTGGAGGGCAAGGTCGCGGCGGTCACCGGGGCGACGCGGGGCGCCGGACGTGCCATCGCGGTGGAGCTGGGTGCGGCCGGTGCGACGGTGTTCGTCGGCGGGCGGTCGACGCGCGGGCACAAGTCGCCGATCGGCCGGGACGAGACGATCGAGGAGACGGCGGAGCTCGTCACGGCGGCGGGCGGGCGCGGCGTCCCGGTGCGGTGCGACTTCACCGCGCCCGCGGACGTGGACGCGTTCCGGGCCCGCATCGAGTCCGAAGTGGACGGGCAGCTGGACGTCCTGGTCGACGACGTGTGGGGCGGCGAGGCGGACACCGAGTTCAAGGTGTTCTGGGAGCAGGACCTCGACCGCCAGCTGCGGATGTGGCGCAACAGCATGGAGGCGCACTTCGTCACGCTGCACCGCCTGCTGCCGCTGCTGGTCCGCCGGCCGGGCGGGTTGCTGGTCGAGGTGACCGACGGCGACAGCGACGACTTCTACAGCGGGTCGCTCGCGTACGACTCGGTGAAGGTCGCGATCCGGCGGATCGGCACGGTGATGGCGAAGGAGCTGGCGGCGTTCGGCGGCACGTCGGTCGCCGTCACGCCCGGTTTCCTGCGGTCGGAGCAGATGCTGGAGCACTTCGGCGTGACCGAGGCGAACTGGCGTGACGCGATCGCGAAGGAGCCGCACTACGCGATGTCGGAGACGCCGCACTACGTGGGCCGAGGCGTGGCGGCGCTGGCCGCCGACCCGGACCGCCACCGCTTCACCGGCAAGGCGCTCGCCTCGTGGACGCTCATGCGGGAGTACGGCTTCACCGACCTGGACGGCTCGCAGCCGGACTGGGGCCGCTGGTACGAGGAGGTCTTCAAGGCGGGCGTCGACCCGACGACGGCGGACGCGTCGAAGTACCGGTGAGCCTCGCGGGACGCGTCCGGCCCGGTCAGACGTCGCCGGGTCGGACGAGTCCCGTCTCGTAGGCCAGCACCACGGCCTGCACGCGGTCGCGCAGTTCGAGCTTCGCCAGGATGCGCCCCACGTGCGTCTTCACCGTGGCCTCGGACAGGAACAGCTTCCGCGCGATCTCGGTGTTCGACAGCCCCTTGGCGATCAGCACGAGCACCTCGCGCTCCCGCTCGGTCAGCGCCTCCAGCACCGCCGCGTCGCGCAGCTCGCCGCCGCCCTCGCCGAGGAACCGGCTCAGCAGCCGCTTGGTCACCGAGGGCGACACCACCGCGTCGCCGCTGGCCACCGCGCGCAGCGCCGACACCAGGTCACCCGGCGGCGTGTCCTTGAGCAGGAACCCGGACGCGCCGTTGCGCAGCGCCGACAACGCGTACTCGTCCAGGTCGAACGTGGTCATCACGAGCACCTTCGCGGTGCCCGCCTCGGCGATCCGCTTGGTCGCCTCGACCCCGTCGAGCACGGGCATGCGCACGTCCATCAGCACCACGTCCGGCCGCAGCCGTTCGGCCAGCTGCACGGCGTCGAGCCCGTTGGCCGCCTCGCCGACCACGTCGACGTCCTCTTGCGCGCCGAGCACCATCCGGAAGCCCATGCGCATGAGCTCCTGGTCGTCCACGAGCAGTACCCGGATCACGAAGTCACCTTTCCCAGCCGGCACGGCACCCTACGACGGGACCAGCGGCAGCACGGCGCGGACCCGCCACCCGCCGCCCGGGTTGGGACCCGCCTCCAGCGTGCCGCCGAGCACGCCGGCGCGCTCGCGCATCCCGATCAGCCCGTTGCCCCCGGACACCGCGACCAGGTCGTGCGGCGTGCCGAACCCGTCGTCGGCCACCTCCACCTCCACCCGATCTCCCGCCTGGGTGACGCGGACGACCGCCGAGGCGCCCGCGCCCGCGTGCTTCAACGTGTTCGTCAACGCCTCCTGCACGATCCGGTAGACGCCGAGCCCCAGGCCCGCGGGCAGCGCGGAGAGGTCGCCGAGCGTCTCCAGCCGGACGGGCAGCCCGGCGGCCCGGCAGTTCTCGGCCAGCTCGTGCAGGTCGCCCGCGTCGGGCTGCGGCACCCACTGCGTGCCGGACTGGTCCTCCGACCGCAGCACGCCCAGCAGCCGCCGCAGCTCGGTCAACGCCTGCCGCCCGGTGTCGGCGATGGTCCGCACGGCGGCCTCGGCCAGGTCCGGGTTCGACCTGATCGCGTAGCTCGCGCCGTCGGCCTGCACCACCATCACGCTCACCGCGTGCGCGACCACGTCGTGCAGCTCGCGCGCGATCCGGGACCGCTCCTCGCCGACCGCGATCCGCGCCTGCTGGTCGCGCTCGGTCTCCAGCAGCTTGAGCCGCTGCTCCAGCTCCCGGTTGTAGGCCCGGCGGGCGCCGACGAACTCCCCCATCGCCCAGCTGAAGCCGAACACCACCGCGATCACGAACACCATGAACGCGGCCTCGACGCCCGCACCCATGGGCCACAACGCCCACACGAACGTGCCGACGGCCAGCCAGATCGCGTACAGCAGGCCCTGCCGCCTGCCGACGTACGCGACGATCGTGTACAGCGCGATCGCCAGCGAGAAGTCGGCGAACCGGACCGGCAGCCCCGTGTCGAGGTCGCCGTGGGTGAGCAGCTGGATCGCCCCGCCGAACAGGATCACGTAGGACGAGCCGAGCGGGTACTGCCGGCGGAACACGACCGGCACGATCATCATCGCGCCGACGAACAGCAGCGTGGAGCCCGCCACGGCCGCTTGGTTCGCGGCCAGCACGCCGAGCTCGAACACGAGCAGCAACCCGGCCATCAGGGAGTCCCCGAAGACCGGGTGCGCTCGCATCCACAGGCTCAGCCGCCGCACGTGACCAGGTTAGGTAGGGGTCGCGACGCCGCGCGTCGCGCCACGGGTTGACCGCGCCTAGTCCTCCAGGCGGATGAAACCCCGGGGTCCTACCTGGTGGTCTTGATCTGCGTGGGGTCGATCTGCGTGGGATCGAGCCGGGCCTCGACCCGCGGCGCGGGCGCGCCGTGCACGGGCTCGACGCGCGTCTGCGGCGGCACGGACCGCTGCTGCTCGTACTGGCGGTGCTCCTCGGACATCTCGTCGGCCAGCTGCTGCTGGAGCTGCCGGTCGCGGATGCGGCCGAGGATCATCATCGTCACCGCGTGCACCAGCGCCAGGACCAGGAGCATGACGCCGAGCTTCACCACGACGTCCTTGACCGGGTCGCCGGTGTCGACCGAGATGATCGACACGATGGCGAGCAGCCCGAGCACCACGAGGTGGAACAGCACGGTCGCCAGCCGGGTCATCGACCTGGCCGCTTCCGGGTCGCCGTACGCCCGGCTCATGTAGCCCTTGCCGCTGCGGTAGATGAGTTGGCCGTCGATCATCACCAGCACCACCCCGAGCAGCAGGAACACCGCATATCCCTGTTCCATGGGTGACCTCCCTCGTCGGTCGCGGAAATACCCCGGTCGCCCCGTTCGCAAACCGCGCGCCACCCGCACGTGGCACGATCTCCGGCGTGACGACGCAGGCCAAGCAGCTCGCCGGTCCGCTCTCGGCGGCGGTCGCGAACCTCTGCGTCGGCCTGCGCCCCCAGGTCTCGCCCGCGACCGCGGCGGGGTTGGGCGAGGTGCTGCGGCGGTTGTCCGCGCCGTTGCAGGTGGCCGTCGCGGGCCGGATCAAGTCCGGCAAGTCGACCTTGGTCAACGCGCTGATCGGGCGCCGGGTCGCGCCGACGGACGTCGGCGAGTGCACCCGGCTGGTGACCCGCTTCCAGTACGGCACGGTGGACCGGATCGAGGTGGTCTTCGCCGACGGCCGCAAGCAGGTGCTGCCGTTCGAGGCGAACGGCTCGATCCCGCCCGACCTGGGCGTCGACGTCGAGCGGGTGTCGCACATCGAGGCCTACCTCACCAACGCGGTGCTGCGGGACCTGACCGTGATCGACACACCCGGCCTCGGCTCGCTCGACGCGGCGTCCGTGGCGCGCACCGAGGCGTTGCTCGGCGGCGAGCTCGACCCGGTGTCGCGCAACGCGGTGGCCGGCGCGGAGGCGGTGTTGTACGTGGTCACGCAGGGCGTGCGGGCGGACGACCAGCAGGCGCTCGCCGCGTTCACCGCCGCGACCGCGAGCCGCGAGGCGGGACCGGTCAACGCGATCGCGGTGCTGAACAAGGCCGACACGATCGCCGCCGAGACCGTGGAGGGCGCGAACGGCGACACGTGGCAGGCGGCCGTGCTGCTCGCCGAGCGGCAGGCGCTCACCCTCAAGCCGCGCGTCGCCGACGTGCTGCCGGTGATCGGCCTGGTCGCCGAGTCCACCGAGACCGGCGGCTTCACCTCGGCCGACGCGGACGCGCTGCGCCGGCTGGCCGAGCTGGACGACGCGACCCGCGAGACCATGCTGATCTCGGCCGACCTGTTCGTGAGCTGGGAGTGCGACGTGCCGGTCGGCACCCGCACCCGGCTGCTGGAGAAGCTCGACCTCTACGGCGTCGGCAAGGCGCTCGAGGCCATCGACGCGGAGCCGGGCATCACCGCGGGCGCGCTGCGCCGCAAGCTCCTCGACGCCTCCGGGCTGGACGGCGTGCGGGCCAAGCTCAACGCGGTGTTCCGGTCCCGCGCCGACGGCATCAAGGCCGCCGCCGCGCTGGCGTCGGTGACCTCGCTGGCCGCCGCCTCCGGCGACCCGAACGAGCGGCAGCGCGTGCACGACGCGATCGAGGTGCTGCTGGCCAAGCCCGAGGCGCACCAGCTGCGGCTGCTGGAGGCGTTGACGCTGGTCGCGTCCGGCGCCGTGGCGATGCCGAACGACCTGGTGGAAGAGGTGCTGCGGTTCGGCAGCTCGCCGGACCTCGCCGAGCAGCTCGGCCTGCGCGGCCGACCGCCGCAGGAGCTCATCGCCTACGCCCTGGAACGGGCGGGCTGGTGGCGCTCCTTCGCGTCGTTCGGGGCCACGCCGGCGCAGAGCCGGGTGGCGCACGTGGTGCACCGGGCGTATTTCCTGATCTGGCAACAACTGCGGGGACGGCGATGAGCGGAACGGAACAGGGCGGCACGGCGTCCGACCACGCTGTGGAGACGCACCCGGGAGCGGCGACGCTGGAGACGACCATCGCCGACGAGCTGCTGGACCAGGCGTTGGCCGAACGGCGCGCCCTCGTGCAGCTGTGCCTGTACGCGCTGGACCGCGCCCGCAGCGCCGGGGTGGTGGAACGGCTCGAAGAGGGCCTGGCGGCGATCGGCGTGACCCCGTTGCGGCCCGACGGCGAGCGGTTCGACCCGTCGCGGCACGAGGCGGGCGGCACCGTGCCGACGAACGACGCCTCGCTGGACGGCGTGGTGGCCGAGACCGAGGTGGTCGGCTTCGCCGATCGGGGCCGGACGCTGCGCGCGCCCGTCGTCACCGTCTACACCGCGCGATGAGCAGCCTGCCGCAGGCGGTCCGGCAGACCAGGGAGAAGCTGACCAACCTGGTCCGCGCGCTCGACCCGTCGGCCGCGTCGTTCGTGGAGGCGCGGCGGGCGGGCCCGGCGTCGGTCGTGGTCGTCGGCGAGACGAACCGGGGCAAGAGCTCGCTGGTGAACGCCCTGCTGGCGACGCCGAACCTGTCACCGGTGGACGCCGAGGTGGCCACCGCGACCTACCTGGTGTTCCGGCACGGCGAGGAGTGGTCGGCCCGCGCCTGCTACGCCGGGTCGATGTCGCCGGTGCCGTTCGAGCGGTCGGAGATCGTGAACTGGGTGTCGGCGGCGCACGAGCTGCCGGAGGGCATGCTGCCGCCGCGGTACGTCGAGGTCGAGGCGCCCATCCCGCTGCTGGAACGCCTCTCCGTGGTGGACACGCCGGGTGTCGGCGGGCTCGACTCCGTGCACGGCGAGCTGGCCGCCGAAGCCGCCGCGACCGCGACCGCGCTGCTGTTCGTGGTCGACGCCTCGGCCCCGTTCACGCGCGGTGAGCTGGACTTCCTGCGCACGGTCGGCGAACGCGTCGAGACCGTGGTGTTCGCGTTGACCAAGGTCGACCAGTACCGGGGCTGGCGGCAGGTGCTGGAGGCCGACCAGGCGCTGCTGGCCGAGCACGCGCCGAGGTTCCGCGGCGCGGTGTTCCACCCGGTGTCGTCGCGGATGTTCGAGCTGGCGGCCAAGGCCCCGAACCCGGACGCGGGTGCGATGCTGCGCGAGCGGTCCGGGATCGGCGCGTTGCAGGAGGCGTTGCAGGAGCTGGTGGTCGGCCGGGCGGCGATGCTCGGCGAGGCCAACGGGCTGCGCGCGCTGGCCACCGTGCTGGACGAGCTGATCGCGCGCAACGAGGCGGACAAGCGCGCGCTGTCGTCCGGCGAGGAGGAAGCGGAGACGCTGCGCGGGCGGCGCGACGAGCTGAACTCGCAACGCCGTTCGTCGACGCGCAGCTGGCAGGTGCGGCTGCGCGGCGAGGTGCAGCGGGCGCGGGTCGAGGGTGCGCACGAGGTCAGCCGCCAGATGCGGGACGTGCAGACGTGGTTCCGCACGGCCATCGACTCGGCCGACCGCGAGCGGCTGGCGGCGTTGCCGCAGGAGGTCGACACGGCGTTGCAGGTGGTGTCGGGTCGGATCAGCGCCGGGTTGGGCGTGCGGCTGTCCCGGGTCGCCGACGCGGCGTTGGCCGACCTGTTCTCGGCCGAGGAGCTGGCCGTGATCCGGGGTCAGTTCGCGCGCGGCGCGACGCCGCCGGTCGTGCTGCGGCCACCGGAGAAGCGCGCGCCGACCGCCGAGGACAAGCTGCTGGTGTTCATGGGCGTGTCCGGCGGGTTGGGCGCGGGCCGGCTGGCCGCGTTGCCGCTGGCCGGGCTCGGGGTGGCGGCGCTGAACCCGATCGTGCTGCCGGTGACCATCGCGCTGGGGCTCGGCGCGGGCTGGTGGATGGCCCGGACCAGGAAGCACTCGGCCGACAAGCAGCACCTCAAGCAGTGGCTGTCGGACGCCATCGCGGACGCCCGGTCCACTGTGGACCAGCTGGTGGCCGAGCAGCTGATCGAGGCCGAGCAGCAGCTGTCGCTGGCGTTGGACGACGCGCTGGGCAAGCGGGTCGACGCGATCGAGGCGGAGCTGCGCGAGGTCGACAAGGCGCTGCGCATGGAGGCCGGCGAGCGCGCCAAGGCCTTGCAGACCGTGACGCGCCGGCTGGCCGAGCTGACCGCCGGCCGGACCAAGGTCGACGAGCTGCTGGCCCGCATCCGAGCCGTCCGCGACCGGGTGTGACCTCTGTCGGACCTTCCCCAGCGGAACCGAACAGGCATAGCGTGAGTCCAACCCGTACAGGAACGCAGGAGGGTGGGACACGGTGTACATCGACGAGACAGGCGCGGCTGACGGCGAGCTGAAGGTCACCGTCGGTGACGAGGAGTACACCGCCGAGGCGACCTACGACCTCGACCAGGACGGTGTCGAGGAGAGCGCGGTCGTGGAGACCGACGACGGTGGGCACCTCGCGTTCAGCGACACCGACGGCGACGGCGACGCCGACCTGATGAGCTCCTTCGACGCGGACGGCGAGCTCACCGCCCAGGCCGAGTTCGACGAGGACTCCGGCGAGTGGGTCGCCGTCGACCCGTCGGACGACCGGACCGAGCAGACCAACACGAACGCCGGCAAGGCCATCGTGGTCGACATGGAGGGCGGCGCCGACCAGAACGTCGGGCCGGCCACCGAGGACACCGACGGCGACGGCCGCGCCGACACCGCGGTGGTGAAGGACGAGGACGGCGACACCTGGCTCTTCACCGACGCCGACGGCGACGGCAGCGCCGACCTGGCCACCGAGATCACCCAGGACGGCGAGGTCACCGTGTCCCGGCACACCGGCGACGAGGAGTGGACCGAGGTCGAGCACGGCCGCATCGGCGAGGACGGCAAGTACACGCCGGACAGCGACGAGGCCTGGTCGGACGGCTCGGAGGACAAGGTCACCGTGTCGGGCGTGGTCCGCATCGACTCCGTCACCGGCCAGTGGATCAGCCCGAACTGACCGCTCCCGGATCGGGGCGGGCCCGACCGGCGAATTCGAGTGCGGGGGTCGTGGGCCTGTCGCGATGATGGCCGCATGGTCATCCGCCCGCTGACGACCGACGACATCGGCGCCGTCGTGGAGTTCTCGCTGCGCTCGTGGGCCCCGGTGTTCGCGTCGTTCCGCGCCGCGCTGGGCGGTCCGATCTACGCCGCGCTGTTCCCGGACTGGGAGTCGACGCAGGCCCGGGCCGTCGAGGACGTCTGCCGGGACGACGCGACGACCGTGTGGGTGGCCGACCGGCAGGACCGCGCCGTCGGGTTCGTCGCGATCCGGGTGGCGGACGGCGAGATCCACATGCTGGCCGTCGACCCGGACCACCAGCGGCAGGGCATCGGGTCCGCCTTGACCGACTTCGCCGTCGAACGCCTCCGCGAAGCGGGCGTCACGCCGGCCGTCGTCGGCACGGGCGGCGACCCCGGCCACGCCCCGGCGCGCCGCACCTACGAACGCGCGGGCTTCACCGCGTTCCCCCAGGTCCAGTACTACAAGCGGCTCGACGGATGACCGAGCACCTCCGGGCTCCGGACGGCACCCCGCTCGCCTACCGCGACTTCGGCGCCAGCCGTCCGCTGGTCCTGTTCGCCGGCGGCTCGGACGACACCGCCGACCTGTGGCTGCCGCACGTCGACCCCCTCGTCGCCCGAGGCCACCGGGTGGTCCTGGTCGACGTGCCGGACGGGGCGCCGACCGCCGCCGGGCTCGCCCTGCTCGACCACCTGGCCACCGACGACCCCGCCGGCTACGACCTCGGCGGTCACGGCGTCGGCGCGCTGCTGGTGGTGCGGATGGTCCTCGCCGGCGCGACGCCGGACCGCGTGATCGTGGCCGGCCTGGGCGCCGACGCCGCGTCCCGGGAAGAGCTCGGCCGGGTCCGCGCGTCGACGCTCGTCCTCACGACGCCCGGCCCGGACGGCCCGGTGGCGGGCGGCCTGAACCTCACCGTGCCGGACTTCGCCTCACCCCAGGTCGTCGCCGCGATCAGCGGTTTCCTCGACGCCACCCCGGTCCGCCCACGCCCGCCGCGGCGCACGACCCGACCCGCCGACGACGCGTGGCCGCGCCGACCGTGGAGCACGCCGATCGGCGCGGTGGTCGAGCAGGACGGTCCGGTCACCCGCGTCCACTACGGCACGCACGGCACGGTCGAGCACCCCGACCTGCCCGGGGTCGATCTCGCCGCCCTCGTCGATCGGCAACTGCGCCACTTCGCCGAGCGCGGCGAGCCGGTCGAGTGGAAGACCTACGCGCACGAGGCGCCCGACCTCCCCTCGCACCTGCTCGCGGCCGGCTTCACGCCGGGCTGGGAGCGTGCCGTCCTGGTCGCGCACGAGATCACCGCCTCGCCGAGCCGTGACGTGCGCGAACCGCGGGCCGAAGACCTGCCGCAGGTGCGACGGCTGGCCCGGGGCCGCCACCGCACGCCGTTCGCCGACCTCGAGGTCGACGGCCCGGCCCGGCACTTCGACGCGAACGTCCAGGTCGTGCTCGAACGCGGCCGGGTCGTGGGCGCGGGGTGGGCGGAGCCCGCGGGCGGTGGCGCCGTGGTGATCGGTGGGCTCACCCGCCCGTGGCCGCAGGTGGTGGCCGAGTGGTCGCGGTGGGCCGGGCCGGGGTCGACGTTCTTCGCCGAAGCGGACGGCGAGCTGCGCGCCGTGCTGCTGGAGGCGGGCTTCCGCGAGGTCGCCACCGCCCGCTCCTACCACTGGACCCCGCCGCGCCCGCCCGCCGCGACACGTCCGGTCGCCGTGCTGTTCGACCAGGCGGAGCACGACGAGGTCTGGCGCCTGGTCGACCGCCTGCTCGACTTCCGGCCGAGCACGAGGGCCTTTCCCGGCATCACGGAACCACCCGGTTCGGTGACGTGGCACCTGAACGTCGACGAGGACGGCCTGGACGAACTGCAGAGCGTGATCGTCGCCGGGCTGCGGGAGGCCGGGGACGAGGAGCTGTACTGGCTCGACTGGCAGCACGTCGGCTACCGGTTCGAGCCGGACCGCGTCGGCCGACCGGGGCAACCGCCGTGGCCCGGCCACGCGTACCCGGACGGCGACTACTTCCTGTACGTCACCCGCGATCTCCGCCTCGGCACGTTCGGGCACCCCTGGGAACACACGCTGTGCGTGTTCGGTGAATCCCTTGTGGCGCAAGTGGAAGAGCCGTTGATCGCGTTGCTCGGGCCGCCCGTCCGCCGTTCCTGAAACGGTCGAGAAATCCGGGCATTTCGGAGCAGCAATTTTTGCGCCCAACTGTGAGAGCGCTCTCATAGCGTTACTGTTCAGACACCTGAACGTGTGGCGATCGACGCACCGGGCCGGTCTTGCATTCCGCCGACTAAAGCCCAGGTCACAGCCGGATTTGTGGTGATCGGGTGCTGAATCGATTCCAGAATCGGTTTTGTGAGCCAGCCGACAGGTCAGATGTGCGTTACCCGCGATTAACCCGGCTAACCTCCGTCTATCCCCTTAAACGGCACGCCCTCCACCGGGCGGGCGGAGCCATTCGCGAGGACGTCCCACCCGGACAACGGCGTCCACCGTGGGCTGGCGCTCAGCTAGGAGACGAGACGAGATGACGGCAGTGACCATTCCCGGTCTCGACCACGCACCGACCAACCACGCGCGCCTGGTGTCCTGGGTGCGCGAGGTCGCAGAGCTGACCTGCCCCGATGAAGTGGTGTGGGCCGACGGCTCCCAGGACGAGTGGAACCGGCTCACCGCCAAGCTCGTGGCCGCGGGCACCTTCGTTCCGCTGAAGAAGAAACCCAACTCGTTCTGGGCGGCGTCGGATCCCACCGATGTGGCGCGGGTCGAGGAGCGCACCTTCATCTGTTCGGTGGACCCGCAGGACGCGGGCCCCACGAACAACTGGATGGACCCCGCCGAGATGAAGGCGACGATGACCGAGCTGTACCGCGGCAGCATGCGCGGTCGGACGATGTACGTGATCCCGTTCTGCATGGGCCCGCTCGACGCCGAGAAGCCGATGCTGGGCGTGGAGATCACCGACTCGGAGTACGTCGTCGTCTCGATGCACATCATGACCCGCATGGGTGCGAAGGCGCTCGCGCGATTCGGCGAGGACGCCGACTTCGTCCAGGCGCTGCACTCGATCGGCGCTCCGTTGGAGCCGGGCCAGGCCGACGTCCCGTGGCCGTGCAACGACACGAAGTACATCACGCAGTTCCCCGAAGAGCGGATGATCTGGTCGTTCGGCTCGGGTTACGGCGGCAACGCGCTGCTGGGCAAGAAGTGCTACTCGCTGCGCATCGCCTCGGTGATGGCGCGCGACGAGGGCTGGCTGGCCGAGCACATGCTGATCCTCAAGCTCACGTCGCCGGAGCGGAAGTCCTACTACATCGCGGCGGCCTTCCCCAGCGCCTGCGGCAAGACCAACCTCGCCATGCTGGAGCCGACCATCCCGGGCTGGAAGGTCGAGACCCTCGGCGACGACATCGCGTGGATGCGCTTCGGCGAGGACGGCCGGCTGTACGCGGTGAACCCGGAGAACGGCTTCTTCGGCGTCGCGCCCGGCACCGACTACCACACCAACCCCAACGCGATGCGCACCATCGAGAAGGGGAACTCGCTGTTCACCAACGTCGCGCTGACCGACGACGGCGACGTGTGGTGGGAGGGCATGGGCGAGCCGCCCGCGCACCTGACCTCGTGGAAGAAGCAGGACTGGACGCCCGGCGGCGAGGAGCTGTCGTCGCACCCGAACTCCCGCTACTGCACGCCGATCGCCCAGTGCGACATCAAGGCGCCCGAGTGGGAGGACCCGAAGGGCGTGCCGATCTCGGCGATCTTCTTCGGCGGTCGCCGCGCCACCACGGTCCCGCTGATCACCGAGTCGCGCGACTGGCAGCACGGCGTGTTCATGGGCGCCACCCTGTCCAGCGAGACGACCGCGGCGGCCGTCGGCAAGACCGGCGTCGTGCGGCGCGACCCGATGGCGATGCTGCCGTTCATCGGCTACCACGCGGGTGACTACTTCCAGCACTGGATCGACACCGGCAAGTCGGCCGACGCGGACAAGCTGCCGAAGATCTTCTACGTGAACTGGTTCCGCCGCGGCGAGGACAAGCGGTTCCTGTGGCCCGGGTTCGGCGAGAACTCGCGGGTGCTGAAGTGGGCCGTCGAGCGCATCGAGGGCAGGGCCGCCGCGGTCGAGACGCCGATCGGGCACGTGCCGACCGCCGACGCGCTGGACCTGGACGGGCTGGGCGCGCCGCGCGAGGACGTCGAGGCCGCGCTGGACTTCGACGCCGACGAGTGGCGCGCCGAGATCCCGATGATCGAGGAGTGGTTCGCCAAGATCGGCGAGAAGGTGCCGACCTCGCTGCGCGACGAGCTGGAGGCGCTGAAGCTCCGGCTCGGCTGAGCCTCTCCCACCCGAGACCCCTCGGCGTGAGACCCGGTGGCCAACGGCGTCCACCGGGTCTCTTTTTGGTTGCTCCGGGTGATTTTCGGCTCGTCCGGAGGTACCAAGGAGGAGTGACCCAGCAGGACGATTTCCTGGGCGGACTGCACTACGACCGCCTGCCGGAGGCGGAGGTCGGGCCGGCTCCGGGCGTCGTGCGGTATCACCCGGCCGGGGTGGCCGCGAAGCGCGAGCGCACGCGGGTGTCGGCGTGGTGGCACGTGGCCGGCTTCGTGCTCGGCGCCCTCGCCGCCGCGGTCGGCGCCTTCGCGTGGGGCTACGCGCTGGACCAGTTCGACGAGGTGCGGCTGCGCGGGCTGGTGGCGTTGGGACTCGCGGGACTGCTGGTGGGTCTGGTGTCGTTGGGGAAGCTGTCCCCAGCCGCGCCGCTGGCCGCCGGGCTGGCCGCGTTGACCGCCTCGGTGCTGTTCGAACTGGGCGCGTACCCCTTCTTGCCCGTGCTCAGGCCGGTGTTCGAGAGCGGCGCGCCGGTTCTGGTGGGCGTGCTGCTGGTGGTGCTGTCCTGGCGCCGGCGCTAGTTGTCCACAGGTTGTGGATGGAACTGTGCACAGCCTGTGGGTCAGTGGGGACAGGTGGGGACGACCGGGGTCAGCCGGGGAGGGCGTTCTTCCCCAGGCCCCACAGCCGGCCGGTGAACGGGCGCGTCGCCTCGGCGTAGCAGACCGCCGACGTGTAGCCCTCGGACCACGCCTGGCTGCCGAACGACCGCCAGGACGCGAAGACGTCCTCCCGCGGCGCGCCGACGTAGTTCGTCACGGCCCTCGCGCAGTGCTCGGCCGCCTTGGCGTTCACCTGGTCGAGGGACGGCGTCGGGTCCTGGGGATTACCCAGCGCGAGCACGCCCGGCACGGCTTCCGCCTTGTGCGGCTGGTCGCAGGCGGTGATCCCGGCGTCCTTCGCCTCGCCCGGTGACGCGGTCGCGCACAGCTGCACCGTGCCGAACCCGGCCGCCTTGAGGAGGTCCTTGGCGCTGGTCTTGCGCCGCACGCGCGTGCCGTCGGGCTTGAGCTCGACCACCGTGCACACGCGCCAGCGGTCGCCCTTCGCCCAGCCGTCGCGGCTCGGCCACAGGGCATGGGCCTGCAGGCGGGTGGCATCGTGGTCGGGGCTGCCGAGGTACGCGGTGAGCGCGGCGCGGCACGCGGGCAGGGCGGCCCGGCGCAGGTCGCGGTCGTTCGGGTACTCGGACCCGAGGCCGTCCAGGAGGCCGACCTCGGTCACCTCGGCCTCGTGCTCGGCCTTGCAGTCGAGCACTTCGAGGCCGGTGTCCGTGCACTGACCGGCTTTCGGCAGCTGGTCGGCGGTCGGCGTGAGGGAGGGGCGGACGACCTCGCCGTCCGGTAGGCCCTCCACCGGCGCCGTGCAGGCGGCGAGCGACAGCGCGGCCAGTGCCGCGACCGCCGCCCGCCAGCCCTTCACACGGGTCAGATTACTGACACCAGCGCCACCACCTGGTCGGCGATCGCCCGGCGGTCGCGCTCGAACGCCGCGTCCGTCAGCGCGGCCGGGTCGGCGGGCTGGCCGAGCACGGGAGTGTGCAGGTGGCCGCCCGCGACCGCGGTGGCGTTCAAGCCGAGCCGCAGTCGGTTGGCCCGGTACATCGACTCGTTGGACAGGTAGTCGCCGCCGCTGCCCTCGGCCGCCGCCGCGCCGGGCGTCGGCTCGTCGGAGCGGCAGTCCGCCGTGCCCGTGCCGGGTGCGGGGACCGTCCCCAGCGGCCACTCGCAGAAGGACCGGTTGTAGTACACGGGGAACGGCGTGGTCCCGGCGTCGATCATGCGCTGGTGCGGCAGCGTGGTCTCGATGAACTCGTGCGCCGGCTGCGGCCACCCCGCCGCGTCCGGCACCACACCGGGTGCCGACACGTTGTCGTTGTCCGGGTAGATGCCCCGGAACCGCCCGGCCCACCGCTCGACGTCGAACTGCCCGTCGCGGCCCTGGCTGATCGTGACCAGGGCGTCGGCCCGGGAACCGAGCGCGGCGCCGTAGAACCGCTCCACGACCCCCTGGTCGAACGCGCCCCACAGCACCGGCAGCACGGCGGCCTCGACCACCACCGGCCCGGACGGCGTGCTGATCACCTTCCCGTCCAGCTGCAACGCCGACGCGCCCGACGGGTTGCTGCGGCGCACGGACGTCCCGAAGAGCTGGAACGGGTCGAACCCGGTCACCGCGATCCGCCGGACGCCGGCGCCGAACCGCACGTGCTCCACGCCCCGGGAGGTGCGGTCGAACGCCTCGACCAGCCTCGCCCGCCCGGCCGCGTCGAGCCGCCAGTCCCGCGGCTGCCACTGCCGCAGCGCCTTGGTCGCGAGCAGCCGCGCCCAGTACAGCGGCCGGTCGTCGTAGGAGTCCCAGGCCTGGGCCGACTGCGCCCGCCCCACCGCGGCCTGCCACAGCTGCGTCCCGCCGGCGAGCGCGTGGTACATGACCTGCGAGTAGGAGATCGGCTCGCACAGCCGGGCGGTGAAGCGGCTGACGTCGTCCTCGAAGCCGGCGAGACGCACCAGCTCGGGGCCGACCTCGGGCCCCGTCGGCGTGAGGCGGTCGTCCAACCGCTGCTCTTCGACGGTGATGGGCGCGTTCGGGTCGAAGCACGGCGCGGGCTGGGCGTGCGCGACGCCGGGGACGGAGAGGAGGGACAGACCGAGTGTGAGTGTCATCACTGCCTGGAGTCGTCTGATCACCCGCGCGATGCTGCCCAACCACGACCGGGTCAAGGAACCCGCCGAACGGCCCGCTGGGTTGAACGGAGAGTCTTTTCACCCGTTCGGGCACAAAGCGGGTCATCCGCTTGCCACTATGAGTCCCGCTCACCGGCGCCGTGCGTGCCGCCGCAGTCGAAAGCTCCCCGGAGGTCCTGTCGTGTCGGCCGAGTTCGACCAGCTCGTCGCCCAGTTCGAACAGTTCCAGTCCAAGCTGCACCGGGTCGACCAGCAGGTCGCCGGCATCGACCAGATGCAGCAGGAACTCGCCGCGATGGAGGTGGTGGCCACCTCGCCCGACCGCGCGGTGACCGTCGTGGCCGGCCCGTCCGGCGCGATCAAGGACATCCGGCTGTCGGACACCGCCATGCGCCGACCGCCGCACGCGCTGGCCGGCGCGATCATGGCGACGCTGCGCCAAGCCGTCGCCGAGGCCGCACGTCGCCAGGCGGGCATCGTGGAGAACGCGCTCGGCGACGACCTGCACCTCACCGACCAGGTGCTGGAGACGCAGGCCCAGCTGTTCGGCGTCACGCCGCAGGAGCTGCGCACCATGACCGAACAGGCCCCGCCGCCGCAGGCGCCGCTGCCCGCCGCACCGCCCTACGCCGCACCGCCGCCGCCCATGGCGGGCCCGGGACCGAACCGGATGCCGCCGCCGCCCGGGCCGGCCGCCCGCCCGGCCCCGCCGCGCCGGCCGACGCCACCCGAGGAACCGGACGACTTCTCGCAGCGTCGGTTCCTGCGCGACGACGACCAGCCGCCGCCCCCGCCCCGCTCGGGGCCCGCGCAGAACCAGGACGGCCGTTTCTTGAACCTCTTCGACGACGAGGACCGGTGAGCACGCGATGAGTGGCTTCGACGTCAACCCCCAGGAGCTGCGGGCGTTCGCCGGCAAGCTCGACGGCCACCGCGGCACGGCCTCCGAGATCGCGGGCCTCGTCGCCAAGGCGGACGTGGGCGACAAGTCGTGGGGCGTGGTCGGCCTGTTCGTCAAGGACGACTACACCCGGATGCTCGGCGACCTCAACGACCTGTTCCAGGCCCTGCAGGACGGCTTGCAGTCCGGCGCGGACAAGTTCAACGGCGCGGCTCAGGACTACGACGCGCAGGAAGAAGCCGTCAAGCAGCTGCTGAACGGCCTGCAAGTCGAGCTCGACAACCAGTAGGGGCGGGGGAATCCGGGATGGCTGAAGTAAAGACCGAGGCCGGCGGCGTCGAGATCACCGTCGGCGAGAAGGACACCAGCCAGAAGATGGCGGAGGCCGCCCCCTTCTACGGCAACTACCTCAAGATCAAGGAAGCGGCGGGCAAGGCGGAGGAGAAGGGCGGCGCCGAGGTCACCGGCCTCATGTCCGAGGGCTCCGCGCTGATCGGCTCGCTCGGCACCTCCGCCCTGGGCATCGCGACCGACCCGATCGGCTGGTTGGTCGGGCAGGGGCTGAACTTCCTGATCAGCGTGGTGCAGCCGCTGGAGGACGCGATCCACTTCGTCAGCGGCGACGGTCCCGCGCTGGCGCAGGCGGCGGAGAACTTCAGCGCCATCGGCGAGGGCGTGGCCAAGCTGCGCGAGCAGTTCGACCAGGACCTGCAGAGCTCGGTGACGAGCTGGGGCGGCCCCGCGTCGGAGGTGGCCAGCACCAAGCTGGGCGAGTTCGCCAACGGCATCGACGGCGTCGCGGGCCAGGCCGGTGAGCTGGCGCAGATGCTCCAGACCTCCAGCATGATCATGACGATTGTCGAGGACTTCATCAAGGCGATCCTCACCGAGCTGATCACCTGGCTGGTCATGATCTGGATCCCCGCGCTGGCGGCGGCGGTGCCGAGCTTCGGCGCGTCGACCGCGGCGGCGGGCGCCGCGACGGGCGTGCGGGTGGCGACGACCGGCAGCAAGGTGGCCCGGATCGTGGCCAAGCTGAAGCAGTTCCTGACCAAGATCCTCGACTTCCTGCGCAACCTGGCCAAGCGGGTCGGCAACGTGAAGACCGCCTTCCAGCGCTCCATGGCCAACAAGCACGCCGGCAGCCTGGCCGCGGACGCCCTCAAGGCGGGCGGCGACAAGTCGGCGCTGGTCAAGCTGTGGAGCAAGGACGGCATGCTCGGCGAGCGGTTGCAGGAGGGCTTCGGCAAGTCGATGGTGGGCGCGGTGACCGACGCGGCGGCTTCCCAGCTGGGCATCGGCACGGGCGCGAACGCCGGCATCGACAAGCCCCTGCGCAACCAGTCCGCCCAGGAGAAGGCGGACCAGTACGCGGGCATCGGCGAGGACCAGTCCAAGCAGCAGACCACGGGATACCTGGACATCTGATCATGGAACTGCTCTACGTCGTCGCCGCCCTGGTGGTGCTCTTCGCCCTGCTGCGCTGGTTCCAGTCGCGCGGCGCCCGGAAGGAGGACCAGGCCCAGGCCGACGCCCTGGCCGTGCTCGCGAACGGCCTCGGCGGTCGGGTCGCCGACCCCGCGGACGTCCGCGCGTGGTCGGCCGACCTCCTGCCACCGATGAAGAGCTCCACCGACGGCGTCGCCGGCCGGCTGGGCACGGTCCGCGCACCCCGCTTCGAGACCGCGCTGGACTTCCGGCGCGGCAACTGGGCCGTGCGCGTCGGCGAGGCGTCGATGGAGAAGGCCAACTCGACCAGCTCCGCCACGGCTCACGAGCACCGGATCGAGGTGGCCACCGCGATCGTGCCGCCGATGAAGATCGGCCGCCGGGTCCTCGTGGACTTCCTGGGCCGGCCGCTGGCCCCGGACCGCGCCCAGGCCGCCGGACCGGCCGCCGAGGCGCCGGTGACCGTGGTGCGGGAGCAGCGCCAGTGGCTGCCCGCCGGCCTGCCGGAACCGCTGGGCCGGGAGTTCACCGTGTTCACCTCGGACCCGTCCGCCGCCACCCGCGCGTTCACCCCGCAGGTCGTCGAGTGGATGCTCGGCCAGGCGGGCGCCAACCCGTTCGTGAGCGCGATGCCCCTCCTGCTGACCTTCGAAGCGGGTCTCGTCTTCACCACCTCGCCCCAGCGGATCGACCCGGACCAGGTCCTGGCCAAGGTCGACGCGATCCTGGGCCTGCTCGACCGGATGGGCATCGCCCCGGCCCACCCGCCCGTCACGGCCTGAGGATCACGCGCTCAACCGGTCCAACCCGCCGGAGAACGGGCCCAGCACCACACCCGCGTCGGTCAACGCCGACCGCACCGCCCGCGCGACCGCCACCGCGCCGGGGCTGTCGCCGTGCACGCAGATCGAGTCCACCGGCATCCGCAGCACCTGCCCGTCCACCGCACGCACCCGCCCCTCGGTCGCCAGCACGACGCACCGCGCCGCGATCGCGCCCACGTCGTGCAGCACGGCGCCGGGCCGCCGCCGGTCCACCAGTGTGCCGAGCGCCGTGTAGGCCCGGTCCGCGAACGCCTCGTAGCGGACCGGCAGCCCGGCCACCTCCGCCCGCTTCAACCACACCGCGCCCGGCAGCCCGAGCACCGGCAGCGCCGGGTCGAACGCGCGCACCGCGTCCACCACCGCGTCGGCCTGCGCCTCGTGCGCGACCAGCGCGTTGTAGAGCGCGCCGTGCGGCTTGACGTACCCCACCCGCGTCCCCGCCGAACGGGCACACGCGTCCAGCCCGCCCAACTGGTAGAGCACCTCGGCGGTCAGGGTCTCCGGCGCCACGTCGACGAACCGCCTGCCGAAGCCGTTCAGGTCCCGGTACCCGACGTGCGCGCCCACCGCCACGCCCCGCGCCGCCGCCAGCTCGCACGTCCGCCGCATCGTCTCCGGATCACCGGCGTGGAAGCCGCAGGCGACGTTCGCGCTGGTCACGACGTCGAGCAGCGCCCGGTCGTCACCCAGGGCCCAGCGGCCGAAGCCCTCGCCCAGGTCCGCGTTGAGGTCCATGAACCCTCCCCTCACCTGTCGTTCAATGTAGGGATTGTTCAACGATCCTTCAATACTCCATTTGACTTGTGGGGCACTAGACTCGGTCACCATGACCACAGCTCAGGCGGACGGGTGGCTGACCGCCCTCGCGAAGGACCGCGGCGACCTCGACCGCTCCAGCACCGCCGAGCGCGTGGCGGACAAGCTGCGCACCAGGGTGCTCGACGGCGACATCAAGCCCGGGCAGCAGCTCAACGAGAAGGCCCTCGGCGAAGCCCTCCGCGTCTCCCGCAACACGCTGCGCGAGGCGTTCCGCCTGCTCACCCACGAACGCCTGCTCGTGCACGAGTACAGCAAGGGCGTGTTCGTCCGCCGCCCCGACGTGCCCGACATCGTGGACCTCTACGCCGCGCGCCGGGTCATCGAGTGCGGCGCGGTCCGCCGCTGGCCGCACGTGGCGGAGGACGCGAGGCGGGCCGTCCGCGACGCCGTCGCCCTCGGCTCGACCTTCCGCGACCAGGACGACTGGACCGGCGTCGGCACCGCGAACGTCAAGTTCCACCAGGCCATCACCGCGCTGGCCGGCAGCGCCCGGCTGGACGAGGAGATGGAGCGGCTGCTGGCCGAGGTGCGGCTCGCGTTCCACGTGATGGGCGACCCCGAGGAGTTCCACCGCGACTACCTGCCGTTGAACCAGTCCATCGTGGACCGCCTCGACGCGGGCGAGGTTCGGCAGGCCGAAGAAGCGCTGCTCACCTACTTCGACCGCGCCGAGAAGCACTTGGTCACCGGGCTGCGCGCGGAGCGGTAGTTGGTCACGATCCAGCTACTTCATGAGTCGGTAATGCACCCGACATGGTGACTACTGTCCCTCCTCCGACCTACCATGCGCGACACCGCGTCACCGGGCCGCCGTACGGAGGGGCACATGCCGTCTGCTCGAAAATCCAGCCTCCGCTGGAGCAACTGGAACCTGTTGTTGGTGGTCCCGCTGCTCATGCTCGTCACGCCCTGGTTCAACTTCGATGAGCCGAGGGTGCTCGGGCTGCCGTTCTTCTACTGGTACCAGTTCGCCTGGGTCCCGGTCGGCGTGCTCTGCGTGGGCCTGGTCTACGTCAAGACCAAGGACGAACCCGTCGTCAAGGGCAAGCCGGACCGGCTGGGCGTGGACGACCTGGACGAGGGGGCCAAGTAATGCAGTGGACCGAGTTGGTGGTGTTCAGCGCGCTGTTCCTGCTGGTCACCGTCCTGGGCTTCGTCGCGGCCAGGTGGAAGGCGGGCGACACCCTCGATCACCTGGACGAGTGGGGCCTGGGCGGTCGCAAGTTCGGCTCGTGGATCACCTGGTTCCTGGTCGGCGGTGACCTGTACACGGCTTACACGTTCGTGGCCGTGCCCGCGCTGGTCTTCGGCGCCGGCGCCATGGGCTTCTTCGCGCTGCCGTACACGGTGATCCTGTACCCGATCGTGTTCCTGCCGCTGGTCCGCATGTGGTCGGTGTCCCGCGTGCACGGCTACGTGACGCCGGCCGACTTCGTCCGCGGCCGGTACGGCTCGCACTGGCTCGCGCTGCTGGTCGCCATCACCGGCATCGTGGCCACCATGCCGTACATCGCGCTGCAGCTCGTCGGCCTGGAGGCCGTGCTGCGCACGATGGGCCTCAACGGCTCCGGCATCCTCGGCCACCTGCCGCTGTTCATCGCGTTCGTGATCCTCGCGCTCTACACCTACCAGTCGGGCCTGCGCGCGCCCGCGCTGATCGCGTTCGTCAAGGACACGCTGATCTACATCGTGATCCTGGTCGCGGTGATCTACCTGCCGTCCAAGTTCGGCGGTTGGGGCGCGATCTTCGACACCGCGCAGGCGAAGTACGCCGCGACCGAGAGCAAGGCCGACGGGATCGTCCTGACCGGCACCAACCAGCTCCAGTACGCCACGCTGGCGCTGGGGTCGGCGCTGGCGCTGTTCCTGTACCCGCACTCGCTGACCGGCATCCTGGCCTCGCGCGGCCGCAACGTGATCAAGCGCAACATGGTCGCGCTGCCCGCGTACTCGCTGCTGCTGGGCCTGCTGGCGATGCTCGGCTTCGTCGCCATCTCCGCGGGCGCCAAGCCGATCACCAACCAGGCCACCGGCCGCCCGGACACCAACACGATCATCCCGGTGCTGTTCGGCCAGGAGTTCCCGAGCTGGTTCGCGGGCGTGGCGTTCGCGGCCATCGCGATCGGCGCACTGGTGCCTGCGGCGATCATGTCCATCGCGGCGGCGAACCTGTGGACGCGCAACATCTACAAGGAGTACCTGAAGAAGGACGCCTCGCCGGCGCAGGAGGCCAAGCAGGCCAAGCTGGCGTCGCTGGTGGTGAAGTTCGGCGCGGTCGCGTTCATCGTGTTCATCGACCCGCAGTTCTCCATCGACCTGCAGCTCATCGGCGGTGTGATGATCCTGCAGACGCTGCCGGCCGTGGCGATCGCGCTCTACACGCGGTGGTTCCACGTGTGGGGCCTCATCGCGGGCTGGGTCGTCGGCATGGGCTGGGGCATGTGGCTGCTGTACAACATCGGCAACCCGGCCGTCGGCAAGTCGCACTTCGCCGGTTCCGCGCTGCCGCTGGGCCAGCTGTCGCTGTTCGGCTGGCACCCGTTCGCCGGGTCGGTCGTGCAGATCTACGTCGGCGCGCTCGCCGTCGTGGCGAACCTGCTGGTCGCCGTCATCGTCACGCTGATCGCCAAGAAGGCCCGGTGGTTCAACGGGACCGACGAGACGCAGGGCGACGACTACCACGTGGACGAGGACAGCGACCGGGTCAAGCCCATCGCCGTCCACTAGCCGGCTCGGTGACCGGCGAAGGACGCCGGTCACCGCACTAGCCGAGCACCAACCTCGCCGCGCCGACGAGTCCCGCCTGGCCACCGAGCCGGGCGGGCTCGACGCGCAGGGAGTCCAGGTAGGACAGTCCACAGTGGTCGGCGACGGCCCGGCGGATCGGGTCGAACAGCAGGTCACCGGCCTGCGCCACGCCGCCGCCGACCACGGCGAGGTCCAGGTCGACCACCGCGGCCGTGGCCGCGATCGCCAGCCCGACCGCCCGCCCGGCCCGCTCGAACGCGGCCTTCGGGATCTCCTCGCCCGCGCCGGCGGCCGCCGCCAGGTGCGCCGCGTCCGCCTCGTCCGGCGCCGCCCAGCCCTGCCGGCGCGCCCAGGCCACCATCCGCGGCCCACCGGCCACCGTCTCCGCGCACCCGCGCCCACCGCACGTGCACGGCTCGCCGTCCGGCTCGACCACCACGTGCCCGATGTGCCCGGCGTTCCCCGTGCGCCCGCCGAACGCCCGGCCACCGAGCACCAGCCCACCGCCGACACCCGTGCTCACCACGAGCCCGAGCATGAACCGGCTGTCCCGGCCCGCGCCGAGCCAGTGCTCGCCGAGCGCCATGCACGGCCCGTCGCCCGCCAGCTCCACCGGCACACCGGGCAGCAACGCGGACACGCGGTCGCGCAACGGGAAACCACGCCACCCGCGCACGTTGATGGGGCTGACCGTCCCCGCGTCGGCGTCCACGGGCCCGGCCGACGCGATGCCGACCCCCGCCACGCCCTCGCCCCGCAGGACCTCCTCGACCACGGACGCCACCGCGCCCCAGGTCTCCTCCGCCGCGCCGAGGGGCGTCGCCACCCGGACCGCCCGCCGCACCGCGCCATCCCGGTCCACCAGCGCACCGGCGATCTTCGTGCCGCCGACGTCCAGTGCCAGCACCAGATCCGTCACGGCCGCCACCCTAGGTCACGCCGTCGACCGGCCAGGCCACGTACGCGAATGAGCGGGGTCAGCGCTTCAGCAGCCGGGTCACGCCCGCCGCCACCGTCGTGGCCAGCACCCACCCCGTCACGATCAGCCCGGACGCGATCCACTGCGACAGGCCCGGCGGGTTCCACCGGTTCTTGTTGCCGAAGTCGACGATCGGCACCACCAGGTCGATGGTGTACAGCCACGCGTTCCACGACAGCTCGTCGTCCGCGTTGATCTCCTCCAGCTCCGGCCCGGTGGCGAACCAGATGCTGCCCAGCAGCCACGCCACCACCAGCCAGGCCAGCGCGCGGGCCGGCCGGTAGCCGTAGCCGACCATCGCGCGTTGCAGCCAGCTCCACAGCAGCACGAGCGGTCGGAGCCGGCGGCGGCCCTCGGCGACCGCCCGGTACCGCAGGCGCTGCTTCTCCACCAGCACGGTGGCCGCGTGCTCGTCGTTGCCGCCCGCGCGCAGCATCTCGGCGAACTGGTCGTACGGACCCGGCCGGTACGTGCGCCGCATCGCCTGCCGCAGCCAGCGCAGCCGCCGGTCGACCTCGTCGTCGTCACGCAGGTCGATCGGGTGCCGCAGCGAGTCGTAGCGGAACTCCTCCAGGTCGATCCGCCCGGTCGCGCCCCAGAAGACCTCGTTGTCGTCCAACACCGTGCAGCGCACCTGCCGCAGCGTCACGTCGCCGCGCGGCGGGCTGATCGGCGTCAGCTCCAGCTCCTGCACCGCCATCCCGAGCAGGTTCAACGCGTGCGCGTCGAGCTTGTCGCCCAGCACGGCGCCCGCGAACGTGGCCATCCGGCCCACCTGCGCCCGCCTGGCCCGCACGCCGCCGTGCGCGACGAACTCCTTCGCACCACGCGCGCAGATGAGGTCGCGCCCGATGATCGCGCCGCCGACGTCGAGCGACGGCTTGCCCGCCGGCTGGTGCCGGTACCGGCCCGGCTGGGTGATCCGGCTGCCGCGCAGGTCGAGGTTCGCGCCGACGTGCACCGCGCGCAGCTCCAACCCGCCGGCCACCTCGACCTCGCGCGCGGCGAAGTTGCTGCCGATGCGCGACCGGTTGCCCAGCACGGCGTCCGCCCTCGGGTTGTCCAAGGTGGACCCGTCGAGGATGAGGCTGCCCTTGGCCTGGAGGTCGACCATGCGCAGCTGGCCGCGCACGGTCGCCTGGCGGCCGATGATGTCACCGCCGACCGTCGTGCCGTCCAGGTGCAGCGCGCGCCCGAACCCCGTGGGCTCCGCGGTGTCCGTGGCCAACGCGCGGCCGTAGCCGGTCGGCTCGCTGTCCGCCTCGCCCATCGCGTCGAACTCGCCGCCGGACAGCGACAGCGTGCCGCCGAGCGAGGCGTTGACCATGCGCACGGTGCCGGCGCTGCGGAAGCCCCGGTCCAGCTGCACGTCGCCGTCCACCGCGATGCGGTCGAACACGAGCGTGGCGTTCGGGTCGGAGTGCGGGTCCAGCGCGTCGTCGTCGGCCCGGCCCTCGGCGGCGGTCGAGCCGCGCAGCGTCAGCGCCGAGTCGACCCGCGCGCCCGCGAGCAGCACGGTGCCGCGCAACGTGCAGCCGTTCATCAGCAGGTTGCCGCCCACGTGCAGCCCGGTGCCGTTGACCGAGTGGCCGAGCGGGTTGGTCAGCCGCCCGCCGCTGAAGTTGCAGTACCCGCCGACGTGCGCGCCCGCCATCCGCAGCTCGCCGGTCACCCGCACCCGCTGCGCCAGCAGGCCTCCGGCGACCTTCAACCGGTCGGCGTGCAGGGCGATCCCGTCGGGCAGGACCAGGGCGCTGTCCCGCAACGACAGCGAACCGGCCACGTCCGCGTCGACCAGGTCGACCAGGCCCTCGACCGTGCTGCCGGCCAGCGAGACCTCGTTGGCGCTGCTCAGGTTCCGCGCCGAGAGGCCGGGCAGCCAGCAGTCGGCGAACTCGATGCCGGCCAGCTTGCCCTGCCGCAGGTCCGGCGGTTCCTCGAACCGGCACCGCACGAACTCCAGCAGGTACGGGAACTCCACCGCGCGCAGGTCCAGCACGCCGGTCAGGAACTTGTCCGCCACCCGCACCACCGGCGGCATCCCGGCCCGCCGCCGGGGTAACCGCCACGTGCCGTCCGGCTCGCCGACGCCGCGCAGCACCTCGGCGGCGGCCAGCCGGGCGGAGCAGGGCGGGCTGGGGTCGAACACGTCCAGCCCGCGCGCCCCCGACTCAGCCATGGGAAAGCACAATAGGGGCACCGACCGACACCCGTGGCGGGATCGGCGCACCCAGGGGTCAGGCGCCGGTCGGCCCCTGGTGCGTCGGGTCGAGCACGCGGGCCAGGAACGACTGCGTGCGCTCGTGCTGCGGCGCGCCGATGACCTGCTCGGCCGGGCCTTCCTCGACGACGTACCCGCCGTCCATGAACAGCACCCGGTCGGCCACCTCGCGGGCGAACTGCATCTCGTGCGTCACCACGAGCATCGTCATGCCCTCGTCGGCGAGCTGCCGCATCACCCCGAGCACGTCGCCGACGAGCTCCGGGTCCAGCGCCGAGGTCGGCTCGTCGAACAGCATCACGTCGGGGTCCATCGACAGCGCCCGCGCGATCGCCACGCGCTGCTGCTGGCCGCCGGAGAGCTGGTTGGGCATGGCGTTGACCTTGTCCGACAGCCCGACCCGCTCCAGGTTGCGCAACGCGACTTCCTGCGCCTGCTTCGCGTCCCGCTTGAGCACCTTGCGCTGCGCCACCATGAGGTTGTTCAGCACGCTCAGGTGCGAGAACAGGTTGAACGACTGGAACACCATGCCGATGCGGGTGCGCGCCGCGTCGATGTCCACGTCCGGGTCGGTCAGCTCGGTGCCGTTGACCACGATCTTGCCGCCGGTCGGCTCCTCCAGCAGGTTCACGCAGCGCAGCAGCGTGGACTTGCCCGAGCCGGACGGCCCGATGATGCACACGACGTCACCGCGCTCGACCCGGACGTCGATGCCCTTGAGCACGTCCAGCGAGCCGAACGACTTCTTCAGCCCGGTGATCTCGACCGCCACCTCGCTCACGCGGACACCCCCAACCCCGTCGATTCCGGCGTGCTGATCTTCTTGCCGCCCGTGCGCCGCTCCAGGTACCGCGACAGGTGGCCCAGCGGCAGCGTGATCAGCAGGTAGCACAGGCCGACCACCAGGATCGGGGTCAGCGACGGCGACCGGCTCAGCGTCTCGCGGCCGAACTTGGTCAGCTCGTACTGGTCGCGGGCCAGGCCGATGATGTAGATCAGCGACGAGTCCTTGGTGAGCAGGATCAGCTCGTTGGTCAGCGGCGGCAGGATGATCCGGAACGCCTGCGGGATCACCACGGTCAGCAGCGTGCGGCCCTGCGACATGCCGAGCGAGCGGGCGGCCTCGATCTGGCCCTTCGGCACCGCCTGGATGCCCGCGCGGATCGTCTCGGCCATGTACGCGGCGCCGACGATGCCCAGCGCCAGCATCACGGTCGAGTAGATGTCGAACTGGAGCCCGAACGCCAGCGGCACGCCGAAGCTCAGCGCGATGAACACCAGCAGCGCCGGCACACCGCGGAAGAACTCGATGTAGATCGTGGCCAGCCACCGGTACGGCGCGACCGGCGAGAGCTTCATCAGCGCCAGCACCAGGCCGAGCGCCAGGCCGAACGCGAAGCCGAGGGCCGTGTAGACGAGCGTGTTCTTCAACGCCACGGTGATGGCGTTCGGGAACATCTCCGCGGCGATCTCGAGGTTGAAGAAGCTGCGCTGGATCTCGCCCCAGTCGGCGACGACCGCCAGGACGGCGGCCACCACGACCAGCAACGCGTACTGGCCGGCGCGGAACGCCTTCGCGCGTTGGCGCTTGGAGAGTGCCATGTGGGTTTACCTCGTGGGCTGGGGTGGACAAGGCGCGGGGCCGGTGCGGTCGCACCGGCCCCGTCGTCAGCCGGTTACTTCGACTCCGGCTTCTTGCCGAACCACTTCTCGTAGATCTCGTCGTACTTGCCGCTGTCCTTGGCCTTCTTCAGGACCTCGTCGAACTTCGCCTTCAGGGCGGTGTTGCCCTTCTTGAAGCCGACGCCGTACTTCTCCTGCGTGTCGAACTCCGCGACCACGGCGGTGTCCGGGAACTCCTTGACGTAGTCCAGCAGCACGCCGTTGTCGTTGATGGCCGCGTCCACCGCGCCGGTGCGCACGGCGGTCTCCATCAGCGGCAGGTCCTCGAACTGCACGACCGTGTAGCCGTGCTTCGCCGCGTTCTCGTTGGCGTAGATCTCGCCGGTGGTCTCCAGCTGGACGCCGATCTTCTTGCCCTTGAGGTCGTCGAGGGTCTTGACCGGCGAGTCCTTCTTGACCAGCAGCGCCTGCGAGGCGTCGAAGTACGGCTCGGAGAAGTCGATGACCTCGGCGCGGTCCGGCTTGATGGTCATGCCGGCCGCGGCCAGGTCGCACTTGCCGGTGTTGAAGACCTCGCCGGAGGTGATGGTCTCGAACGGGGTGTCGAAGATTTCCTGGGTGACGCCCAGTTCCTTGGCCACCAGATCGACCAGGTCGACGTCGAAGCCGACGGTCTTGTCGCCCTCGGAGAACTGGAAGGGCTTGTAGGAAAGGTGGGTGCAGGTGACCAGCTTGCCGCTCTGGACCAGGGAGATGCCCGACCCGCTGTCCTGCGAGCCGGTGTTGACCTTGGTCGCGCACGCCGTCATCGTGGCCGCCAAGGCGAGCACGGGGAACAGGGCGAGCGCAGCGTGCCTGGTACGACGGGCCACGGCGTCACTCCTCGTAACTGTGTCGGTCGAGTGTTCGGCATACTGCCACTTGGGTGACTGGGTGCACAGCACGTGCGTGTTACAGAACTTCGGTGTGCATGAATCTTGCGTCACAGGGCGCAGATGGCCGCAAATCATTCAGCCGGTTGGCATTAATCACACAATTGATTCACCCAGAGCGCCGGTTTGGCGACGATCCGTCAACAGGCTCGCGACCAGTGCGGTCCACCCCGTCTGGTGGGTGGCGCCCAGCCCTTCGCCCGTGTCGCCGTCGAAGTACTCGCTGAAGGTGACGTGCTCCCGCCACAAGGGTGAGTCGGTCGACTCGATCCGCTTGCCGTCCGCGGGCCGCCGGCCGTCGTGGTCGGGCAGGAACAGCGACACCAGGCGTCTGACCAGCTCGTCCGCCGCCTGCCCGGCCGTCACGTGCCGCGTGCTGCGAGTGGGAAGTTCCACGTGGAACCTTCCGCCGTGGAACTCCTCGATCGTGCGCAGGGCCTCCACGAGCAGGGCGTTGGTCGGGAACCAGACCGGGCCGCGCCAGTTGGAGTTGCCGCCGAACATCGGCGTGCGCGACTCGCCGGGCTCGTAGCCCATCCGGTGCTCCTGGTCGGCGACCTGCACCTCCAGGCCCTCGCGGTGCGCCGCGGACAGGCTGCGGATGCCGTGCGGCGAGAGGAACTCGCCCTCGTCCAGCATCCGGCTCAGCACGCGCCGCAGCTTGCGCTCGTCCAGCAGGCTGAGCAGCGCGCCGCCGCCGCTGCGGCTGAGGAACTGCTGCAGCTCGGGCCGCTTCGCCAGCAGGTGCTCCAGCCGCCGCGCGAAGTCGGGCAGCTCCTCGAACACCCACGGCTCCAGCACCGCGCACGCCAGCACGGGGATCAGGCCGACCATCGACCGCACCCGCACCGGCTGCGACTCGACGTGCCCGTCCGGCAGCCGCCGCGACACCACGTCGTAGCAGAAGCCGTCGGTCTCGTCCCAGATGCCGCGCCCGCCGGAACCGAACTGCGTGGACGCCTCGGCGATGCTCAGGAAGTGCTCCACGAACTTCGTGGCCACGTCCTCGTACGACTCGTCGTGCCGCGCCAGCTCCAGCGCGATCTGCATCAGGTGCAGGCTGTAGGCCGCCATCCACGACGTGGCGTCCGACTGCTCCAGCCGCCACTGGCCCAGCATCGGCTCCGACCGGTTCACCGGTCCGATGTTGTCCATGCCGAGGAAGCCGCCCTCGAACAGGTAGCTGCCGTCGGCGTCCTTGCGGTTGACCCACCAGGAGAAGTTCAGCAGCAGCTTGTGGAAGACCTTGGCCAGGAACTTGCGGTCCTTGACCTCCTCGGACCGGTAGACCTGCAACGCCGCCCACGCGTGCACGGGCGGGTTGACGTCGCCGAACTCCCACTCGTAGGCGGGCAGCTGGCCGTTGGGGTGCATCAGCCACTCGCGGCACAGCAGGAGCAGCTGCTCCTTGGCGAACGCCGGGTCGACCTTCGCGAACGGCACGGTGTGGAACGCGAGGTCCCACGCGGCGAACCAGGGGTACTCCCACTCGTCCGGCATGGAGATCACGTCGGCCACGTCGAAGTGCCGCCAGTGCGCGTTGCGGGCGTGCATGTTCTTGCGCGAGGTCGGCGCGGCGGGCTGCGCCGGGTCGCCGTCGAGCCACTCGCGGGTGCGGAAGCGGTAGTGCTGCTTGGTCCACATCAGGCCCGCCAGCGCCCGCCTGACCACGGCGGCGCGCTTGGGGTCCAGGTCGAGGTCGGTGTGGTGGAACTCGTCGGCCTCGGCCCGGCGCTGGTCCAGCGTGTCCTGGAAGCTCGGCCCGAACGCGTCGAGGTGCCCGTCGCCGTCCACCAGGCGCAGCCGCACGGTGACCGACTCGCCCGGCTCGACCGGGTCGAACGAGTACCAGGCGGCGACCTTCGTGCCGGGGTCGCCGGTGTCGTCCGGCCCGACGACCTGGCACGCCCCGGCGTCCCGGCCGACGACGTACCGGTCGATGCCGTCCTTGGTGCGGCCGGTCGCGTTGTGCCCGGTGCCGAACAGCTCGACCTCGTTGGTCTCGTTGTCGGTGACCAGCAGCGTCGGCGTGCCCTCGACGTGCAGCGTGTACCGGCCGAGCGCGGCGTGCTCGGCGGTGATCCGGCGCCAGCCGTCCCGCGTGCAGGCGCGCAGGCTCGGCTTGCGGTCGTCGCGGCCCCACGCCCACGTGTTGCGGAACCAGAGTTGCGGCAGCAGGTGCACCGGCGCCGGGTCCGGGCCGTGGTTGGTGGCGGTCAGCTCGACGCAGATGTCCTTCGGGCCCGCCTTGGCGTAGGTCACCCGGACGTCGAAGAACCGGTTCTCGTCCAGCACGCCGGTGTCGGACAGCTCCGGCTCGCGCTCGTTGCGGCCGGCGCGCTTGGCCATCTCGCGCAGCTCGGCGTAGGGGAACTCACGCTGCGGGTACCGGTAGACGACCTGCATCCAGGAGTGCGTCGGCGTGCCGTCGGTCACCCACCAGTGCTCCTTGACGTCCTCGCCGTGGTTGCCCTCGTTGTTGGTGAGCCCGAAGTAGCGCTCCTTGAGGATCGGGTCGCGGCCGTTCCAGAGCGCGACGGCCAGGTTGAGGAAGCCGTGCACGTCGCAGATGCCGGCGATGCCGTCCTCGCCCCAGCGGTAGGCGCGTGAGCGGGCGTGGTCGAACGGGAAGGACGTCCACGCGTCGCCGCTCGCCGAGTAGTCCTCGCGGACCGTCCCCCACTGCCGTCCGGCCAGGTAGGGGCCCCAGAGACGCCAGGGTGCGGTCGGGGAGTCGGACTCCGCCAACCGCGTCCGCTCGGCTTGCCGGCTGTGCTCGTTCACTCGGCCAGTGTGCGGCATCGGTTCAGTAAACCGGTTACCGACGGGTTAGGTCACAGTCCTGAGCGGTGTTTGCCAACCCCGTCAGGCGGTGTCATCGTCACGCTCCGTGGACTACGACTTACCTCCCTGGCACAGCGGCGCGGACGTGCCGGAGCGGGTGCTGGAACGCGCGGTGGCCGCGGCGCTGGATCGGCCGGAGGTGAGGCGGGCGGTCGACGCGGGGCACGTGACGCGGGCAGACCTGCTCACCGCGTTGGACGGCACGGGAACCGCCGTCCTGGCGGCGGCCGGCCAGGCCGAGCAGCGGTACCGGACCGAGCGCCCGGGCTGGTGGGCGTGGTTCGAGGTGAACGCCCCGATCGGGCGGTGGGTGCTGCTCGTCACGCCGGTGCTCGGCTTCGCGGCCCTCGGCGCGTTCGTCACCTCCCTGCTCCACCTGCACTGGCTCTGGGTGCTCACGGCCGCCGCGGGCGGTGCGGCGTTCGCGGTCCTGGCCGACCTGGTCATGATGCTGAAGTGGTCCGTCGCGGACGACGGCTTCAGTCGCCGGTTCGTGATCGCCTGGCTGTGGTGCGGGGCGTTGCTGCCCGTGCTCGGTTGGGAGCCGCTGTTCGGATCGCTGCCCGGTGGTTGGCGGTTGGCGGGGCTGCTCGGCCTGTTCGCGGTCCTGCTGTCGGCTGTCTGGACCGTCCGCACGCTGTTCGACGGCTTCACGCACGCGGGCCGGAGCGAGGTGGCGCGTGCCGCGCTCAAGGCCTGGGAGGACAGCGTCGTGGTCGACGGCGTGCTGCCGGTGCTCTACAGCCGGCTGAACGAGGCGTCGCCGCCCGTGCACTCCACCACCCTCACGGCGCGCGAGGCGTTCGCGGTCGTCCGGGCCGACCCGCTGCGGATGCACGTCCCGACACCGGCGGGCGCGGTGCTGGCCGGGCTGGTCGACCGGCTCGACGGCGGCAGCTTCGCCGTCGCCGGACCGCGCGGCGCGGGCAAGACGAACCTGCTCCGGGCGTTCTGCGGCGGCCGGTACGCGGCGGCGGGCCGTGCGCCCGACCTGGCCGTCCTGGTGTCCGCGCCGGTGGACTACGTGCCGCAGGAGTTCGTCGTGCACCTGTTCGCCGAGGTCTGCGAGGCGGTGCTCGCCCGGTTCGGGCCGCGCGACCCGCTGGCGTCGGCCGCGCGGGAGCACCTGACCTCGCTGAACTACGTGCGGATGAACGCCGACGAGATCAGCGGCAAGGGCGGGTTCAAGGGCTTCGAGCTGGCCGGCAAGCGCACGGTGACGCTGACCGGCCGCGCGCCGACGTACCCCGAGGTGGTCAAGCGCTTCCGGGTGTTCCTCGGCCGGATCGCCGCCGAGCAGGCCACCGAGCGTGAGCGCGAACCCGGCCGGGTGATCATCGGCGTCGACGAGCTCGACCGCATCGGCACGGGGGAGCCCGCGCGGCGGCTGCTCAACGAGATCAAGGCGATCTTCGACGTCCAGGGCTGCTACTACCTGGTGTCGGTCTCCACCGAGGCGCAGCACGACTTCGAGCTGTCCGGCATCGGGCTGCGCAGCGTCTTCGACAGCTCGTTCGACGAGGTGGTGCGGGTCGACTACCTGGACTTCGCGTACGCGCGCAAGCTGCTCCGCCGCTACGTGCTCGACCTGTCGGAGCAGTTCCACGCCCTGGCGTACGTGTTCTCCGGCGGCCTGGCCCGCCACCTCGTGCGCACCGCGCGGTCGATCGTGGACCTCGGCCGCGAGCGGCCGGGACGCGACATCGTCGACGTCGTGCGCGCCCTCGTCGAGGCCGAGCTCACCCGTGCCTGCCAGGCCACCGCCGACGCCCTGACCGCCGTGGACGACCGCGAGGGCGTCACCGGGCTGCTGCGCCTGCTCGACGAACGCCCGCCCACCGACCTCAAGACCTACGGCGACGCCGTCCGCGCCGCCTACACGGGCCGGTCCGAACGGGTCCGCCAACTCAAGGACGCGGTGGCCGCCCGCGTCCAGTTCCTCGCCACGGTCACCCGGACCTTCACCGCGGACCTCACCGAGGCCCGCATGGCCGCCCTGGGTTTCGACGAACTGGCCCGCGCCCGCCGGTACGCGGGCACCAACCCCGACGCGGGCCTCGCGCTGCTCCGCGACCTCAACCGCAAGTGGGCCGCCTGACCGGGCTCACGAGCCGGCCCGCGCCGGGGCTGGACGGCGGACCGGGCAGCGAGCCACCCGGTCCACCCGCGCGTCAGCGCTTCGCGTGCGCGTCCAGCACCACGGCCACGGCCTCGGTGATCCGGGCCGCGTGCCCGAGGTGCAGCCACTCGTCCGGCACGTGGCAGTTGGAGTCCGGCCCGACCGCGCCCGTGACCAGGAACTGCGCTTGCGGGTACGCCTCGTGCAGCAGCCCCATGAACGGGATCGAGCCGCCGAGCGCCACCGTCCGCCAGGGCGCGTCGAACACCTCCTTGCCGATGCGGTCCAACGTCTCCCGCAGCCACGGCGCGAGCTCGGGCGCGTTCCACCCGTCCGCGGACTCCACCCGGGTCAGCTCCACCACCGCCCCGTACGGCACGTCGGTCGTCAACGCCCGCCGCACCGCCTCGACCGACGCACCGGCGTCGGCCGTCGGCGGCAGCCGGAAGCTCAGCACCAAGGTGGTGAACGGCCGCAGCACGTTGCCCGCGTCGTCCGGCTCGGGCAGCCCGGACGCGCCGGTGACCGACAGCGTCGGCCGCCACCCGGAGTTGAGCGCCAGCTCGACCTCGTCGGCGCCCATCGGCTGCGTCCCCGCCGCCCACGGCACGCTCCCGACCAGCACGCCCGGCGTGCTGGCCACCGCGTCGCGCACCTCGTCCACCCGGTTCTCCGGGATGTCGACGTGCATCTCGCGCACCAGCACCTCGCCGGTCGCGGAGTCCTCCAGCCGGTCGAGGAGCTGCCGGGCGATCCGGAACGACGACGGCACGATCCCGCTCGCCATGCCCGAGTGCAGCCCGCTCTCCAGCACCCGCACCGTCATCGTGACCTGCGCCAACCCGCGCAACGACGTGGTCAGCCACATCCGGTCGTAGTCGTTGCCGCCCGAGTCGAGGCACACCACCAGCGACACGTCGCCGAGCCGCGGCTTGAGGTGCTCGAGGTACGCGGGCAGGTCCGGGCTGCCGGACTCCTCGCCGGTCTCCAGCAGCACGACGCACCGCGAGTGCGTGCCGCCGGAGCGCCGGACGCCCTCGATCGCGGCGATCGCGGCGTAACCGGAGTAGCCGTCGTCCGCCGCGCCGCGGCCGTAGAGCCGCCCGTCGCGCACGACCGGCGTCCACGGGCCGAGGCCCTCGCCCCAGCCGCCGACCGGTGGCTGCTTGTCGAGGTGGCCGTACAGCAGCACGGTGTCGGACGTCGGCGCGGTGCCGGGCACGTCCACCAGCAGCACGGGCGTGCGGTCGGGCAGCTCGACGACCTCGACGGTCGCGCCGGGCAGGTCGCGGTCGGCGAGCCAGGCGCGCACGTGCTCCACCGCGGCGGCCAGGTGGCCGTGCGAGGCCCACTCGGGGTCGAAGGCTGGGGAGATCGCGGGTACCGCGACCAAGGCGGACAGGCTCGGGAGGATGTCGTCGTCCCAGAGCCCGCGAACGGTACGGGTCAGCGCTGAACGGTCCACGCCCCGATCCTGTCACGGCCCGGTCGGCCGGCGACCCCCGGAAACGGGACCCGAGCGGGTTTCGCGTGGTGGAAATGGTCTGTCCGGCCGATGGTCGGTAGTCCATCCAACGCGACCGTGCCGACGTGGGCCGTTGCCGTCGACCCGGCGTGTCCGAAACCCTACGGAAGGTGGTTAACGATCGGTAACCGGGACGCGGCTGTTCGGTAGTCGGACGCTCTACTCGGACTGCCGAAGATTGGCCGTCCAACCGTTACCGCACGTCAGACCGCTGCGCCGGAGGTCACGAACTGGGACGGGGCTCACCATGTCGTGTGACGCCATGTCAGGATGTGGATGAGAACACCGTCAGCGCCGACGGTTGCCCGACCCCCACACCCCGGGGACGACGGCGACTGGCGGTGCAGCCGCGCAGGCTCGCCACAAGCGACCGGGCGGCCTCGTAGACGAGGAGACAAGGCGCATGTCGTCCCCCGAGAAATGGACGCACCCAGGGCCGGATGCCGCGCCGGCCACTGCTGCCAAACCGACAGCGGAACAGGTGATCGCAGGCTTGCGAGCGACAGACGAGGGCGGCGCCGACCTGGTGCAGCTGCTCACCCCCGAGGGCGAGCGCGTCCAGCACCCGGATTTCGACATCGACATCACGGCCGAGGAGCTGCGCGGGCTCTACCGCGACATGGTCCTGGTCCGCCGGGTCGACCGCGAGGCCAACGCGCTGCAGCGCAAGGGCGAGCTGGGCATCTGGGTGCCGCTGCTCGGCCAGGAGGCCGCGCAGATCGGCGCCGGCCGGGCCATGCGCCCGGAGGACATGGCGTTCCCCAGCTACCGCGAGCACGGCATCGCGTGGACGCGCGGCGTCAAGCCGACCGACCTGCTCGGCATCTTCCGGGGCACCGACAACGGCACGTGGGACCCGGTGGCGACCCGGTTCCACCCGTACACGATCGTCATCGGCAACCAGGTGCTCAACGCCACCGGCTACGCCATGGGCCAGAAGTTCGACGGCAAGGTGGGCGACGCCGACGGCGAGGCCACCATCTGCTTCTTCGGCGACGGCGCGACCAGCCAGGGCGACGTGCACGAGGGCTTCGTGTGGGCCGCGGTCTACGACGCGCCGCTGGTGTTCTTCTGCCAGAACAACCAGTGGGCCATCTCCGAGCCGACCGAGCGCCAGTCCCGCCTCCCGCTCTACCAGCGGGCGCGCGGCTACGGCTTCCCCGGCATCCGGGTCGACGGCAACGACGTGCTGGCCACCCTCGCGGTCACCCGCTGGGCGCTGGAGGAGTGCCGCCAGGGCAACGGCCCGATCCTGATCGAGGCGTTCACCTACCGGATGGACGCGCACACCACCTCCGACGACCCCTCGCGCTACCGGCTGTCCGACGAGCTGGAGCTGTGGAAGCTGAAGGACCCGATCGAGCGCGTCAAGGTGCACCTGGTCAAGCAGCAGTGGGCCGACCAGGCGTACTTCGAGTCGGTCGAGGCCGAGGCCGAGCGGATCGCGATCGAGCTGCGCGACTACTGCGTCAACCTGCCCGACCCGCCCGCCGGGCGGATCTTCAGCGAGGTCTACGCCGAGGGCAACCACGTCCTGGAGGCGCAACGCGACGAGTTCCTGGCCTACCACGCCGGGTTCGCGGGAGGTGAGCACTGATGGCCGCTCCGACCATGGACCGCCCCACCGCTGACGCCACGGGCGCGCCCGCGGTGCAGACGCTGACCATCGCGAAGGCGTTGAACAACGGCCTGCGCGCGTCGATGGAGGCCGACCCCAAGGTCATCGTGATGGGCGAGGACGTCGGCAAGCTCGGCGGCGTCTTCCGGATCACCGACGGCCTGCAGAAGGACTTCGGCGAGCAGCGCGTGCTGGACACCCCGCTGGCCGAGTCGGGCATCATCGGCACCGCCGTCGGCCTCGCGATCCGCGGCTACCGGCCGGTGTGCGAGATCCAGTTCGACGGCTTCATCTTCCCCGGCTTCGACCAGATCGTGTCGCAGGTCGCCAAGCTGCACTTCCGCACCCAGGGCCGGCTCAAGGTGCCCATGGTGATCCGGGTGCCGTTCGGCGGCGGCATCGGCGCGGTCGAGCACCACTCCGAGTCGCCCGAGTCGTACTTCGCGCACACCGCCGGCCTCAAGGTCGTCGCGTGCTCGAACCCGGCCGACGCCTACTGGATGATCCAGCAGGCGATCGACTGCGACGACCCGGTGCTGTTCTTCGAGCCCAAGCGGCGCTACTACGAGAAGGGCGAGGTCGACACGACCGCCGCGCCCGGACCGCTGTTCGCCTCGCGCACGCTGCGCACCGGGTCGGACGTCACGCTGGTGACGTACGGGCCGATGGTGCGCACGTCGCTGGAAGCCGCCGCGGCGGCCGAGGAGGAGGGGCGCTCGCTGGAGGTCGTCGACCTGCGCTCGCTCTCGCCGCTGGACCTCGCGCCCGTGTACGAGTCGGTGCGGCGCACCGGCCGGCTGGTCGTGGTGACCGAGGCGCCCAGCGAGTCCTCCATCTCCAGCGAGATCGCGGCCAAGGTGCAGCAGGAGTGCTTCTACTCCCTGCAGGCCCCCGTGCTGCGGGTGACCGGGTTCGACACCCCGTACCCGCCGTCGAAGTTGGAGGAGGAGTTCCTCCCCGACCTCGACCGGGTGCTGCACGCCGTCGACCGCTCGCTGGCCTGGTAGGGGGATAGCTGTGCCGCAGTTCAAGCAGTTCCCCCTGCCCGACACGGCGGAGGGGCTGACCGAGGCCGAGATCCTCACCTGGCACGTCAAGCCGGGTGACGCGGTGAAGGTCAACCAGGTCATCGTCGAGATCGAGACCGCCAAGGCGGCCGTCGAGCTGCCGTGCCCGTGGGACGGCGTGGTGACCGAGTTGCTGGTCGAGGTCGGCCAGACGGTCGAGGTCGGCGTCCCGATCATCACGATCGACGTGGACCCGTCCGGCTCGGCGCCGACCGCCGCGCCGACGCCCGCGTCGGCGTCCACGCCCGCGTCGAACGGCAAGATCGGCGAGGAGATGCCGGGAGGCCGGATCGCCACGCTGGTCGGCTACGGCCCGCGGGCCGGTGCGGCGAAGCGTCGTCCGCGCAAGGACGCGCCGGCTCCCGTCGCCGCGGCTCCCGCAGCTGCTCCTGCTCCCGCGCCTGCTCCGGCTCCGGTTTCCGCTCCCGCGCCCGCCCCGGTGGTCGCGGAACCGGCGACCCCGGGCGGTTACGTGCCGCTGGCCAAGCCGCCGGTGCGCAAGCTGGCCAAGGACCTGGGCGTCGACCTGCGCGCGCTGGCGGGCTCCGGCCCGGGTGGCGTGATCACGCGGGAAGACGTCGAGCAGGCCGTCGCGGGCTCGACCCCGGCCGCCGCCGCGGCGCCGGTCGAGACCGGGTCGCGCGAGCGGCGCGTGCCGATCAAGGGCGTCCGCAAGGCGACCGCGCAGGCGATGGTGGACAGCGCGTTCACCGCGCCGCACGTCACCGAGTTCCTGACCGTCGACGTGACGCCGATGATGGAGCTGCGGGCGCGGCTGAAGAACGCCCCGCAGTTCCGCGACGTCAAGCTCACGCCGCTGGCGTTCGCCGCCAAGGCGGTCGTGCTGGCCGTCCGCCGCACGCCCGACGTCAACGCGACGTGGGACGAGGCGGCGCAGGAGATCGTCTACAAGGACTACGTGCACCTGGGCATCGCCGCCGCGACGCCGCGCGGTCTCGTGGTGCCGAAGGTCCGCGACGCCGACCGCATGTCGCTGCGCGAGCTGGCCGTGTCCCTGGACGCCCTGGCCACGACCGCCCGTGACGGCAAGACGACGCCCGCGGACATGATGGGCGGCACGATCACCATCACCAACGTCGGCGTCTTCGGCGTCGACACGGGCACCCCGATCATCAACCCGGGCGAGTCGGCGATCCTCGCCTTCGGCGCGATCCGGGACATGCCGTGGGTGGTGGACGGCCAGGTCGTCCCGCGCAAGGTGTGCCAGCTGGCGCTCAGCTTCGACCACCGCGTGGTCGACGGCCAGCAGGGCTCGCAGTTCCTGGCCGACGTGGGCGCGCTGCTCGCCGACCCCGGCGTGGCGATGACCTACTGAAGTACCGACCTACCGATCGGCTGAACCGGAAGGGCCGGCGTCCACCGCGGGCGTCGGCCCTTCCGCGTCACCGATCCCTCTCAGCACCTCCGCCACGTGCTCCGGTTCGGTGCCCTCCGCGGTGACCGCGCAGCGGGTGAACCCGGCGTCGAGCAGCTTGACCCGGGTCTGCCGGAAGTGGCTGCCGTCGAACCGGAACGCGCACTCCCGCGCCTCCACTCCACGCAGCCCGATCACCGAGTCGGCCCTGCCCGAGAGCAGGTTCACCATCGACAGGTCCACGGTCGAGCGGCTGAGCTCCGCGCCGTCGAGGGCGATGGTCGCGCTCGTGCCGACGAGCCCGGCGAACGTGAGGGTCGTGCCGCGCAGGGCCGCGCCGGTCAGGTCGACGGTGCCGGCGGTGAGGTCCGTCGCGGAGAAGTCGGCGACCTCGCCGGTGAACTCGGCCTCGCCGAAGTCGAGGGTGGCGGACCGGGCGGAGAGGTCCTCGAACGACGTGACCGCGGCGGTGAACCGCGCCCGGCGGAAGCTGAGCGTGCCCGTGACCCGGCAACGGGCGAAGTCGGTGCGCGCGCCGCGGAAGACGGCGTTGTCGAACTTGAAGGTGCCGACGAACCGGCGTTCCGACAGGTCCAGGTCCTCGAACTCGACGCCGTGGAAGTCCATTTCGACGCCGCCGACGGTCCACGAGTCCTTCCAGGTGTGGTCGAGCAGGGTGTTGATGATCTCCTGGCGCACCTCGCGCTCCGTGCGGTCCTCCTCGGGGTAGGGCGTGCGCAGGTAGCCGCACAGCACGTCCACGCAGGTCTGGCGCTGCTCCGGCCAGTCGTCGGCCAGGCCGACCATCGCGTACACGCCCGCGAGGCGCACCGCGAAGCTCTCGTGGCCGAGCTGCTCGGCGGCCTTGCCGTAGCGCTCGTTGAAGAACTTCGTGCGCTCCCGCTGCTCCTGCCGGGTGGCGATGACGTGCGCGGCTTCCGACACCTGCTGCTTGCGGTACCCGACGGCCAGCGCGACGACCGCGCCCAGCCCGCCGACCACGGCGAGGCCGATCTTGAGCAGGTCGAGCAGCTCGGCGGTGGTGAAGCTGGTGGACGACGGCAGCGCCGGTCGGCCGAGCAGCCGGTAGAGCCCGTACCCGGTGGCCGCGGCCAGCAGCAGGGCCAGCACCAGCCACTTGACCAGCGACCGACCCATCGACCCCTTGACGTCGGCGACCACCTGTTTCTCGCGGAGCACCACCGGTGGCGTCGACGTCGGCGTCGTCCCGCGCGAGGGCCGGGCGAGCCGCAGCACCAGCCACAGGACGATGAGCACGGCGAACGCGACACCGGCGGGCAAGTAGGGGGCGAAGTGGTCGAGCACGAGGTGCAATCGTGCCGGACGAGCGCGTTAATCGGTTGAAGTTCCAGTGACTGGAGAATTCAAGGTGGTCCCCGTGACGCACTACTCGATCGGCGAACTGGCGCGGTTGACCGGGTTGTCCACGCGGACGATCCGGTTCTACTCCGACTCCGGTGTGATCCCCGTCGCGGGGCGCACGGTGGGCGGGTTCCGCACCTACGACGTCGACGGGCTGGCGCGGCTGAAGCTCGTGCGGACCCTGCGTGAACTGGGCGTCGACCTGCCCACCGCGCAACGGGTCCTGGCACGGGAGGTGTCCGTGGCCGAGGTGGCCCGGACGCACGCGGAAGCCATCGACGCGCAGATGCGCACGCTCCGGCTGCGCCGGGCCGTGCTGCGGGTCGTGGCTCGGAACGGGGAGGTGGAGATGGTGCACGAGTTCGCGCGGCTGTCGGCGGAGGAGCGGCAGGCGATCCTGGACGACTTCTTCGACGAGGTGTTCGGCGGGTTCGACATGGACCAGGCGTTCCTGGAGCGCATGCGGTCGGTCCGGGTCGACCTGCCGGACGACCCGTCGCCGGAGCAGTTGGAGGCGTGGATCGAGCTGGTGAACCTGGTGCGCGACCCGGACTTCCGGGCGTCGATCCGGCGGATGTCGCAGCGGCACCAGGAGATGCGGGCGGAGGGCGCCGACCTGGCGCCGTACTCGCCGGCGCAGATGGAGGCGTTCCAGCACGCGTTCGCCCGGGCGCGCGAGGCGGTGGACGCGGGCATCGACCCGCGTTCGCCGGAGGCGGCGGCGATCGTCGCCGAGATCAACGAGAGGTGGGCGTCCGCCCTGGACCTCCCGGTCGGCCCGGAACTGTCCCGCCGGTTGGAGGAGTTCGGCGACCCCAGGGCCGAGCGCTACTGGCAGCTGATCGCCACGGTCAACGGCTGGGAGACCCAGGTCCCCGACACCACGGCCGAACGGGCGTGGCTGGCGGAAGCCGGTCGCTGACGTTCATCTGCGAAGGACCTCGGCCTTGGCCACGCCGAGGTCCTTCACCCCGCGTCCACCGGCGGCCGAAGACGCCCTGGTAGAACTCGGCCGGCACCTCGGCCTCAGGACGATCGAGCCCGACGCACCCGACGAGGCGCCCAAGCCGACCCGGCCGTCGAGGATCACGGAGTGGACCGATGAACGAGCGCCCGTGGGCCGACGCCGCGTGCCAGTGGGTGCAGGAGCACCAGGACCGGTGGCTGAGGCAGGCGATCGTGCCCGCCCTGCACTCCGCCACGACCGGGACGGCGCTGGTCGTCGAGCTGACGGGCCCCGCTTGGCGTGCCAGGACCGAGCTGCGCCCCGACCTCGCCGCGGAGGAAGTGCGCGGGCACCTGGACGACTGGCTGCGGGAATCCGTGCCACCGGTGTCCGACCTGTCGCGCCGGTGGGACCGGCAGTGGGATCGGTGCGGCCCGGAGGCGCACCGGCTCAAGCACGCGTACCCCGAGCGCTGGGTGCGTTTCCACAGCCTGCCGGAGTCGAAGCGGTACCCCGGGACCGAGGACGAGTACGCCATCGCCCCGCACCGCTACAACGCGGTGCTGGACGAGCTGTTCGCCGGCGGAGAGGTCTACGTGATCACCATGCGGTGGCGCGAGGATCCGGAGCCGGGGACCGGTCACTGGACGACGATCTGCGTGGACCCGGACCTGGACTACCCGTCGTACTGGCACTTGTACGCCAAGCGGATCCCGTGGACGAACGGCGCCATCGACACCCTGCTGCGCGAGGTGGCGGACGACGCCGAGGCCAACGTGATGATCACCGACCTGGACCTGCGCCGCATCCACCACCCCTACGACGGCGGCGCGGACGTGCTGCTGCCGACCACCGACGAACGTGACGCGCTGAGGGCCCGTCACCCCGACTGGCTTGGCAGCCAGGAAGGCGGGTACTCGTCGGGCTTCGGCGGTCGGACGTGCTTGAGGTCCGTCGGGTCGGCGGCGCCGACCCGGCCGTAGTTCTCGCGGGCCCGGGTCAGGCTGAGACCTCGGTTCGGGCCTCCTCGTACCTGGTCGGCATCGTGCTCGTCCTGGCCGTCGTCCTCCCAGAAGCAGACGTCGCAGATCTCGTAGCCGCCCCGTTCGCCGAGGGTGAGGAAGCCGCAGCAAGGGCAGGCGTGCGGGCCGGACTCGCCGTCACGGACGACGTTGAAGAACGGCTCTGGGGACATGCCGCACATGGTCACATCTCCGACTGGGTGAAGGCGGCCGAATGAGTGCCACGACTCGCGCGGAGCACGAGCGCGCCCGGAAAGCAGTGGACGGGGTCTTCCGCGTCCCGAAGACCCCGCCTGGACCCAGGCGAACCTGGGACGTCACGTCACTTGATGTACATCCCGGAAATGGCCCTGGCCACCACCAACCGCTGGATCTCCGACGTCCCCTCGAAGATGGTGAAGATTTTGCGCCGGGGTAGCCCTGACCTGCCCACATCACCTGGAATGGTCGCCTGACCTGCGCATACCTGGTCAACGTTCATCGTCGTTGACCAACCCTTCTCGACCTCTCACGGCCTGGAGACGGCCTGCTAGTCAATCACTCACAATGGGCACCACCCCGGCACATCGTCGCCAACTGCGACGCTTCACGTGCCGAGGTGGTGCCCTCCGCTATGCCCGGACACTCCCGTTGGCCGCTGGCGCGGAGCGTCGGCGGGCGTCGATCGCCGTGCCCAGCTCGACCAAGCCGCGTGACCGCGCGATCGTCCCGACCTGTGCCGCTGGAAGCTCGTCGTCCTGGCGTCCGTCGTGGCGCGCCGCCACCCGACCACGTGCACCGACTCCGCGCACGGCCGACGGGCGGAGCGAAGCGGGAGCCCGGCGTGCCGTGATGCGGGGAGTCGGTGCCAACGTGCGTCGCCCCGCACCGTGCGCCGCCGCAGGCGGCGCACGCCTTGATCCCCTAGAGCCAAGTTCGGCAGGACTACTAATGGGTGGTATCGATACGAAGCACCTGCTACGGCCTTGTGACTAAGAGCATGTCGAGGTACCTTCGTACAGATGTTCGAGTCTTGTCGATCAAGCTTGGTACGGGACGGAGGATGGATCGAGGCTGATCTTTATGTAGCTATGTGTAACGATCTTGGGTACGGGCCGATTCTATGTGCAGCAGCCGCCGCATCCGCTCGATAGGACCCGCCATGAGTGTGATGACTATGCAGGAAGTGATAGCGAACCTCGCAGTCCTCGGCCGGTTGGAACGGATGGACGCGCGCGATCATCGACACCTGCATGCCGTTCTAGTTGAACTGGGTAAGGCTGTACCTGCGCACAGCGGCCTACCAGACCTGAAAGGTTGCCCAGATCCCGATGTAGGATTGAGAGTGAATGGCGTTACGCGCGCATTGTGGACGCTATGTGATGATGGTTTTTTCGAAGTAGAAGACCACCTGGATCGAGCGTGTTTTGTGGTCTCGTACCCCACGAACCATGACGGCGACTACCCATCAATAGGTAGGCCTGTCCGTGGCATTTTTCAACGCCTGGCCGCACGGTGGGCAGCAGCCGAGTCGACTTCCTTGAAGAAATTCTTCCATGCAGAAGAATCTGTTGCCTCAATGAGGCGTCGCAACCCTGAGATAACTCGCCAGGTCCCAGATTCACCTGTTCGCCAGCGGGCGACTAGTTCCACCTTGCCGGTGTGAGCGCCCGATACTATTGAGCGGGCAGTCACTTTGTATTGCCGGGTCGCGGTGCCGTATCTATTGCTGCGGGATCCGGTCCAAGTCAAATCTGTAGCTGATGGATCGAATCTCCAGTCCGTGTGTTGAATCCTCTCTAGTTCGCGCTGCACTTCCTGAGCGGAGTTAGGCCGTCGAGTCTCATTCGGGTCAAGCAACCGATCGGCCAACCTGCGGAGTGGCCCGGGCACATGCGGACCGAGTTCTAGAAGTTCTTGCTTAAGCGGTCGCTTTCCCGACTTCAAGCGATCTTCAACGTCGTCTACGTCAATACTGGCGTATGGGAAGCTTCCTTTAAGCATTTCGATCAGTATCAGGCCGACACTGTATAGGTCGCTTTTGATGGTATAGCGTCCGTTGTAGTACTCCGGAGCGCGGTAGAGAAGCGTTCCGCCACGAGCTCCTGCGGTGCCGGATTCGTCCATATACACAGCGCAACCCATATCGGCGAGGTACGCAGACTTCGTATCGTTCGACAAAAGAACGTTTCCAGGCTTTATGTCCCGATGTAGGATCCGTCGATCAACATGCAAATAGTGCAGTGCATCAAGCACTTGACAAGCTATATCGATCGCTTGTCCCAGGCTGAATGGACCGTCCTGTTGTAGCTTCGAATTGAGACTGCCACCCTCGTAGTACGGCATCACAAAAGTGATTGCCTTAAGGTTCTTGCTCTCAGGATCCCATTGTGCGTCGTGAATTCGTGTAATGTGCTTGTGGTGCATTGTATTCAAAAGGCTCGGTTCGTTGGCTGCGGCATCCTCTACTCCGAGCAAACTGACCGTCTTCTGGACTACCTCGCACTCAAACACTTCATGCCAGCATTTGTAGCATACTGATTGGCTGGCCTCTTCTGGCATTGTCTGAATTAGCCTGTAAGTCGGCTTGTCGAGGCGGTCGCCCTTAAGAATCACGATGCCTCCCGACTTCCTGCGAGTGCTGCCAGTGCAGCAAGATCACGCTTATTTGCCCAATGAGGCCCTACCTTAGGATTAATTGCTTCACCGGCTTTTGTTAGTGGACCCCTTTTCTCTAGTTCGAGGATCGACCGGACGCGGCTTCTTGTCAGTCTTTGGAAGTCGACGCCTTTTTCTGTGCAGGCGAGCAAGAACAGGGTCTCCATCGACACCCTGTCGACGAACGATATATATGAAGCCGAGTATGATGGTTCGGCTTGTAGCAAGCGAACCTGGGTAATCTTATGGGTTTCGACGAACTTTTCGGCGTAACCTTTGAATGCGGGAAGTTGACGACCGGGGTCGAGTCCTGCGGGCAGTTGTAGAACGTAAGGCTCAACGTCGATGACCGTGCCATGATCCGCAACCGCCAAGTAGAGGCCGTCTTTGGTTCCGTTGATACCCAGTACGCGCATTGTCTCATCTCGCCCGAGTTGCATCACTGTTACCGCATTCTTCGGTTCACTCGGTGGAAACGTTACACCCTCCCGCGAAGTCTTGACCCTGCGCTACTTAGCTAGCGTGGCTAGCTGAGCCATGTCGTAGATGACCGCGTGAGCGCCAGCTGCGGCAAGCTGTTCGGCTTTGTGACTCTTGTTCGCATAACCGATCGACCTGACCCCTGCGGCCCGGGCTGCTTTGATGTCGGCAACTGAGTCACCTACAAGCACGGCCTGACTGGAGGGTGCATTGAGGGCGGTCAACGCCGTTTCTACGAGATAAGGACTCGGCTTAAGGTTGTCGAAGTTGGCTCCTGTGCGAGCGAAGATACCTTGCACAAAAGTCATCAAAGAATGTGTTTCCATGTAGGCCGAAACGGCTGCCGTTGAATTGTTGCTCACAATAGCGACACAAAGGCCGGTGTCATGCCACTCTTTGATCAATTGCTCGGTTCCTGGGGTAGGTCTCGCGGTAGCAACCGCTTCTAGCTCGAGTGAGCACAACTTCTCTTCGACGATGGCGGAGTGCTTAATGCCAAATGAGCGTGCATGATTAAGGACTTCGAAGGGGTCATCGGTTTCAAGGTGGGCTAGTTCAAAAGGTGACTGGTGATCGGCTATGAGAAACGCTCGCAGCTGATGCGCGACATCTCTAGCGGAAATCCCGTCGAACACGGAGCAAACCGGTCCGTCGAAATCCAGCAATACAATTCCAGAGTGAGCCAAAATCTCGCGCGCAGCAGTCGGGTCGTCAGTTGGCCGATTGCCGGTCATCGCTTGAAGTCCGTGGCGACGGTGGTCCAGAGGCTGTCGAACCAGGTGCGCGCCTGGTCGACGTATTGGCTGCCGGTGCTGGTGTCGTCGTCCGTAACGGAGTGGTGGAAGAGGACGGCGTCCTTGCCCATCAGGTCGTAGATGGCCTGAGGTTGTCCGCCCAGCGACAGGACGTGCTCGCGGACGGGGTAGAAGCCGAAGAAGGCTTCGTTGTTGTTGATCAGGTAGAGCTTGAAGAGTGGTGCGGCTGGGTGGACGCGGACTTCTGCGGTGGCGTCCTTGACCAGGCCCAGTTCGCCCAGCTCGGTCACGTTGTCCACAATGGCGAGGGTATGGCGGCGCATAATCTCGGCGGCGCGTTCGCGGAAGGCCGGGCTGTCGGAGCGGTCCTCGACGGTGCACGGCACCGACCACGGGACGGTGGGGTCCGGGACCAGGATGCGGACGTGGATTGTCTCTGGGGTGAGGCGGCCGATGCGGATCTTGTCCAGTGGCTCCTGGAGGATGCCGTGAAGGGTCTCGCCGGAGAACCCGGCGAAGTCGATCGTCACGCGGTCGGATGTGAACGCCTGCTCTACGTGCGGGCGCAGGCCGACCGGGCGCTCGGTGCGCTCGCGGACGAACACGCCGCTGCCCTGTCGGGAGACGATCAAGCCCTCGTCGCGCAGCTCGCGTAGCGCGCTCTGCACGGTCATCGGTGCGACGTCGTACTTCTTCGCCAGCTCCGCGCGCGACGGCAGCTTGTCGCCCGCCTTGAAGACCTTGGTCAGGATGGCGGCGCGCAGAGCGTTCGCGACCTGCACGTATGGCGGTCGCGGGTCATCCGGGTCGAGTGCCATGACTCCTCGTCTGGTGTCGTCCAGTGCAAAGCGGCGCAAAGCGTCAGTTCGCACATGTTCGCAGCGTCGGTTCACACTTGGCTAGACCGCCTAGAGAGCTAGCTCGATCGGCTGATGTTCACCACTTGCTTGACTTGGCTAGCCAAGCTGTCTTACTCTCGTGACATGGCTAGCCCGCATAGGCAGGCTGGCAAGGTGACGGAGGTGGCTGGTGGCGGTTCCGTATGGCACTCGGTTCGAGGCGACATTCGACCAGGTCTTCCCCCAAGGGGCACTGATGGTCGGTGAGGTCGCGCCGGACATGGAGTACATGAGCACGGAGGACAAGGGGCGCGGTCGGCAGGCCAAGCAGCGCGTGGACGAGCGCACGGGCAAGCGGCAGTGGAAGGTCGTGGTGACCGATCCGTCCGCCGAGAAGGAGCGGGACGCGTCGGTGACGGTGACGATCCTGGCGGACGCACAGCCGGTGCCGCCGCAGGCTGTGCAGGTCATGCCCGGTGTCGAGGTGCGGCCGGTGGCGTTCGAGGGGCTGACGGTTGAGCCGCGGGTGATGGGGGATCGGTACAAGTACCAGGGGTTCACGATCCGGGCCACGGGCATCGTGTCGCCGCAGGTGGGCGCTGCTCCGAAGCGTGCGGAGAAGCCCCAGGGCGAGCAGAAGGCGGCTTGAGGTGGCGCGGCCGTCTCGTGAGGCGGTCGCCCGGTGGAACCTCGCGTACGCGGAGCAGACCGAAGCCCTGTTCGCGGCGTCCGGTTCGGACGGTCGGTTACCGGTGCTTCGGCTGGCTGACAGCTACGCGGCGGTGGCGTGGGCGTGGCGGATCCTGGCCGCTGATCTGGGCGTGCCGTTGTGGGCTCGTCATGCCTGTGCCGTCGCTGCCGAGGAGTTCGATCGTCGGGCGCGGATCGAGCGTGCCCGTGTCAACCCGGACGAGGACGGGACATGAGCAAGGACCAGCGCGTTTCGGAAGACGAGCTGTGGCGCAGGGCGCGAGCTGTCACGACGTTGCAGGGTGCGCATGAGGCACTGGTGAAGGTGATGCCCGCGCCGGCGGCGGATCGGGAGCGGTGGCGTGACTTCTACCTGGGCTCGGCCGATGTGTACGGGCGGGTCGCGGAGATCGACCGTGGGCATCACCACGAGGCGTTGTACTGGGCAAAGCGGGAGCGGGAGAAGGGTGAGGAGATCGCGAAGGCGCTGGCTCCTGGTGCCCTTGGTCATGACGGGAGCGGCGAATGACGGCGGGTCCCAAGCCCAAGGTGATGGGTGCTCCTGGGCCGTCCGGTCGGGGCAGTCAGTACACGGTGCGGCTGCGGGTGGCGGAGTTCCAGCGGGCGGCGCGGCGGTCGGCGTTGACCTCTGACTACGCGTTGGCACCTGCGATGGGTGTCAATCGCTCGACCATCTCGCGGGTGCTGACGGGTGAGCTGCGGCCTGGTGCCGCGTTCATCGCCGGTGCGCTGGCGGCGTTCGCGCCGATCGAGGTGCGGTTCGAGGACTTGTTCGAGGTCGAGTCGAACTGGCCGACGTCATGAGTGGGGAGCGGCCTGACCGGGTGGTGATGGGAGCGCACCTCCGGGAGGGCGTCGCGCGTACGGCCGGGAACGTTGGCTACTCGGCGGGTGCTCTGGCCGAGGTGATGGCCGCATGGGTCGGGCAGCGGCTACGGATCTGGTCGGTCAGGGATCTGTCGGTCGCGTCGGGGCTGAACGTGCGCACTGTCCGCATGGTTGTGCGGGATGTGGTCGCGGCCGGCCACGCGGCTCGGATGTCGGGCGCTGTCTCATCGTCCCCTGGGCCGTACCTGTACCGGCTGACACCGGTGGGCGCGCAGGCATGGAGCGACTTCCGCTCGGACGCTCGTCTGAGGCGGCGACCGGATAGGGCCGAGTCGCTCACGCCTCGTCGGTAGGACGCTGTAGCGCTGCTCGGGAACGCGTGACCGATGCGGTCGCGTGGTGATGGCGCACGCCTTGATGACAACTGAACAGTCTGCGGCTGGTGGGTGCGGTCGCGGGGAGACGGTCCAGGTCTTGGCGGGCTCGGCTGTCTCCCTGCGACTCACCTGACTGGCTTTGCCATGCGTTTTTGTTGACACACAAGGGATTCCAGTCATGTCGAGGGTATCGGTACGCGGGGGACGTACGTCAAGTCGACGCCCCGCCGGTCTATGGAAGTTGCCCAACGGTCGGCGCTGCCAGTCGTGCAAGCGGTTCGGCGTCTACGCCCCGAACCAGCTCGACTGCTGCGCCTGCCTGGGGTGGCTGCCGCTGATCTTCAGCGTCGCTGTGGGCGGTGTGCTGTGAACGGCGGCAAGTGGGTGGACCCGGCTCCGTTCGAGGGTGTGCGGCCTCGGGTGCCGTGGTGGATGTTGGTGCCGGGCAAGGCCAAGTGGATCGCGGCCTTGGTGGCGCTGGTGTGGCTGGTGTTGGTCGGCATCGTGCGCCTGGTGCTCGTTGTCGTGCGCTATCCCGTTGTCACGCTGGTGCCCGCGTCTGGGGCTTGGTGCTGGTGGAGGTTCGGACTCTCACCGCTGGTGCTGGCGCTGTTGTCGCTGGTCGCGGCTCTGGTGCTGTGGGCCGGTCTGGATCGTGGGTCGTTCCTGCGGCACGGCTGGTACCGGCTGGTGACCGAGTGGCGGCGGGCGACGGTCTACGTCCCGAAGTGGCGGTCGGTGATGCGGCTGTCGGACCTGGCCAAGCGTGACCGTGGGCGCGAGTACCGGCCCAAGCTGCGGCGCGTCCGGTCCGAGGGATGGCGGGACCGCGTTCGGGTGCGGATGATCCCGGCCCAGTCACCTGAGGCGTGGGAGCTGCGGCGGGACAACCTGGCGCACTCGTTCGGCGCTCGCTCGTGCCGGGTCCGGGTGCTGCGGCCTCGGCTGCTCGAACTGGACTTCGTTCACGCTGACCCGCTCGTGCGGTCGGTGCCGGTGCCTGCGTTGGAAGGCTCGGCCGATGTCGACTTCAAGCGGGTAGTCGTCGGGCGGACGGAGACGGGCAAGCCGTGGCGGTTGCGACTGCTCGGGTCTCAGCTCCTCGTGGTCGGCGTGCCCGGTGCCGGTAAGGGCTCGGTGTTGTGGTCGATCGTGTGGCAGCTCGCGCCGGCGGTTCGGGCGGGCCTCGTGCGCCTGGTCGGGATCGACCCGAAGGGCGGCATGGAGCTGGGCCAGGTGCCCGATGCCTTCGACCGCTTGGTGTTCGGCAACGGCGTCGAAGCGGTCGAGCTGCTGGAGGAGATCGCCGCTGAGGTGAAGGAGCGGGCGGCGCGGTACCGGGGCATTCGGCGGCTGTGGGCTCGGGACACCGGTGAGCCGTTGACCGTGCTCATCGTGGACGAGCTGGCGGACGTGATCGCCTATCAGACGGACAAGCAGCTCCGGGAGCGTGCGGCGCGAGCTGTGCAGACCATCGCCTCCCAGGGGCGTGCTCCGGGGTACGTGATCGTCGGCCTGGTCCAGGACCCGCGCAAGGAGGTCGTCTCCTTCCGGCACCTGTTCAGCACCCGCGTTGCCCTGCGGCTCGATGAGCCACAGCAGGTGGACATGGTCCTTGGTGATGGTGTCCGCCAGCGAGGGGCGGCGGCTCACGAGATCAGCGAGAACACGCCCGGTGTCGCCTGGGTCAAGCAGGACGGGCAGCGGGAGCCGGACCGGGCTCGGGCCTTCCACGTCACTGACGCTGACCTGGCGACGCTGCGCGACTACTTCCGGCCTGCCGAGGTACGGCCGTTCCCGACCAAGCCGGAGGGTGCCGAGGGGGTGGCGGCGTGACGACTGGTACGCGGGCTGAACGGATGCGCCAGCCGATGGCGCTGGACGTGGCCAAGGCTGCAGCGGAGCAGCACGGCGTGTGCGTGCGGCCGTTCACGATGGAAGTCGAGGACCGGGCAACGTACGAAGTGCGCTACGTCGCGGTGCCGTGCGGCTCCACTGTGGAGAGCGTCTGTGCGCCGTGTGCGAAGAAGGCCAAGGCGTTGCGGATGGCCCAGTGCCGTGAGGGCTGGCACATGGGCGAGGAACCCGACTTCACCCCGACCGCGCCGACTGAGGACCAGAAGGCGCTGTTGACGTTCCGGGCCGACTTGGTCAAGGCGTACCGGGAGGCGGTTGAGGTTGGGGCGGCCGGTGACGCTGACGAGCTGCGGGAAGAGATCCACAGCGTCGACACGGAACTTCGGCAACTCGGCGTGCGGGGTCGCTTCCCCTCCCCTGACGCACCTGGCAAGCGGCCGGTGAAGCGGTCGACCAAGCGGCGGCAGGACGCTCCGAACCTGCCTCGGCGGCGGGTGGAGAAGCGCACGGTGGGTAGGGAGTACGCGGGAGGGTTCCGGCCGTCGATGTTCGTCACGCTCACCCTGGACACCTACGGGCGGGTGCGTGACGACGGCACACCGGTCGACCCGGACACCTACAACTACCGGCGGGCGGCTCGGGACGCGGTGCACTTCGCCTCGCTGGTGGACCGGTGGTGGCAGAACCTGCGGCGGGTCGTCGGGTGGGATGTGCAGTACTTCGCCACGGTCGAGCCGCAGAAGCGAGCGGCGCCGCACCTGCATGCGGCAGTCCGCGGCTCCATCCCGCACGAGACCGTCCGACTCGTCACGGCGGCCACCTACCACCAGGTGTGGTGGCCCAACCATGACGAGCGGATCTATGGCGGTGACCACCTGCCGGTCTGGGACGCGCGGGAGGAAGCGTTCGTCGACCCGGACACACGCAAGCCGCTGACGGCCTGGGCGGACGCGGTCGAGGCCGTGGACGAACCGGCGCACGTGGTGACCTTCGGGCGTCAGGTGCACTCCAAGGGCATCCTCGGCGGCTCGGAAGAGGCCGGACGGCACATCGGCTACCTGACCAAGTACCTCACCAAGTCCATCGGTGAAGTGGTCCAGCAGTCCACCGACCGGCAGCGTCGGCACGCTGACCGACTAGCGGACGAGCTCGCTGTGACGCCCTGCTCCGATCGCTGCCCGGTCTGGCTCCTCTACGGCGTCCAACCGCGCGGCGTCGGCTCCCGGACCACTCCGGGCCACTGCAAGGGGCGGGCACATCGGCGGACCACGCTCGGCCTGCCTGGTCGACGGGTGCTCGTCTCGCGCAAGTGGTCGGGAAAGACGCTGGCTGATCACCGGGCGGACCGGAAGCGGTTCGTCATCGAAGCGCTGAAGGCCGTGGGCATCGAGAAGCCGGAACCCGACACGTCCCAGCTCGTCTGGCACAAGGTCCGGCCCGGCGACCCCAACGTGCCACCTCGGGCGCACCTGCTCATGCACGCCATAGCCCAACGGGTCACGTGGAAGGCCGAGTACGACCGGGCCTTGCTGGCGGCCAGCGGTGCACCGCCCGATCGTTCGGCAGTTCCACAAGCGGCCTGAGACGTGGGGAGGGGGACGGCAATGAGCGGGAACGAGTTCGACCGGCTGTGGGGCGTTGACGATCTCTCAGCCTTCCTCGGCGTGCCGGTGCACACCATTCGTGGCTGGCGCAGCAAGAACTACGGGCCTCCGGCTCGGAAGGTCGGCAAACACCTGCGGTGGGACCCGGCCAAGGTCCGCGAGTGGTTCGAGGGCCTGGACCTCGACGCGGCCTAGAAGTTTCGGCAATTCGACACACGGGAGAGGTGTGCCATGGGGCATGTCCAAGATCGCTGGTGGAAGGAGGTCAAGGACCCGGTGACTGAGCAGGTCACCAGGGTCAAGACCTCGCTGTACGGCGTCGGCCTGCGGTACAAGGTCCGGTACGTCGACCCGGACGGCGTCGAGCGGTCCAAGAGCTTTCCGGACCGCCAGAAGAAGAAGGCCGAAGATTTCCTGATCGAAATGGAGTCGGACAAGCGCGAGGGGAAGTACATCGACCCCAACGCGGGGAAGGTGCTGTTCAAGGCGCAAGCGGAGAGCTGGCTGAAGGGTTACTCGGCGGACGCGGCCACCAGGCAGACGATCGAGAGTCGGCTCCGCAGCCAGGTGTACCCGTTCTTCGGGCACCGCCAGGTCGGCGCGATCACTCCTCAGCTCGTCCGGGACTGGTTGGGCGACATGCAGGAGAAGGGCCTGGGGCCGACCTATCAGGCCGTGCTGTTCGAGACGCTGTCTTCAATCCTGAACTCTGCGGTGGACGACAGGCGCATCCACCGCAACCCGTGCAAGGTCAACAGCATCAAGCGGCCTCAGCGGTCGTCACGCAAGGTCGTGCCGTGGGCGGGATCGCGGGTCCACAAGCTTCAGATGGTCCTGGACCCGCGCTTCAAGATCACGGCGCCGCTCGGCGCTGGCTGTGGTCTGCGGCAGGGCGAGATCCTGGCGTTCTCGCCGGACGACATCGACCGGGACGCCATGGTGATCAACGTCCAACGGCAGGTCAGGATGATCAACCGCACGTTGGTGTTCTCGCTGCCCAAGCGGAACAAGACGCGCCAGGTACCTTTGTCGAGAGGCGTCCTGGCGGCCGTTGACGCCTACCTGGAGATGTTTCCGCCAACGTCGGTGACGCTGCCCTGGGACCGGCCGAACGGCGACCCGGTCACGGTCGATCTACTCATGGTCCGTGAGGACGGCAAGCCGTGGAACGGCGACCTGTTCAACAAGGTCGTGTGGGTGCCCGCGTTCAAGCAGGCCGGGTTGACCTACGCCAAGCGGCAGGACGGGATGCACGCCATGCGGCACCTGTACGCGTCCGTCCTCTTGGCGCAAGGCGTCTCCATCAAGGAGTTGGCCGAGTACCTGGGTCACGCTGATCCCGGCTTCACGCTCCGCACCTACACGCACCTGATGCCGTCCAGCCACGAACGCGCCCGGAAAGCAGTGGACGGGGTCTTCCGCGTCCCGAAGACCCCGTCCACCTCCCAGACGGCCTGATGACGGCCTGGGGAGATCAACTCACTTGATGTACATGCCGGAAATGGCCCTGGCCACGACCAACCGCTGGATCTCCGACGTCCCCTCGAAGATGGTGAAGATCTTGGCGTCACGGTGCATCCGCTCGACCGGGTGCTCGCGCGTGTAACCGGCCCCGCCCAGGATGTGGATCGCACGTTCCGTCGCCCACACGGACACCTCGCCCGCCTTGAGCTTCGACATCGACCCCTCGCCCGCCGTGAACGGGACGTTGTTGCGACCCATCCAGGCCGCCCGCCACACCAGCAGCCGCGCGGCGTCGATCTCCATCTTCATGTTCGCGAGGTCGAACGCGATGGACTGGTTCTCGATGATCTTCCGGCCGAACGCCGACCGGTCCTTCGCGTACTCCAGCGAGTACTCGTAAGCCGCACGCGCGACGCCCACGGCCATCGCGCCCACGGTCGGCCGGGTCGTCTCGAACGTCGCCATCGCCGCCTGACCACCGGCCTTCTGCCCCTCACGGGCACGCGCCAGCCGAGCGTCCAGCTTCTCCTTGCCGCCCAGCAGGCACCGGCCGGGCACGCGGACGTCGTCCAGGAACACGTCCGCCGTGTGCGACGCCCGCATCCCGTGCTTGCGGATCTTCCCCGGCGACGACAGCCCGCGCGTGCCCGGCGGCACGACGAAGCCCGCCTGGCCACGCGCTCCCAGCGCCGGGTCCACGACCGCAGTCACGACGTGCACGTTGGCGATCCCGCCGTTGGTCGCCCACGCCTTCTGCCCGTTGAGCACCCACTCGTCGGTGGCCTCGTCGTACACGGCGCGCGTCCGGTACCCGGCCACGTCGGAGCCCGCCTGCGGCTCGGACGCGCAGAACGCCGCCAGCTTCGGGTCGTCCTCCGTGCCGAAGCACTCGGGCACCCACTCGGCCAGCTGCTCGGGCTCGCCGGACGCGAAGATCCCCGCCGCCGCCAACCCGGTGCCCATCAACGCCAACGCGATGCCGGCGTCACCCCAGAACAGCTCCTCGGTCGCGATCGGCAGCGACAGGCCGATGGGGTCGGCGAACCAGGTGGCCAGCGACTCGAACCCGTACAGGCCGATCTTCGCCGCCTCCTGGATCACCGGCCACGGCGTCTCCTCGCGCTCGTCCCACTCCGACGCCGCGGGCCGGATCACGTCCTTCGCGAAGCCGTGGACCCACTCGCGCAGGTCAACCTGGTCTTCGTTGAGCTCCAGCGAAAAACCGCCCATGGTCCCCTCACGCCTTCGGAATGTTGAACAAGCTCATGAACCCGGCCGCGAAGCCCAGGTCGCCCTTGACCTTCAGCTTGCCGGTCATGAACAGCACCGGGGCCGACGCGTTGCCGGTCGCGAGCTTCAGGAACTCCACCGGTCCCAACGTGACAACGGCCCTGGGGTCACGGGTCTGCTCCTTGTTGATCGTGCACTCGGCGTTCTCGATGATCGCCTCGTACACGTCGTCGCCGTCGGACCCGCCGGTCAGCCGGAAGTGCACGACGGCGCGCGTGGCGCCCGCGCGTTCGCTGCGGAAGTGCGCCTCCATGCGGCGGAACACCTCGTCCAGCACGCGTTCGCGCAGGCCCGGCCGCGACGTCACGGCCTCGATCTGGTCCTTGGACGCGCGCGAGATGATCCGCGCGAAGTTCTGCGGGTCCATCTTGGCCAGGTCGAGGTCGGCCCCGCCGTCGGCCAGCGCGCCCAGCGCGTCGAGCAGGTCCGCGAACTCGTCCCGGCCGAGCTTCTTCGGGTCGATGCCGCGCGCGATGACGTCGATGTCGACGTCCTTGAGCGCCGGGTCGCCCGGGTCGACCTGCTTGAGCGTTGAGATCAGCTCCTGCGGGCTGAGCTTCGCGATCGCCTCGGTGGTGAGGTCGATGGTCATGTGTGACACCTCCGCTACCTACTGGCAGGTAAGCCTACTGGCGAGTAGGTAAGGCGGCAAGGGGCGCGGAGTAATCTTGTCCCAGCCATCCAGGGGGTGCGATGCACGCAGAGCAACCGGTTCGCCCGGGCCGGGCCAAGAGACTGCCACGCGCGGTGCGCGAGCGGCAGATCATGGACGCGGCGGTGGACGTCTTCTCGCGCTTGGGGTTCCACGCCGCGTCCATGGACGAGATCTCCGAGGTCGCGGGCATCTCCAAACCGATGCTGTACGCCTACTTGGGGTCCAAGGAGGAGCTGTTCGCCACGTGCATCCGCCGTGAGGCGACCCGGATGATGGAGGCGATCGCGAACGGCGTCGAGGCCGAGGAGCCGCCGGACGTCCAGCTGTGGAGCGGGTTGCGGGCGTTCTTCGGGTTCGTCGGCGAGAACCGCGCGAGCTGGCAGGTCCTGCACCGGCAGGCGTCCTCGCAGGGCGGTCCGTTCGCCGAGGAGCTGGCCGACATGCGCGGCCGGGCGATCAGCCTGGTGGCGGCGCTGCTGGTGCACTCGTCGGACTTCACCAACGTGCCGCGGGCGGGCGACAAGGAGGCCGAGTCGCTGGCCGCGGCACTGGTCGGCGCGGGCGAGTCGCTGGCCGACTGGTGGCTCGACAACCCCGAGGAGCCGGCCGGCGTCGTCGCCGCCCGGCTCATGAACCTGGTGTGGATGGGTTTCGGGGACCTGGTGGCGGGCGACGTGTGGCACCCGCCGTCACGGCGGTCCGGCCCGGGACCGGAGGGCGACGCCTAGGCCAGCGCGCCCTTGAGCACGGCCACCGCCTGGCTGATCGCGGCCTCGGCGGCGTGGGTCTCGCGCAGCGCGTTGAGCATCACGAAGTCGTGGATCACGCCCTGGTAGCGCACCGCGGTCACCGGCACGCCCGCTTCGCGCAGCTTGTTCGCGTACGCCTCGCCCTCGTCGCGCAGCACGTCGGCCTCGGCGGTGATCACCAGCGCCGGCGGCAGGCCGGTGAGCTGCTCGACCGTGGCCCGCAGCGGTGACGCGGTGATCTCCGCGCGCTGCGCCTCGGACGTCGTGTACTGGTCCCAGAACCACTGCATCGCGTCCCGGCGCAGGAAGTAGCCCTCGGCGAACTCGCGGTACGACGGCGTGTCGAACGACGCGTCCGTCACCGGGTAGAACAGCACCTGCTGCTTGAACGCCACGTCACCGCGCTCCTTGGCCAGCAGCGTCAGCGCCGCCGACATGTTCCCGCCGACCGAGTCGCCGGCCACGGCCAGGCGCGACGCGTCGAGCCCGCGCGCGGCGCCCTCGGCCACGATCCACCGCGCGACCGCGTAGCTCTCCTCCAGCGCCACGGGGTAGTGCGCCTCGGGCGAGAGGCTGTAGTCGGGGAACACCACGGCCGCGCCCGCGCCGACGGCCAGCTCGCGCACCAGCCGGTCGTGCGTCTTCGCGTTGCCGAACACCCAGCCGGCGCCGTGGACGTAGAGGACGACGGGCAGCGTGCCGGTGGCGCCCGCCGGCCGGACGATCCGGACGGGCACCTCGCCGACGGTCACCCACTCCTCGTCCACCTCGGGCTTGAACACCTCGCCGGCCTGCACGCCGTCCACGGCCTGCCGGCCCTCCACCGGGCCGAGGTCGAACAGGTACGGCGGGTTGGCGGTCGCGGCGGCGAACTCGGCGGCGGCCGGCTCCAGGACGGTCATCTCGGGCTCCTCGATGTCGTGCGGTCGAACCTGACAACCCGAAACATAGCTCGCGATTACATCGTGCACAATCTAAATGGGTGCAGGTGTATCGTGGTCTCGATCACAAGTGGAGGGACGACGGACATGCGGGACTTCAGCCTGGAGCTGGACGACCAGCTCTGCTTCGCGCTCTACGCGGCTTCGCGGGCCGTCACCGCGCGGTACCGGCCGCTGCTGGACGACCTCGGCCTGACCTACCCGCAGTACCTGGTGCTGCTGGTGCTGTGGGAACGCGGTCCGGTGCCGGTCAAGGACGTCGCCGCCGCGCTCCAGCTCGACTACGGCACGCTGTCCCCGCTGCTCAAGCGCCTGGAGGCGGCGGGCCTGATCCGCCGCGAACGCCGCCCGGACGACGAGCGCTCGGTCCGGCTCGTGCTCACCGAGGAGGGCGACGAGCTGCGTGAACGCGCCAAGGACGTGCCGCCCGCGATGGGCGAGGCGATGAACCTGGGCGAGGAGGACACCGCCCGGCTGCGCGTCCTCCTGCGCACGCTGGCCGACAACGTCAGCCGCTGATCCCGCCTTCCAGGTGCGGCCGACTCGACCACAGCGCGAACCGCCACCCGTCACCGGTGGGCGCGGAGGAGAAGTCGACCTCGCCCGGCAGCAGGACCGGCGCCTTGAACCGCACGTCGACCTCGTACGCGTCGGGCAGCCGTCCTTCGAACGCGGCCACGCACCGCGCCTTCGACCACATCCCGTGCGCGATGGCCCGGGGGAAGCCGAACGCCTTGGCGGTCACCGGGTGCAGGTGGATCGGGTTGCGGTCGCCGGACGCGTCCGCGTACCGCCGGCCGAGGTCGCCCGGCAGCCGCCACCGGGCCGTCGGCGCGGGCGGTTCGGCGCGCGACGCCTGCTCCTTCGCCGCGCCGCCCTCCCGCCGCAGGTAGGTCGACACGTCGACCCACACCTCTTCGCCGTCCACCGACACCGTGGTCACCACGTCGAACTGCCGCCCGCGCTCGTGCGGCCGCAGGTCCGCCAACGCCACGTGCAGCGACAGCGGCTCGGACACCCGCAACGGCCGGTGCTGCCGGATCCGGTTGGCCACGTGCACCAGGCCGGGCAGCGGGAACGGGAAGCCGGGCCCGGTCATCAGCCTGATCTGAGACTCGAAGCCGAGCACGTGCGGGTAGGTGATCGGCAGCTCGTCGCGCACGCCGAACCCGCACACCTTGGCGTACCGGGCCAGGTGCTCGGGGTCGACGGTCACCTCGACGTCCAGGGACGACCGCGGCAGCTCGTCGCCCCGCCGGGTGAACCCGGTCAGCGCGGCCTTGGCGTAGAGCAGGGTCAGGTTCGCCATCACGCCCCCAGCAGGCTCTGCCCGCACACGCGCACGACGTTGCCGTTCACCCCGGCCGACGCCGGGTGCGCGAACCACGCGATGGCCTCGGCGACGTCCACCGGCAGGCCGCCCTGCGACAGGCTGTTCATCCGCCGGCCCGCCTCGCGGATGACCAGCGGCACCGCGGCCGTCATCCTGGTCTCGATGAAGCCGGGCGCGACCGCGTTCACCGTGGCCCGGCCCGCGACCTGCCGCGACAGGGAGTCGACCATGCCGATCACCCCCGCCTTGGTGGTGGCGTAGTTGGTCTGGCCGACGTTGCCGGCGATGCCCGCGATGGACGACACGCCGACGATCCGCCCGTTGGGTCGCACCGCGTCGGCGGCGAGCAGCGCCTCGTTGACCCGCACCTGCGACGCCAGGTTCACCGCGACCACCGAGTCCCACCGGCCCGCGTCCATCCGCCCGAGCGTGCGGTCACGCGTGATGCCCGCGTTGTGCACGACGACGTCCACGCCGCCGTGCCGCCGCACGAGGTGCTCGACGATCCGCGCGGGCGCGTCCGGCGCGGTGATGTCGAGCTGGAGCGTGGTGCCGCCGACCCGGTTGGCCACCGCGGACAGCTCGTCGCCCTGCGCGGGCACGTCCAGGCACACCACGGTCGCGCCGTCCCGGCCCAGCACCTCGGCGATCGCCGCGCCGATACCGCGTGCCGCGCCCGTGACCAGCGCGACCTTCCCGGCCAGCGGCCGGTCCCAGTCGGCGGGGACCTCGACGTCGGCCGGCCCGATCCGCACCACCTGCCCGGACACGTACGCCGACCGGCCCGACAGCAGGAACCGCACGGTCGACTCGATCGCGCCCTCGCCGCCGGGCTCGACGTACACCAGCTGGGCCGTGCCGCCGCGCTTGAGCTCCTTGCCGACGCTGCGCGTGAAGCCTTCCAGCGCGCGCTGCGCGATCGGGGACTCGGCCCGCTCCGGCGGCGTGCCGAAGACGACCACCCGGCCGCACGGGCCGAGGGACCGGATCACCGGGTGGAAGAACTCGTGCAGCTCGCGCAGCCGCTCGACCGAGTCGATGCCGGACGCGTCGAACACCAGCGCGCCGTACCGCCCGCCGTGCCCCGGGTCGTCGAGGTCGAGGCCCGCGGACTTCACCGCCGCGCGCACGGCGTCGGCCAGCCGACCGCCACCGCCGATCAGCACGGGCCCGGCCAGCGGTGGCTCGTCGGGCGAGTGGCGGCGCAGCGGGTGGGGATCGGGCAGGCCGAGCTTGCCCACGACGAACCGCCCGAGGCCGGACCTGGCGAACGACTGGTAACGATCCATGGGGACATCACACTCCCTACTCGCTAGTAAGTCTACTGATGAGTAGGTAACATTGCCCACGAAGTGCCCACGCCCACCACTCTGGAGGACGCCATGGCCCGCGTAGCCATCCTCGGCGGCAACCGCATCCCGTTCGCCCGGTCCAACGGCCCCTACGCCACGGCGTCGAACCAGGACATGCTCACCGCCACCCTGGACGGCCTGGTCAGCAGGTTCGGGCTGCAGGGCGAACGGCTCGGCGAGGTGGTCGCGGGCGCGGTGCTCAAGCACAGCCGCGACTTCAACCTGGTCCGCGAGGCCGTGCTGGGCAGCAGGCTGTCCGCCGAGACGCCCGCCTACGACGTGCAGCAGGCGTGCGGCACCGGGTTGCAGGCCGTGATCGCGGTGGCGAACAAGATCGCGCTCGGGCAGATCGAGGTCGGCGTGGCCGGCGGCGTGGACACCACCAGCGACGCGCCGATCGGCGTGAACGAGGACCTGCGTGGCGTGCTGCTGGAGTTCAACCGGGCGCGGAGCGCCGGCGCGAAGCTCAAGGCGGCGCTGAAGCTGCGGCCCAGGCACGTGGTGCCGGACGTGCCGCGCAACGGCGAGCCGCGCACCGGTCTGTCCATGGGCGAGCACGCGGCGATCACCGCCCGCGAGTGGGGCATCGCGCGCGAGGAGCAGGACGAACTGGCCGCCGCCAGCCACCGCAACCTCGCCGCCGCCTACGACCGCGGGTTCTTCGACGACCTGGTCACGCCGCACCTCGGCCTGACCAGGGACCAGAACCTGCGGCCGGACTCGTCGGTGGAGAAGCTGGCGAAGCTCAAGCCGGTGTTCGGCCGCGGCGAGGGCGCGACCATGACGGCGGGCAACTCCACGCCGCTCAGCGACGGCGCGTCGGCCGTGCTGCTGGCGTCGGAGGAGTGGGCGGCGGCGCGGAACCTGCCGGTGCTCGCCTACCTGACGTTCACCGAGACGGCGGCGGTCGACTACGTGCACGGCGGGGAGGGCCTGCTGATGGCGCCCGCGTACGCGGTGCCGCGGATGCTGGCGCGGGCCGGGCTGTCGTTGCAGGACTTCGACTTCTACGAGATCCACGAGGCGTTCGCGTCGCAGGTGCTGGCGACGTTGAAGGCGTGGGAGGACGCGGACTTCGCCAAGGGCAGGCTCGGGCTGGACGCGCCGCTCGGCCCGATCGACCGGTCGAAGCTGAACGTCAACGGCTCGTCGCTGGCCGCCGGGCACCCGTTCGCCGCCACCGGCGCGCGGATCGTGGCCACGCTGGCGAAGCTCTTGGCGGAGCGAGGCTCGGGTCGCGGGCTGATCTCGATCTGCGCGGCGGGTGGTCAGGGCGTTACGGCGATCGTGGAGCGGTAGGCCCGATATTAGGCCGAACGGGTGTTATTGGTAACACAACGCGTTCTCGTTCCGTTTCCAATGCATGAACCACTCACGGCTCTTCGCCGCAGTCGTGCTGGTGGCGGCGTCTTGTGCTGCCTGCGGGGAGAGCTCCCGCGAAGCCACCACCTTGCGCATCGGGGTGACCGCGTCGGCCAACGAGCCCCGCGTCCAGCTCACCAGGACGGTCGTCGACCGGCTGTCGGAGGCCGTCGACCAGGGCGCGACCAGGGTCGTCGTGTACCGGCAGGGCGACAGTTCGGGCAGCGCGTACTCGGACGAGGACTTCACCATCCGAGACGGCAACGACATCGAGAGCGACGCGTCGCTGCGCGAGCTCGGCTTCGAGCAGAACATGACCCGGCTGGCCGGTCAGCTCAGCGGCCTCGGCGGCACCAGCACCGACCTCGACCCGCTGTCCGTGCTGGCGGACATGGCGTCGGCGGACGGGCCGGCGGTGCTCGTGCTGCACAGCAGCGGGTTGCAGACCACCGACCCGCTCGACCTGACGCGGCTCGGGCTGGACCTCGACGTCGCGGCCGTGGTGGCGTCGGTGCCGGACGACGCCCTGCCCGAGCTGACCGGCAAGGACGTGATCTTCTCCGGGCTCGGCCAGGTGGTCGGCGACCAGCCGCAGCTGCCGCCGGGCGCGAAGGAGGCGCTGGTCCAGCTGTGGCTCGGGGTCTGCGCGAAGTTCGGCGCGAACAGCTGCACGCACGACACCGAGCCGGTGCCCGGTGGCGCGTCGATCGGCCGGGCCGAGGTGCCGGTCGTGGACCTCGGCCAGGTCGTGCACCAGGACGCGTTGGTGCACCTGCCGAGCTCCGTGCTGTTCAAGGCCGGGAGCGACGAGCTCGCGCCGGGCGCGCGCGAGGCGTTGGCCGAGGTGGCGAAGAAGTTCGACGGCCGCACCACCGCGCGGGTCATCGCCCGCACGGCCAGCTCGGCGTCGGCCGAGGCGGCGGCCGACCTGACCCGGCGACGTGCCCAGCGGGTGGTGTCGGCGCTGGTGGAGCTCGGCGTGAGCCGGGCGGCGTTCACGGAGGTGCTCGGCGCGGGCTTCACCTCGCCGCTGGCCGTCGACCTCGACAACGCGGGCGACCTGATCCCCGACGCCGCCGCCCGCAACCGCTCGGTCGTGGTCGAGCTGTCCCAACCGAAATCGAGCAGCTGACCCGCGTGTCCCACGTTCGGGCCCCCGGGTCGAACGCTCGGGGCACGTCGGGCGTCAGTCGAGGAGCGTCCACGCGGCCGTGCAGCGGACCGTGACCACGATCTGCTGCGCCTCGAGGTTGAGCTGGTCCATCTGCGGCGGCACGCCCGGCGCGCCGCCGTAACCGGCCGCCATCATCCGGTGCGACTCGGCGGCCCACGTCTCGGCGTCGCCGTCGGTCAGCCGGTGCAGCGGCCCCAGCCGCGCGCCGAGGGCCTCGGCATAGCCCTCGGCACGCCGGCGCGCGTCGCGCACGGCCTCGCGCTGCGCCTCGCGGACGGCGTCCACGTCGTCCTTGAGCTGCCACGTCGGCCCGTGCAACCACGTCGGCTCGGCGGTCACGAGCGCGCCGAGCAGACCGTCGAGCCCGGCCACGTCGTCGATCCGCACCACGTAGTTCTGCGTGGCACGGCTGCCCGAACGGCGCTTGCCGTCCCAGTTGTCGTGCACGTTGAGCTGCCGCGACCGCACCTCGACGCCCGGCCGTCCGAGCGCGGGCTCCACCCCGGCGATCCGCGCGGTCAGCAGCTCCACCGCCTCGTTGCGCGTCGACCCCTGCGTCTCGAAGCTCGCGTGCACCTCGGCGCGGTCGGCGGTCCGCTCGACCTTGCCGACGCCCTTCGTCACCACCTCAGCCATGGCACGACGCTACCGTCCATCCCGTTCGATAGCGCTATATAGCTCAAACACTAGATCCACGAATACCAGACGACACGGCTTGAGTATTGGATCGGCTCTAGACACCTCGATACCTTCCGAGGATGGACCCGGTGCGCAACCCGTTCGCCCCCGGCGCGGGCCAGCGGCCGCCCGAGCTGGCGGGGCGCGACAAGGAGCTGGGCGCGTTCGAGGTCGTGCTCGAACGGGTCGCGCGCGGCCGGCCGGAACGCAGCCTCGTGCTCACCGGTCTGCGCGGCGTCGGCAAGACCGTGCTGCTGGGCGAGCTGCGGTCGATGGCGCTCAAGCGCGGCTGGGGCGCCGGGAAGATCGAGGCACGGCCCGAGGCCGGGCTGCGCCGCCCCCTGTCGGCCGCGTTGCACCGGGCGATCCGCGACCTGGCCGTGCGGCACCGCGCGCCGGACCGGGTGGAGTCGGTGCTCGGGGTGCTCAAGGCGTTCGCGCTGCGGTCCAACCCCGAGGACGCGAAGCTGCGCGACCGGTGGCAGCCGGGCATCGACGTGCCCGCGGCGGTCGGCCGGGCGGACTCCGGTGACATCGAGATCGACCTGGTCGAGCTGTTCACCGAGGTCGCGGAGCTGGCGCAGGACGTGGGCACGGGCGTCGCCCTGCTGATCGACGAGATGCAGGACGTGCCGGCGGACGACATCTCGGCGCTGTGCGCGGCGTGCCACGAGCTGTCGCAGTCGGGCGCGCCGCTGGTCGTGGTCGGCGCCGGGCTGCCGCACCTGCCCGCCGTGCTGTCGGCGTCGAAGTCGTACTCGGAGCGCCTGTTCCGGTACGTGCGGATCGACCGGCTCAGCCGCGAGGACGCCGACCGCGCCGTGCTCGCGCCGGTGGACCGCGAGGAGGCGGGCATCGAGCCGGAGGCGCTGGACGCGCTGTTCGACGCCTCGGGCGGCTACCCGTACTTCATCCAGGCCTACGGCAAGGCGGCGTGGGACGCGGCGCCGGCCGACCCGATCACCGCGGTGGACGTCTCGGTGGCCGCGCCGGAGGCGGACGCCGAGCTGGCGGTCGGGTTCTTCGGGTCGCGCTACGAGCGGGCGACGCCGGCCGAGCGGGAGTACCTGCGGGCGATGGCGGAGCTGACCGACGGCAAGGACGCGGGCGTGAACACCGCGCAGGTGGCCGACCACCTGGGCCGCAAGCCGTCGTCGCTGTCGCCCGCCCGGGACAGCCTGATCAAGAAGGGGCTCGTGTACTCGGCCGAACGTGGGCAGATCGCGTTCACCGTGCCCCACTTCGGCCGGTTCCTGCTCGGCCGCGAGGACTGACTCGCCCCTGACCTGGGGTTATTCGTTGGCTTCGGTCGCATTGGGTGATCTGGCGCGCACGCTAGAGAGTGGGTCGACCCATATCCGGTACAGCAGGTGTACTCCAGGCGAATCGTCGGGGGTCACCGCGTTACGGCCGATGATTCGTCGGTATGTGCGGCACCTCACCGGATAATCGGGTGCTTTCGCGCGCCCGAGGGTGCATACTTGAGGCACACACCGAGAGAGAACCTTTGAGAGGGATGAACCCCCGATGAACTTCACTGCGAAGCTCCGCGCTCGTCGTGTCGAGGCTCGCAACCGCAAGGCCGTCGCCCGTGCGATCGACATGGCGCCCACCCCGGCCATGCGTCACGAGCTGATGGCGATCGCCCAGGCTCAGGTGACGACCCTCCGCTAGGAGGGACCTTCCTCCGGCGCGCGTGACGACCACCCGATCGACACCGGGTGTGCCGCCCCGTCGTCCGCGTGCTGGTGAAGGGGGAATGACGAAGCCCTGCCGCACCTCCCGCGCGGCAGGGCTTCGTCCTGTAACAATGTGATCCCTGTCACACCCGATAGGGGATGTAACGGACCACGATCGTGTATCGATGTTCCAGATGACCCCGCGGTGCTGTCGGACCCCCGACCTGGCAGCACCGCGGGGTTTCCCATGCCCGGCTACTTGGCCGTGGCCGAGCCGTTCCAGGTGTCGTCCGTCGTCCTGCGGGCGCGCCTGATCATCACAATGTCCCCCTGCGTGTTCATGTCTGTCCCCCAATGGACCACTCCATGGTGCCATCGGGGTACGACAGTTTCATGAGGGTTTGCTGAGAGCATGGGTCGATGACGCACCCGCTCCTGGTCGTGGACGCGGCCAACGTCGTCGGCTCTGTCCCGGACGGCTGGTGGCGCGACCGCGCCGGCGCCGCCGCCCGCCTGCGCGACGACCTCGTCGACGTGGCCGAGCAGGGCCTGCCGGAGCTGCCCGGTCCGCTGGACGTCGTCCTCGTGGTCGAGGGCAAGGCGCGGCACGTCGAGCCGGTGCCCGGGGTCCGCGTCGTCTCCGCCCCCGGCTCCGGTGACGACGCGATCGTGGACCTGGTCCGCGCCAACCCACCCGACCGCCCGTGCACGGTGATCACCGCCGACCGCGCCCTCCGCCACCGCGTGACGGCCCTGGGCGCCACCGTCCTCGGCCCCCGCACGGTCCGCCGACCCGGCTAGCGCAGCCCTGATCCCACCAGGGCCGTCCCACTGGTGGTACGGCTCGACTTCCGGTCGTTTCTGCTGCCAGTGAGGTCAACTTTCCAAGCCGCGGTCAGGGCTTGCGTTAGACCTCGCGGCGATGTGCCACCCGCACGACCGTCACCAGTACCTTCACGTCTTCGACCTGGTAGACGACCCGGTAGGCGCCGATCCTGATCCGCATGACACCGGCGGGTTGGCCGACCAGCGCGCGAGACCCGGGCGGGCGTGGGTCATCGGCCAGCGCGGTCACCGACAGAACCACCTTGCGGCCCGTCTGCCGGTCGAGCTTGCGGAGTTCCCTGAGGGCAGCGGTGGTCCACTCGATTTCGTACGCCACGGTTCAGGCGAGATCGAACTCGGCGAGCACCTCGTGGTGCGGGACGCGTGGTCCGGCGGAGGCCAGCGCCGCTCGTGCGGCGGCGAGGTCGGCCTCGTCCTCGGCGGCTTCGAGCCGGTGGAGGTCATCCATCGAGATCACTGCGGCCACGGGCTTGCCGTGCCGCGTCAGCACGGCTCGTTCGGCGGCGTGCTCAACCCGGGAGACGAGGTCACCCAGGTGATCCCGCGCTTCACTGATCGGCATCTCGCGCATACCCGAATTGTACAGACGGTAAGGTTTGTACAAAACGGGGGATCTGCTGGGCGATGTGCGGGCCGGGTCTGTCGCGGGCTTGCCCCCTCACGTGCGGGCTCTCACATCGTGGGCGGCGAAATACAGGCGCGTGGTACTCGTGTTCACTTCGGGCGTGACGACCGCACAACGACGCCGCGCCCGTGTCCGCGCCCCCGAACTGGTGGGCCGCGGTTGGCTCAACACGGGTGGGCGGGACATCCGGCTGGCCGACCTGCGCGGCAAGGTGGTGCTGCTCGACTTCTGGTCGTTCTGCTGCATCAACTGCCTGCACGTCCTCGACGAGCTGCGCCCGCTCGAAGCGGAGTTCGCCGACGTCCTGGTCACCGTCGGCGTGCACTCGCCCAAGTTCGTCCACGAGGCGGAGCCGGCCGCGCTCGAGGCGGCCGTCGAGCGGTACGGGGTGGAGCACCCCGTGCTGGACGACCCCGAGCTCACGACCTGGCAGAACTACGCGGTGAAGGCGTGGCCCACGCTCGTGCTGGTGGACCCCGAGGGCTACGTCGTGCACGTCGCCTCCGGCGAGGGCCACCTCGACGCGCTGCGCCAGATCGTGTCCGAGCTCGTCGCCGAGCACGACGCCAAGGGCACCCTGCACCGCGGCGACGGCCCGTACGTCGCGCCGCCGCCCCGCGAGACCGAGCTCCGCTTCCCCGCGAAAGCCGTCCTGACCCCGAACGACACCCTCCTGGTCAGCGACTCCGCGCACCACGGCCTGGTCGAGCTCGAACTCGACGGCGAGACCGTGATCAGGCGCATCGGCACCGGTGAGCGCGGTCGCCGCGACGGCCTCGAACCCACCTTCTCCGAACCGGCGGGCATCGCGCTGCTGCCCGACGACGTCGCCGCCGAGGTCGGCTACCACGCGGTCGTCGCCGACACGGTCAACCACCTGCTGCGCGGCGTCGACCTCGTCACCGGCGAGGTCACCACCGTCGCCGGCACCGGCGAGCAGTGGCGCGACGGCGACACCGACGGCCCGGCCGACGCGATCGACCTCACCAGCCCGTGGGACGTCGCCTGGTGGGAGCCCGCGGGCGGGGTGGTCGTAGCCATGGCGGGCAACCACACGCTCGGCCTGTTCGAGCCGCGGGAGCGCCGCGTCGAACGCCTCGCCGGCACCACCGTGGAAGGCCTGCACGACGGCCCGGCGGCGGAGGCGTTCTTCGCCCAGACCTCGGGCCTGGCCGCCGACGGCGACCGGCTCTGGCTGGTCGACTCGGAGACCTCCGCGCTGCGCCGGCTGGACGCCGACCGCACCGTGCACACCGTCATCGGCAAGGGCCTGTTCGACTTCGGCCACCGCGACGGCCCGGCCGACCAGGCGCTGCTCCAGCACCCGCTCGGCGTCACCCTGCTGCCCGGCGGCCAGGTCGCCATCGCCGACACCTACAACGGCGCCATCCGCCGCTACGACCCGTCGACCGGCGAGGTGTCCACCCTGGCCACGGACGTCGCCGAGCCGTCCGACGCGGTCCTGGTCGACGGCGAGCTGGTCGTCGTCGCCTCCGCCGCCCACCGCCTGGAGCGCCCGGTCGCGCCCGGCGCGAAGCTGGTCAGCGGCGAGGCGCACCAGGTGCGCAGGCCGCCGTCGGTGATCGCGTCGGGCGAGGTCGAGGTCGCCGTCGTGTTCACCCCGCCGACCGGCCAGAAGCTGGACGACCGGTTCGGCCCGTCCACCCGCCTGGAGATCACCAGCTCGCCCCCTGGGCTGCTGGTGGAGGGCGCGGGCGTCGGCACGGACCTGGTCCGCTCGCTGCGCGTGGCGGAGGGGTTCGCCGAAGGCGTCCTGCACGTCGTCGCCCAGGCCGCGAGCTGCACGGACGACCCGGCCGTCGAGCACCCCGTGTGCAAGCTGGCCCGCCAGGACTGGGGCGTCCCGATCCGCGTGGTAAAGGACGGGCCCCGGCGGCTACCCCTGATGATGGGTGGCCTCGACGAAGGCATCTAGACTCTGCCGGTGCCCGATGTCAAGCTCGAGATCCAGATGCTGCACGACCGCGTGATGGTGCGGATCTCGCCGGAGGACGGCGAACGCCGCAGCAGCGGCGGCATCGTGATCCCGGCGACCGCCCAGATGGCCAAGCGCCTGGCCTGGGGAGACGTGCTCGGGGTCGGCACGAACGTGCGGCACGTCAAGGTCGGCGACCGGGTGCTGTTCAACCCGGAGGACCAGTTCGAGGTCGAGGTGCAGGGCAGCACCTACCTCGTCATGAGGGAACGGGACGTGCACGCGACCGCGACCGAGCGGACGGACCACGGGACCGGGCTTTACCTGTGACCAGTGCGGTGAAACCTGTGAGCCACCCGAAACGTGATCGACGCGTGACGGCGTTCGGGTAAGCAGTCCCAGGACCTTGCGAGAGGCAAGAGGGGGAGCGGTGCCGGAGAACCAGCGACCGGAGTACGACGCTGAGCGGACCAGGGCCATGGAGCCGGTCCGCCCGTCGGGCACCGCCTCGGAGCGGACCGCCAAGATCACCGGGGGCGCGCCCCCGGAGGCGGTGTGGCCGCAGGAGGAGCCGGACACGGAACCGGACGCCTCGGCCACCGTCCGCAACGTGACGCCTCCGTCGAACGGCCACGACAACGCGACGGGCCCGTCGAGCGTCTCTCACAACGTGACGCAGCAGCACCCGACGCGCAACGCGCAGCCCACCCCGCCCCGGGGCGCGGACGCCACCCAGGCCATCACGCCGTCCGGTGACCCGACGCGCGCCCTGAACCCGCCGGCCTCCGCCGAGCGGACCCAGATGATCAACACCCCGCCCGGTGGCTTCGGCCGGCCGTCGCAACCGTCGCCCTCGGAGGCCACCACGGTGTTCTCCGCGCCCGTGCCGCCGCCCGACCCGGAGCCGGAGGCCACCGTCTACGGCCCCGTGATGGTCGACGGCGACCCCGCGGCGGACGAGGCCGAGGCCCGCCGCAAGCGCCTGCGCAAGGGCGGCCTGATCGCCGCCGCCGTGCTCGGCGTGCTGGTCGTGCTCTACGGCCTGGACCTGGTCGTCTCGGGCGGCAACGTGCCGCGCGGCGTGACCGTGGCGGGCGTGGACGTCGGCGGCATGAGCCACCCCGAGGCCGAGCAGAAGCTGCGCGACGAGATCGGCCCCCGCCTGGCCGCGCCGGTGAAGGCGCGCGCGGGCGACGTCGAGACCACGGTCGACCCCAAGGCCGCCGGCCTGGAGCTCGACTGGACCGCCACGCTGGAGCGCGCGGGCAGCCAGCCGCTGTCCCCGATCACCCGCGTCACCTCGTTCTTCACCTCCCGCGAGGTCGGCTTCGACACGCGCAGCGACGCGGGCAAGCTGTCCGCCGCGCTGGAGGCGCTGCGCGCCGAGACCGACCACGAGCCGGCCGAGGGCGGCATCCGCTTCGAGGGCGCCACCCCGATCGCGGTCGACCCGAAGCAGGGCCAGAAGCTGGACGTGGCCGGCGCGTCGGAGCGGCTGCTCGCCGGCTGGGCCGACGGCGGCACGGTCGAGCTGCCGGTGGCCACCACCCCGGTCAAGACCACCAAGGAAGGCGTGGCGAAGGCGTTGGCCGAGGTCGCCAAGCCCGCCACCGCCCTGCCGCTGATCATCCAGGGCGAGGGCAAGGACGCGACGCTCACGCCCGAGCAGCTGGCCACCGTGCTGGTGTTCGAGCCCGCCGACGACGGCGGCCTGACCGCGAAGGTCGACAACGGCAAGGTCGTCGAGCACGCCGGTCCGCAGCTGAAGGACACGGAGAAGGAGGGCAAGGACGCCCAGATCGTGTTCGAGGGCGGCCGGCCCGTGGTGAAGGAGTCGGTCGACGGCCGCGGCATCGACTGGGACAAGTCCCTGGCCACGGCGCTCGACGTGCTCAAGCGCGACAACGAGCGCGCGATCAAGGCCGAGTACAAGCACACGCCCGCGAAGGTGACCACCGAGCAGGCGAACAAGATGGGCATCAAGGAGGTCATCGGCGAGTTCCAGACCGGTGGCTTCGTGGCCGCGTCCGGCACCAACATCCGCGTCGTGGCCGAGAAGGTCAACGGCGCGATCGTGAAGCCGGGCGAGACGTTCAGCCTCAACGGCTACACCGGTCCGCGCGGCACCGCCCAGGGCTACGTCGAGGCGGGCATCATCGAGAACGGCGTGCCCGGCAAGGCGGTCGGCGGCGGCATCTCGCAGTTCGCCACCACGCTCTACAACGCGGCCTACCACGCGGGCATGAAGGACGCGGGCCACAAGGAGCACAGCTACTGGATCTCGCGGTACCCGAAGGGGCGCGAGGCCACGGTGTTCATGGACGGCGCGGGCAACAGCCTGATCGACATCAAGTTCACCAACCCGGACGAGACCGGGGTGGCGATCCAGACGATCTGGACCCCGTCGTCGATCAAGATCGTGCTCTGGGGCACCAAGAACTACGACGTCACGGGCTCGACCAGCGCCGAGTTCAACCACACCCAGCCGCAGGAGCGCAAGGTCGACAAGCCGGACTGCCAGGCGAGCCCCGGCTCGCCGGGCTTCTCGGTGACCGACACGCGCACCATCACCGACCGCCGCACCGGCCAGTCGCGCCAGGAGAGCCGGACGGTCCGGTACGACCCGCAGTTCAAGATCGTCTGCGAACCGCCGAAGCCCGGCGGCTGACCGCGCCCGGGGTTCGTGGTGGCCACGGCGGGGTAATCACCCGATCGTGGCTACCACCGGGCAAGAAGTGCGAAGACATCCGGCCGTGCAGGCGTTCGGGCGTGCCGGGATGGTCTGTTACGGGCTCGTCCACGTGCTCCTGGCGGCGTTGACGGCGCAAGTGGTCCTCGGTGACACCGGGGAGAAGACCGACCAGAAGGGCGCGGTCGCCACCCTGGCGCAGACGTCCTTCGGCCCGGTCCTGTTGTGGGTCCTGGCGCTCGGCCTGTTCGCGTTCGCGGTGTGGCAGCTCGCCATGGCCGTGTCCGGCTACGGCTGGGTGTCGAAGAAGCGCAAGCGCGTGTACCGCAAGTGCGGCTCGGTCGGCCGCGCCATCACCGGCACGGTCATCGGCATCGCCGCGATCAACTACGCGACCGGCACGTCGCAGAAGAGCGGCACCGAGCAGTCCCAGACGTGGACGGCGCGCGTGCTGGCCCTGCCGTTCGGGCAGGTCCTGGTGGGCGCGGTGGCGTTGTTCGTGCTGGGGCTGGGCGTGATGGTGGCGCGCAAGGGCGTGAAGAAGTCGTTCGAGGACGACCTGAACATGTCCGACCTGCCCGCGGGCACGCGGGTGTGGGTGGAGCGGCTGGGCCGGATCGGCTGGATCGGCAAGGGCGCGGCGTACTTCCTGATCGGCGTGCTGGTCGCGTTCGCCGCGGTCAACGCCGACCCGTCCGAGTCGGGCGGGATGGACAAGGCGCTGCACACCCTGGCCGCGCAGCCTTACGGGGTGTTCGCCCTGGCCGTGATCGCGGTCGGCTTCCTGGGCTTCGGCGCGTACTGCTTCGCCGCCGCCAAGGCGCACAAGGGCTGACCCGGACGGCTGCGAACGCCGGAGGGCGGCACCCGCGCGGGTGCCGCCCTCCGTTGGCTCGCTCAGCTCAGAACGACGCCTCGTCCACGTCCATCAGGGCGTTGTCGGTGGCCTCGGCGATCTTGCGGCGGGCGGTGAGCTCCGGCAGCACGGACTTGGCGAAGAACGACGCCACGGCGACCTTGCCCTCGTAGAACGCCTTGTCCTTGGCCGACACCTGACCGTCCAGCTTGGCCAGCGCCACGTCGGCCTGGCGCAGCAGCAGCCAGCCGACGAGCACGTCACCCGCGGTCATGAGCAGCCGCACGGTGTTCTGGCCGACCTTGTACAGGTTGCGGACGTCCTCCTGCGAGCTGGTCAGGAAGCCGACCATCGCGCCGAGCATGCCCTGGAGGTCTTCGAGCGCCCGCTTGAGCAGCGCCCGCTCCTCCTTCAGCCGCCCGTTGCCGCCCTCGTTGTCCAGGAACTGCTGGATCTCGCCGTTGAGGAAGCCCAGCGCCTGGCCCTTGTCGCGGATGATCTTGCGGAAGAAGAAGTCCAGCGACTGGATGGCGGTGGTGCCCTCGTACAGCGAGTCGATCTTCGAGTCGCGGATGTACTGCTCGATCGGGTACTCCTGCAGGAAGCCGGACCCGCCGAGCGTCTGCAGCGACTGCGCCAGCTGCTCGTACGCGCGCTCCGAGCCGACGCCCTTGACGATCGGCAGCAGCAGGTCGTTGACCTTCTCCGCCAGCTCCTTGTCCGGGCCGCCCAGGGCGATCTTGTCCTGCTGGGTCGCGGTGTACAGGTAGACCGCGCGCAGGCCCTCCGCGTACGCCTTCTGCAGCATCAGGCTGCGCCGCACGTCCGGGTGGTTGGTGATGGTGACGCGCGGCGCGGTCTTGTCCGTCATCCGGGTCAGGTCGGCGCTCTGCACCCGCTCCTTGGCGTAGGCCAGGGCGTTGAGGTAGCCGGTCGACAGGGTGCCGATGGCCTTCGTGCCGACCATCATCCGGGCGTACTCGATGACCTGGAACATCTGCGCGATGCCGTCGTGCACCTCGCCGAGCAGCCAGCCCTTGGCGGGCACGCCGTGCTGGCCGAACGTCAGCTCGCACGTGGTCGAGACCTTGAGGCCCATCTTGTGCTCGACGTTGGTGACGAAGGCGCCGTTGCGCTCGCCGGTCGACTCACCGGTCTCCGGGTCGAAGTGCCACTTCGGCACGAGGAACAGCGACAGGCCCTTGGTGCCGGGCTTCGCCTCGATGCCGGGGCCCTCGGGACGGGCCAGCACCAGGTGCATGATGTTCTCGGTCATGTCCTGGTCGGCGGAGGTGATGAACCGCTTCACGCCGTCGATGTGCCAGGTGCCGTCGTCCTGGAGCGTGGCCTTCGTGCGGCCCGCGCCGACGTCGGAGCCGGCGTCCGGCTCGGTCAGCACCATCGTGGCGCCCCAGCCGCGCTCGATCATGATCTCGGCCCAGCGCTTCTGCTGCTCGGTGCCGTTCTTGTGGACGACCGAGGCGAAGTTCGGGCCGGCCAGGTACATGTAGACGGCCGGGTTGGCGCCGAGGATCAGCTCGGAGGCCGCCCACTGGACCGACGGCGGGATGCCGAAGCCGCCCAGCTCGTTCGGCAGCGACAGGCGGTACCACTCGCCGTCCCACACGGCCTGGTAGGACTTCTTGAACGATTCCGGCAGCGTGGCCGAGTGGGTCTTCGGGTCGAAGACCGGGGGGTTGCGGTCGGCGTCGGCGAAGGACTCCGCCAGCGGGCCGACCGCCAGGTTGTTGAGCTCGGCAAGCACGCCGCGCGCGGTGTCCTCGTCGGACTGCTCGAACGGCCCCGTGCCGAGGTGGTCCTGCACGTTGAAGACCTCGAACAGGTTGAACTCGAGGTCCCGGACGTTGCTCTTGTAGTGACCCATCTCGTCGCTCACTCCATGCGTGGTCGGGGCGGTCCCCTACTGACCGGTAACAACAGGGTATTACCTGTCAGTAACCCCGGCAAGGCCGACCATCGGGTTGTGGCGAATCAGACGCGCCTGAGCTGCGGTGTTCCGCGGCGGTCCGGTCAAACCAGTCGGACGGCGCTGCTGGAGAGCAGGCCGGCCTGGTAGGCGAGGGACACGGCGTGTGTTCGGTCGCGGGCGCGGAGCTTGCGCAGGATGTTCTTCACGTGCGTGCGCACGGTCTCCACCGAGACGTACAGCTCGTTCGCGACCGCCTGGTTCTCCATGCCGTCCGCGATGAGCTGGAGCACCTCGTACTCGCGGCGGGACAGGGACCGGCGCGTGCCGGCCTCGGCGGTCGGCGTGAAACCGGCCGCCAGTGGCGCCAGCGTCGGGTCGAGGTACGTGCGCTCGGCGTGCGTGCGGCCGATGGCCTGCAACACGTCGTTGATGCCGCCCTCGCGCGGCACCATCCCGCGCACGCCCGCGGTCAACGCGGAGCGCACGAACTTCGCCGTCCGGTGCGGCTCGCGCACCAGGGAGACCACCACCAGCGACGAGTCGTTGCCGGTCAGCAGCGTGGCCAGGTGGCCCTGCGGGTCGAGGGCGGAGTCCACCACGAGCACGTCGGGGCGCAGCCGCTCGTGCAGCCGCACGGCCGTGTGCAGGTGGCCCGTGGCGCCCAACCAGTGCATGGAGGGCGTGCGCCGGACCACGGCCGCGAGCCCTTCGCGGAAGAGGGGCACGGGGTCCACGAGGGCGACCCCCGGCCCGGGGGCTGGTGCGGGGGCGCGCCGGTCCCCGCCTGGTACGAGCGGACGCACGTTGACACCGGTTCGCATACGGGTGCGACCACGTCGGCGACCAGCCATGACGCGGTTTTCGGCAACTACTTTCCGTACCTCCGCGGTCCTTCGCCGGTCAGATATGTGAACAACAGTCACGAATGTGACTCAATGACCCACCGTGGCCTTCCGCCGCGCGCAACGGGCTCGTAAGACGTACGTCACACACCCATGTGGGACGCCGCGCACCGCCGCCGCTCGACCACGCGCTGCCACCCATGGGCCGAACACTCGTGGAGGCCTCATGGACACCCTCGACTGGGTCGTCGTCGGTGGGTACTTCTTCGTGATGGTGGCGATCGGCTACTGGTCACGCGGGCGCATCAAGAACATCGCCGACTTCTTCACCGCGGGCGGCAAGATGCCCTGGTGGCTGTCCGGCATCTCGCACCACATGTCCGGTTACAGCGCGGTCATGTTCGTGGCCTTCGCGGCCGAGGCCTACCGCCTCGGCCTGACCGTCTACATCTGGTGGGCGCTGACGATCGGCGTCGGTGTCGGCATCGGCGCGTTCCTGTGGGCGGGCACCTGGAACCGGCTGCGCTCCAAGCACGGCGTCAAGTCGCCGCTGGAGTACCTGGCCCGCCGCTACAACGTGCCGACCCAGCAGATCATGGCGTGGGCGGGCGCGGCGCTGAAGGTCGTGGACATCGCGGCCAAGTGGGTCGCGGTCTCGCTGCTGCTCCAGGGCTTCGCGGGCGTGCCGATCTGGCTCGGCATCACGATCGTCGGCCTCGTCACGATGGTCTACTCGGTGCTGGGCGGCCTGTGGGCCGACGCGCTGACCGACTTCGGCCAGTTCATCATCCAGGGCGCGGCGGGCATCGCGATGTTCGTCGCGGTGGCCGCGCACTTCGGCGGCATCGACTTCATGTGGACGATCTGGGACGAGCTGCCCGAGTCGCACTCCGAGCCGCTGTCGGGCAACTACACGCTGATCTTCTTCATGGCGCTGTTCCTGATCAAGACGCTGGAGTACAACGGCGGCATGTGGAACCTGGCGCAGCGCTACATGGCCGCGCCGTCCGGCGCCGCGGCCAAGCGGTCCGCGCTGCTGTCCAGCGTGCTGTGGCTGGTGTGGCCGCTGGTGCTGTTCTTCCCGATGTGGGCCGCGCCGCTGATCGTGCCGGGCATGGAGGCCAACGCCGAGCAGGCGTACGTCGAGATGGGCAAGCTCATGCTGCCCGCGGGCATGGTCGGCCTGGTGCTGGCCGGCTTCTTCTCGCACACCATGGCGATGGTGTCCTCGGACGCCAACGTGATCTCGGCGGTCATCACCCGGGACATGCTGCCCAGGCTGTGGAAGGGCGCGAAGCGGCTCAGCGAGCCGGCGCAGCTGCAGCTGGCGCGGATCACCACGTTCGCGTTCATCGGGCTGAGCATGACGATCGCGCTCACCGCGGACACCAAGGGGTTCGTGCTCAAGGTCGTGATCGCCTTGGTGGCGGCCACGATGGGCCCGATCGCGATCCCGTTGATGCTGGGCATGCTGCCGTGGTTCAAGAAGGTCGGACCGACCGCGGCGACCTCGTCGGTGATCGGCGGTCTCGGCACGTGGGCCGTGCTGTACGTGATGCAGCAGAACAAGGTCGAGTTCGTCACCCAGGCGGTGATCGTGTCCTGGCCGCTGCTGGTGTCGCTCGTGCTGTACCTGGTGGTCGGCCTGCTCATCAAGCCGGAGCCGTCGGAGGAGCGGTCGGCGCTGGTCGACTCGCTGCAGTCCGACGCCGACGACGAGAAGGTGCCCACGCGCGCCTGAGTGCGCCGCGTCGCCGTGTGTGATGGGTCATCTCCGCTGTGCGGGCGCTCCGGTGCGCCCGCACAGTGGGGTGATGGAGGGTTGGCGACCGCGGGACGAGGCCGAGTCGGCCGCCGGGTGGCGGCTGTGGCTCGCGCTGAGCGGACGGCTGTGGCCGTCGGGCGAGTGGGACGGCACACCGGCCTCGGCGGTGGCCGGGCTGCGCGCGGTGCTGGCGGAGTGCGACGGGATCCGCGCCGCGTACGCCGGTGATCCGTCGGCGGCGGTGCTGCGGCTGGTCGACTCCGTGGTGTTCGTGGTGAGCCTGCCGCTGGAGCTGTGGCGCGAGGACGTGCTGCCGGTGGACGTGGACCGGGCCGCGTTGCTGCACGGCGACCTCGCGGGCGTGGTCGAGCACGTCGGGGAGGTGCGCGCGGTGCTGGCGCGCGGCGGCGGTTGGGCGGAGCTGGAAGCCCGGTGAACCGGGCGCCCGTGCCGGGCGCGTCGTCGCACCTGATCACCGAGGCACGGCGCCGACTGTGGTCCTCGTCGCGGTGCGGGGACCGGCCGCGCGGACATAGTGTGGGCGCTAATGATTAGTGCACAAAGCGTCGAGGACCCGCTGGACCTGGAACGGCAGGTCTGCTTCGCGCTGTCCATCGCGTCCAGGAACGTGGTCGCCGTCTACCGGCCGCTGCTGGAGCCCATGGGGCTGACCCACCCGCAGTACCTCGTGATGCTGGCGCTGTGGGGTCGCGCGCCGTTGTCGGTGAAGGAGCTGAGCCGGTTGCTGGCGCTGGAGCCCGCGACGCTGTCGCCGCTGCTCAAGCGGCTGGAGACGATCGGGTACGTGACGCGGTCGCGGGCGGCGGCGGACGAGCGGCAGCTCGCCGTGGCGCTGACCGAGGAGGGCGCGGCGCTGCGCGAGCGCGCGTTGGCGATCCCGCCCGCGGTGGTGGAGCGGCTCGGCATGTCGCCGGACGAGCTGCGCGACCTGCACGCCGTGCTGACCAGGGTGATCGCCGCGACGGAGCGGACGTGAAGCCGGCGTGGCCGCTGCGGGTCTGGTACCTGCTCGGCGGCCGGCTGCCCCTGCGGCACCGGGAGTGGGTGTTCCGGCAGGCGACCAAGCCGACGTGGCTGGTGTGGTTCACCGCCCGGATGTTCCTGCAGGTCCTGCCGTTGACGGTGGTGATCGCGCTGGCGTTGGTGCTGGGCCTGGGCTCGCCGTTGCCGCTCGCGATCGCGTGCGGGTCGCTGGGGCTGGTGGTCGGCGTGTACTTCGGCGTGTCGTACGCGATCGAGAGCACGGACCACCGGATGACGAAGTACGGCTACCCGGCGGGCGCGGCGGCGGCGGTGCGCAAGGAGCGGACGGCGCGGGACCAGGAGCGTTACGAGCGGGTGTGGCGTTCGTCGGAAAACGGGTCCTGACCCCGCCGCCCGGTGCCCTGACGTCCGGTGGCGTGGAACGACTGGTGGCGGCGGCGTTCGGGCTGGGTGACGTGCTCGAACCGTGGACGCCGGTGAAGGGTGGGCGGTCGCACCTGGTGTGGCGGCTGCGCACGACGCGGGGCACGTGGGCGGTCAAGCGCCTGAACCGGTCGCGTGAGGACTGGTGGATGCGCGACTACCTCGTGGCCGCCGAGGTCCAGCTCGACGCCTACTCCCGCGGTTTCCCCATGCCGCGCCCGGTGCACCCGCTGGAACCGGTCGCGCCGCTGTTGGCGGACGTGCGGGTGGGCGAGGAGGTCTTCAGCTACCTGGTGCACGAGTGGCACGACGGCGGGCCGTTGACCGAGGACGTGTCGGCGTGGGTCGGCGCCACCTTGGCGTCGCTGCACCGTCGAGCCGCCTCCGACCCGCCCCCGGACCGGTCGCCGCACCCGGTCGAGGAGTGGCGGGAGTGGCTGGACGAGGCGCCGAACGACTTCACCGCCGCCGTCCGCGCCTACCTGCCCGACATCGCCGAGGCCCGGTCGATCGCCACGGCCCCGGCCGACTTCACGCCGGTCGGCACGCACCGCGACGTGAAGCCGGACAACGTCCTGGAGACCGCCGCCGGCCCGTTGCTGCTGGACTGGGACGGCGCGGGCCCGGAGCACGCGGAGTGGGAGCTGACCCGTGCGGCGGTCTACTTCAGCCGACTGGGTGAGGACCGGGCCGCGTTCGACCGGGTGATCACGTCGTACGAGGAGGCGGGCGGGCGGCGTCCCCCGGCGTCGCCGACGTCGTTCGCGGGCCTGCTGCGCGTCTACCTGGGCGGCGCGGCGTGGATGGTGTGGCGGGCGCTGGGCCACCGCCCGGTGACACCGGCCGAACGTGCGGCGGCGCACACCCACGCCCTGGAACTGCTCACCGACCTGCGCACCTCCCTGACCCGCCTGGACGACTGGACCACCCGCCTGCGCTAGGCGTGCGGCACCACGACCACCTGGTGCTCGTCCTCGTAGACGATCCGACCGGGGTCCCCCGACTCGACCCGCTCGCACACCACCCCGTGCGCGGCGAGGATCTCCAGGTACCCGTCGACCCGTTCGATCAGGTGCCGGGCCGAAGCCTTGAACCACGCCACCGCGGCGGGGTTGACCTCCCGGTCGTACACGGTCGGGTCGACGTCGGACGGCGTCACGTAGGCCGCGTCGAACCAGTCGTTGTTCTCCCGCCGGAACCGTTCCTGCGCGGCCGTCAGCACCCCGTCCCGGGCGAGCCGGTTGATCAGCCAGAACACCCCGGGGAAGAACCCGCGCTCGTGCCGGACCGTCCCCTGGAACCGCACGTACACCATGTCGCTCATCAGGTCGGGTGACTAGTCGAGGCGCAGGACGGTTTCCTCGATGTCGGCGTTCCGGGCCGGTGCGTAGCCGGTCTCGGTGCCGGTGATCGTGAAGCCCGCCTTCTGCAGGACCCGGAGCGAGCCGTGGTTGTCACTGGCGGCGCGGGCGTGCAAGGGCCGGACCGGGACCAGGTCGAGCAACAGGGCCAGGGCGCGGCTCGCGACTCCCCGACCCCAGGCCGAGCGGTCGATCCAGTAGGTGATCTCGGTGTCGCCGTCCATGACGAAGCTGGAGATGGTGCCGACGAAGCGCCCGTCGAGCGTCACCGCGCGCAGCGTGATGTCGTGGGCGGCCCTCAGCTTCGCCATGTGGGCGTCGAACGCCGCGCGGTCGTCGGGGTCCTTCGCGGTGAAGGCGGCCATCCGGACGGACTCGGGGTCGCGCATCTGGTCGAACAGCGCGTCGAGGTCGGCGTCCTCGATCGGCCGCAGTGCCACCTCTGCCACGGTGTGCTCCCCCTTCGTCCGCCCCGCCCGGGCTCGCGGGGAACGTAGCAGCGGGGTCCGACAATTCCCGCGTCAACTCTTCGCGGTCATCAACGTGCACCGCCCCGACGCGACGAGCCGGCATGGAGGCAGCGCCCACCGCGCTCCGGCCCGAGTACGACGAAGGCCCAGGTCATCCGGCTGAACCGGCGCTGACCTGGGCCTTCGTGCGCTGAGCGGGTGACGGGAATCGAACCCGCCTCTACAGCTTGGGAAGCTGTCGTTCTACCAATGAACTACACCCGCGTGCTGCGGCACCGATCATACACATAGGCTGTGCCCGTGCTGCTCAGTGACCGCGATCTGCGCAAAGAGGTCGAGTCCGGCCGGTTGGTGCTGGACCCGTTCGACGACGTCATGGTGCAGCCGTCCAGCATCGACGTCCGACTGGACCGGTTCTTCCGCGTCTTCAACAACACCCGCTACACGCACATCGACCCCTCGATGCAGCAGGACGACCTGACCTCGCTGGTGGAGCCGGCCGACGGCGAGCCGTTCGTGCTGCACCCGGGCGAGTTCGTGCTCGGCTCGACCTTCGAGCTCGTCACCCTCCCCGACGACCTGGCGGGCCGACTGGAGGGCAAGTCCTCGCTGGGCCGCCTCGGCCTGCTCACCCACTCGACGGCGGGCTTCATCGACCCCGGCTTCTCCGGCCACATCACGCTGGAGCTGTCGAACGTCGCCAACCTGCCCATCACGCTCTGGCCGGGCATGAAGATCGGCCAGCTGTGCCTGTTCCGGCTCAGCAGCTCGGCCGAGTTCCCGTACGGCTCGGCCCAGGCCGGCTCCCGCTACCAGGGCCAACGCGGGCCGACGCCGTCACGCGCCTACCTGAACTTCCACCGCACCGACACCAGGCGCTAGAGCTTCAGGTCCCCGTACCGGGCCAGCACCCGCGACCTCAGCTCCGGGTCGGTCCGCGGCACGGGCTCCAGGAACACCTCGTCCAGCTCGCGGTGCGCGGCACGCAGCTCGGCGTCGATCCGCACGCACGCCCGCTCCAGGTCGGCCGCGCCCAGCGCGTCGTCGAAGTCGAGCCGCGCGCACACCAGCACGCGGTCCGTGCCGACCGCCATCGTCAGCAGGTCCACCACCTGCTCGACCTCCGGCGCGGCACGCAGCCGCGACCACACCGCCCGCACCAGCACCGGGTCGGCCTGCCTGCCGATGAGCAGCCCCCGGTTGGTCGACGCCAACGTGTACGCGGCGAACGCGAGCAGCACGCCGATCGCCAACGACGCCACGCCGTCCCACACCGACGACCCGGTCAGGTGGTGCAGCCCCAGCCCGCCGAACGCGAGCAGCAGCCCGACCAACGCGGCCGAGTCCTCCAGGAACACCGTCTTCACCGTCGGGTCGTCCGACACCCGCAGGAACGCGAGCACCGACCGGTCCTCCGCCCGCGCCTCCCGCCGCACCTGCCGCACGGCCTGCGTCCACGACACCGACTCCAACGCGAACGCGATGGCCAGCACCACGTACCCGACGACCGGGCTGTTCTGCTCCTGCGGCGCGCCGAACACCGTCCGCAAGCCCTCGTAGAACGCGAACACCGCGCCGGACACGAAGATCGACACGGCGGCGAGCAGCGACCAGAAGTACCGGTCCTTGCCGTACCCGAACGGGTGCCTGCGGTCCGCGGGCCGGGCCGACCGGCGCAACGCCGTCAGCAGCAGGGCCTCGGTGAACGTGTCGGCGACCGAGTGCGCCGCCTCCGCCATCATCGCCGCCGACCCGGTGATCACCCCGGCGATCGCCTTCATCACCGCGATGGCGAGGTTCACGGTCAGGGCGACCAGGACGGTGAACGTGCTCCCGCCGCCCTCCGACTGCTCAGCTGCCATGCGCCGACGTTAGGCCGCACCGGCACGCCCCGCCGGGTGTGACCGCTCTCACGAAACGATCATGATCAACGGCACGACGACGAGGTGACGGACATTCGTCTTCTCAGGGGGAATCCAGGTGCGGAGCACGACCGGCCGTCTCGCGGCCTTGTCCTTGGCCGTGGGCGTGGCGACGCTCGCGAGCCCGCTCGCGGTGGCAGCGCAGGACACCGTCACGCTGGAGGGCCTGGTGTGGTTCGACCGCGACGCCGACGGCGTGGTCGACCCGGGCGAGCCGCCGCTGGTCAACCGCCTCCCCGTGGACGTGCACGACGCCTCGACCAAGGCGTTCATCGGCAGCTACTACACCGACGCCGACGGCCGCTACAAGGCCGAGGGCCTGCCGAACGTGCCGCTCGCCGTCTACAACCGCAACGCCGGGGTCTACGAGCCGACGACCGCGTCGACGGTCAACCCCGTCAGCGGCGGCGGCCGGATCGACTTCGGCGTGCGCGGCGGCACGGTGGCCGGCTTCTCGTTCTCCGACCTCAACCGCGACGGCGTGCGGCAGACGCACGAGCCGGACGTGCCGGGCGCGCCGACCGTCCGGCTGATCTACGGCATCGTCGACGTGGCGCCCGCGACCCGCGGCGTGAAGGGCGAGTACCGGTTCACCGACGTGCCGATCGGCTCGACCGTGTCGATCGTGGCCGACAACGCGCCGGAGCTGAAGCTGGCGCAGCCGCTGACCGAGCACGACGTCGACCCGGCCACGCGGCAGAAGAAGATCGTGGTCCGCGCGGGCGAGACGACGCGCGTGGACGTCCGCTACACGTACCTGGACGCCGACTTCGTGGCGGGCACGCCGCGGCTGGAGCCCGCCCAGGACGCCTACCGCGTGGGCGACGTCGTCACGCTGGTCGTGCCGGTGACCAACCGGGGCGAGGCGCCGGACAACCCGGAGATGGTGGTGTTCGGGTCGACGCCGGAGTTCCTCGGGGCGGGCGACCGGGTCGCCGTGATCACGCCCGGCCAGGAGTTCCGGCTGACCGGGCCGATGGCGGTCGGCGAGACCGTCGACGTGCGGCTGCGGTACCGGTTGGACGACCCGGCGTTCGGGCAGTTCCACCTGCTGATCCGGCCGTTCTCGGCGCTGGGGCACCGGGAGACGAACTTCCAGGACAACCACGCGATCGTGCCGCTGAAGTACGCGTCCGACGAGCAGCCGACGACGACCACCTCCCCGACGACGACCACGAGCACCACGACCACGACGACCACTTCCGCTCCGGCAGTGGTGCAGGTGGCCGGTGGCAGCAGCGGTCTGGCGAACACGGGCGCGGCGCCGTTCCCGATGCTGGCGATCGGCGGCCTGCTGCTCGGCGCAGGCGCGTTGACCTTCTTGGCGGCACGCGGGCGTCGTCGCGCCTGACCCGTTCGGAGCACCGCTGCCGTTAGCCTGCGGCATGGGCATTTTGGTGCACGTACTGCTGACGGCGGTGGCGGTCTGGGTCGCCACGCTCATCCCGGGCATCGACCTGGAGGCGGGCGCGTCGACCCCCGCGAAGATCGGCACGCTGATCGGCGTCGCGCTGCTGTTCGGCCTGGTCAACGCGGTGGTCAAGCCCCTGGTGAAGTTCTTCGGCTGCTTGTTCTACGTGGTCACGCTGGGGCTGATCGGCCTCGTGGTGAACGCGCTGCTGTTCTGGCTCACCGGCTGGCTGGCCGGCGAGCTGGGCCTGCCGTTCGACGTCACCGGCTTCTGGCCCGCGTTCTGGGGCGCGATCATCGTGGCCCTGACGAGCTGGGCCCTGAACCTCGTCTACGACCGCGTCACCGACCGCGACTGACCTGAAGACGACGAACGCCCCTCGGTCCGAAGTGCGACCGGGGGGCGTTCGTCCGCGAACGACTAGTTGGACGAAGCCTTGTCCTCGTCCGGCAACGGGGTGCCGGTCGGGGTCTCGTCCGTCGGGATGTCGCCGCGCTCCAGGGCCTGGCCCCGGCGCACGGACGTCAGCAGCAGCTGCGCCACGTCGACGACCTCGACGTGCGAGCCCGCCGCGCCCTCGTTCTGCCTGGCCGTCACGCCGTCGGTCAGCATCACGCGGCAGAACGGGCAGCCCGTCGCGATCTTCGACGGCGCGGTGCCCAGCGCCTCGTCCACGCGGTCGAGGTTGATCCGCTTGCCGATCCGCTCCTCCATCCACATGCGAGCGCCACCGGCGCCGCAGCACATGGAGCGCTCCTCGTGGCGGGGCATCTCGCGCAGCGTCGCGCCCGACGCGCCGACCAGCTCGCGCGGCGCCTCGTAGACCTTGTTGTGCCGACCGAGGTAGCACGGGTCGTGGTAGGTGACGTCCTCCGCGACCTCCGCCACCGGCACCAGCCTGCGCTCGCGCACCAGCCGGTTGAGCAGCTGCGTGTGGTGCACGACCTCGTACTGGCCGCCGACCTGCGGGTACTCGTTGGCCAGCGTGTTGAAGCAGTGCGCGCACGTCACGACGATCTTGCGCCGGCCCGGCTCGCGACCGTCGAACACGGTGTTGAGCACCTCGACGTTCTGCTGCGCCAGCATCTGGAACAGGAACTCGTTGCCCGCGCGCCGCGCCGGGTCGCCGGTGCAGGTCTCCTCCGGCCCGAGCACGGTGTACTTGACGCCCGCGGTGTGCAGCAGCTCGGCCACCGCCCGCGTGGTCTTCTTGGCCCGGTCCTCGAACGCGCCCGCGCAGCCCACCCAGAACAGGTACTCGGCGTCACCCAGCTCGCCGTCGAACACCGGCACCTCGAAGTCCAGGCCCTCGGTCCACGCGAGGCGGTCCTTGGCGTTCTGGCCCCACGGGTTGCCCTTGTTCTCCAGGTTCTTGAACATGCCGCCGAGCTCCGACGGGAAGTTCGACTCGATCAGCACCTGGTAGCGGCGCATGTCGACGATGTGGTCGACGTGCTCGATGTCCACCGGGCACTGCTCGACGCACGCGCCGCACGTGGTGCACGACCACAGCACCTCGGGGTCGATCACGCCCAGCTCTTCGGCCCCGGCGACCAGCGGGCGCTCCGACTCGGCCAGCGCCAGCACGTCGATGGACTCCAGGCGCTTCTTGTAGTCCTCGTACTTGTCCTCGGTCAGGCCGACCTCGTCGCCCGCCATGTCCTTGCTGCCGCCCGCGAGCAGGTACGGCGCCTTGGCGAACGCGTGGTCGCGCAGCTGGGTGATGACCAGCTTCGGCGACAGCGGCTTGCCGGTGTTCCACGCGGGGCACTGGGACTGGCAGCGACCGCACTCGGTGCAGGTGCTGAAGTCCAGCCAGCCCTTCCAGGAGAAGTCCTCGACCTTGCCGACGCCGAACACGTCCTTGTCGGGGTCGGCCTCCTCCAGGTCGAGGACCTTGCCGCCGCTCATCATCGGCTTCAGCGCGCCGAGCGCGACGCCGCCGTCGTCCTCGCGCTTGAAGTAGATGTTGAAGAACGCGCTGAACCGGTGCCACGCCACACCCATGGTGAGGTTCTTCGACACCACGATCAGCCAGATCATGCCGGACAGCAGCTTGGTGAACGCCATGATCGAGACCCAGTCGGGGCTCGCGGGCAGGACCTGGGCCAGCGGCGCGGTCACGAACGAGGACCACAGCGGCGGGTCCTCCAGGCCGGAGGCCTGCTTGAACGCCTTCACGCCGAGGATGCCGAGACCCTCGATGATCACGACCGCTTCGACGAAGTACGCGGACTTGAAGTCCGAGCCCGCGAACCGGGACACGCGGTCGGCGCGGCGCGGGTGGTTGAGCTGGCGGATGATCGCCAGCGCCACGCCGCCGACCACGGTGCCGATGCCGAGCAGCTCGACCAGCAGCAGCCACAGCGACCACGTGCCGATGACCGGCCAGTGGAAGCTCGGGCGGAAGATCTCGCCGTAGGCCTCGAACAGCACCGCGGAGCCGATCAGGAAGCCCCACATCACCATCCAGTGCCACGGCGCGACCTTGCGGAACTTGGCCATCCTGGTGTGGGCGACGAACTCGACGATCAACGTCCGCAGGCGGGGCGCGAACGGCCCGTTGCGGGTCGAGTCCGGCTGGCCGAGGCGGATGATCTTGATCATCCGCATGACACCGGCGACGAACAGACCCCAGGCGAACACGCTGACGGCGACGCCGATGGCGCCGAGGGTGAGCTGGAGGGCTCCCATTGTGGTGGCGGCCTTTCTCGTCCGTTCTCCTGGCTGGGCAGCCTACGCCCGATTACTGGCCGGTAACCACTTGGACGTGGCCGATCACATAGGGTCGGTAGACTAGTGGAACAGGTGTTCAACTTGTTGGGGGCGGGACGTGCTCGTGTACCTGGTGCTGGCCGTGGCGATCATCGGCGAGGTCACCGCCACCGTGTTCCTCAAGCTCTCCGAGGGCTTCTCCAAGCCGATCCCGTCGGTCGTGGTCATCGTGGGGTACGTCGTCGCGTTCGGCGCGTTGAGCAAGGTGCTGCAGCTGGGCATGCCGATCGGCGTGGCGTACGCGATCTGGTGCGCCTTCGGGATCGCCGCGGTCGCGAGCATCGGCGTGCTGGTGTTCAAGGAGCCGCTGAACACCACGATGGTGGTCGGGCTGCTGCTCGTGATCGCGGGCGTGGTGGCCATCGAGGTGGGCAGCGGTGCCGCCGCCTGACGGCCGGCGGGCGCGGGGCGACCGGCGTCGGCGGGAGATCCTCGCGGCCACGCTGCGGGTCGTCGAACGCGACGGCGTGGCCGGGGTGGGCCACCGGTCCGTGGCGCGCGAGGCAGGCGTGCCGACGACGTCGACGACCTACTACTACGCGACGTTGGACGACCTCCTGATCGCCACGCTCACGTGGTCGGCCGACGAGATGGCCGCGAGCTTCCGCCGGGTGGCCCTGACGCCCGCGGCGGTGGCGCGGTTCATCGCCGACGCCGCCGGCCCGCACCGGGGCCGCACGCTCGCCGAGTACGAGCTGTACCTGCTCGCGGCCCGCCGGCCGGAGCTGCGCGCGGCGGCCCGCCGGTGGACCTCGCTCATGGCCGAGGTGGCGGGCCCGCGCGACCCGGTGGCGCTGCGGGCGGTCCTCGCGGGCCTCGACGGGCTCCTGATCCAGGCGTTGATCGCGGATTTCCCCCCAATGGCGGAGGATTTGGAGCCCGTCGTGTCCCTTCTGATGCTCGGCGGATGACCTTCACGCGGGACACTGGTGTCATGAGGTTCGCCGGTCGTGAGTCGTGGCAGGTGTCGCACGGGACGAGTCAGACGGTCAACACCGCGCTGTTCGTCCGGGACACGCTCGCGCTCTCGGTCGAGACCGTGCCCGAGCTGCCCGGGCTGGACCCGTCGGTGCCCGTGGTGGTGCCCGCGGGGGTCGACCGGGCGGCCGCGGCGGAGGAGTGGCTCGGCTGGTGGGCCGACGTGCTCGACCACGCCCGCGCCGAACCGGCCGGCGGCTCGCCCGCCGACCCGGCCGGCGCGTCGTTGCAGATCAGGCCCGCGCTGCGGGCGGCGGTGCTGGCGCTGGCCCCGGCCGCGGCCGAGTACGACCAGCGGTACGTGACGTCGCGGGGCGCGTTGCCGATCGGCGAGGTGGTGCGCGGCGTGGAGGGCAGGCTGGGGCGGTACGTGCGGCCGTTCCGGCTGGTGATCACCGAGGTGCCGGTGCAGGGCATGGTGTGGGAGCGGATGACGGAGACGCACGTCATCGCCTCGCAGCGGTTCCTGGTCGACCCGGCCCGCTCCGCGCCGGCCCTGCGGGCCGTCGTCGAATCCCTGGCCTGACCCGCGCGCGTCCCCCGTTCGGGGTTCCGCGTTCAGGACGCGCCGGGCCGCTGACGGGCCGCTGACCGGAGGGGTAGGGACAGCCCCCCTATCGGTCGGGGGCCTTCCTGGTGGGCGCACCGGTCGAGTACCCATAACTTGGATCTCGACATCTTGACGCCTGACGAGGGGGCAGTGGTGGTTAAGCGGATCGCGTTGACGGTCGGTGTGGCGGTGACCGCGGCGCTGGCGCTCACGTCCTGCGTGCGGCTCGTCCACAACACGTTCGACGACACGCACTCGGTGTCCGACCAGGTGACCGAGGTGCGGTTGCAGAACGGCTCGGGCGACGTGACCGTCCGCGGCCAGGACGGCCTGGCCGAGACCCAGGTCCGCCGCCGCGTCGAGTACCCGAAGGGCTCGGACAAGCCCGGCGGCGTCTCCCACCGCGTGGAGGGCTCCACCCTCGTCCTCGACGGCTGCGGCAGCCAGTGCTCGGTGGACTACGAGGTGACCGTCCCCACCAAGAACGTCAAGATCACCGGCCGCAACAGCTCCGGCGACGTCCACCTCGAAGGCGTGGCCAGCGTCGACGTCGAAGTCGGCTCCGGCAGCACCACGGTGCGCGAGGTGGCGGGCCCGGTGCGCGTCGACAACGACTCGGGCGACCTGGCCGCGACCGCCGTCGGCGGTGACTTCACCGGACGGGTCGGCTCCGGCAGCACCAGGCTGGTCGACATGGGCGGCTCGGTGACGATCGACTCCGACTCCGGCGACGTGGACGTGGCCATCGTCGCCGTCAAGTCCGTGCGCGCCGACATGGGCAGCGGCAGCCTGAACGTCACCGTCCCGCAGGGCGCCTACAAGATCGACGTGGACGCCGGCAGCGGCGAGCAGAAGGTCGACGTCAAGGACGACCCGAACGGCTCCGCCGAGCTGCACCTGCGCACCGACAGCGGCGACGTGACGGTGCGGTCCGCCGCCTAGGCGTTCTGCTCGTACGCCGCCACCAGCAGCGCCTCCACCTCGCCGTCCAGCTCGTCGGCCCCGGTCAGCGACACCTTGTGCGTCGCCTGGCCGGGGCCACCGGGCGTCAACCGGTCGCTCTCGGGCGCCGTGGTGAACCGCAGGCCCAGGTCGACCCGCGACGCCAACGCCTGCACGGCCGCGAACTGCCGCCCCCGCACGAACGGCACGTAGGTGGCCCGCCCCTCGGCCCGCACGTCCTCGCCCAGCCCGAGCGCCAGCGTCGCGATCCGGTCGAACAGCGGTCGCAACGCCGCCTTGCGCCCGGCGTACTGCGACTCGACGTGCTCGGTGAACGTGGGCTCGGTCCACCCCGCCCGCCGCGCCGCCGCGTCCGCGATCGTCCACTGCGAGTTCTGCTTCACCCCGTGCACGTCGCGCAGCCACGCCCGGACGGCCTTCCGGTCCACCGGATCGAGCGAGCTCGCCTCGACCAGCTCGACCCATTCGTCCAGCGTGCGGCCGGTGCGCGCGAGCATCGACGCGGTGACGGCGGCCATCATGTCCGCGGGTGACTCCATGCGGACGAGTGTCCCGGATCACCTCGCGCCGGGAACACCGCGACACCGCCGTCCGTTGGACAGGCAGAAAGATTGAGCCGGGTGGACTCAAGTCCGCCGGCGCCGGCTAAACTTGAGTCGGCACCGCTCAACGCGGGGCTCTCACACACGCACTACCAGGAGGAATCCAATGGCGCGAGCGGTCGGCATCGACCTGGGGACGACCAACTCCGTCGTCGCGGTTCTCGAGGGCGGCGAGCCGACGGTGATCGCCAACTCCGAGGGGTCGCGCACCACACCGTCCATCGTGGCCTTCGCCAAGAACGGCGAGGTGCTCACCGGTCAGCCCGCCAAGAACCAGGCGGTGACCAACGTCGACCGGACGATCCGGTCGGTGAAGCGCCACATCGGCACCGACTGGCGGACCGACGACGTCGACGGCAAGAAGTACACGCCGCAGGAGATCAGCGCGCGCGTGCTGATGAAGCTCAAGCGCGACGCCGAGGCCTACCTGGGCGAGGAGATCACCGACGCGGTGATCACCGTCCCCGCCTACTTCGAGGACGCGCAGCGCCAGGCCACCAAGGAGGCCGGCCAGATCGCGGGCCTCAACGTGCTGCGCATCGTCAACGAGCCCACCTCCGCCGCCCTGGCCTACGGCCTCGACAAGGGCGACAAGGAGCAGACCATCCTGGTCTTCGACCTCGGTGGCGGCACGTTCGACGTCTCGCTGCTCGAGCTCGCCGAGGGCGTGGTCGAGGTCAAGGCGACCTCCGGTGACAACCACCTCGGTGGTGACGACTGGGACCAGCGCATCGTGGACTGGCTGGTCGAGCGGTTCAAGCAGACCAACGGCATCGACCTGACCAAGGACAAGATGGCGTTGCAGCGGATCCGCGAGGCCGCCGAGAAGGCGAAGATCGAGCTGTCCAGCTCGAACAACGCCTCCATCAACCTGCCCTACATCACCGTGGACGCGGACAAGAACCCGCTGTTCATGGACGAGACGCTGTCGCGCGCCGAGTTCCAGCGCATCACCAACGACCTGCTGGAGCGCACCCGCGCGCCGTTCAACAACGTGATCAAGGACGCCGGCATCAGCGTCGGCGACATCGACCACGTGGTGCTGGTCGGCGGCTCCACCCGCATGCCCGCGGTGGCCGAGCTGGTCAAGGAGCTGACCGGCGGCCGTGAGCCGAACAAGGGCGTCAACCCGGACGAGGTCGTCGCGGTCGGCGCGGCCCTGCAGGCCGGTGTGCTGAAGGGCGAGGTCAAGGACGTCCTGCTGCTCGACGTCACCCCGCTGTCCCTGGGCATCGAGACCAAGGGCGGCGTGATGACCAAGCTCATCGAGCGCAACACGACGATCCCGACCAAGCGCTCGGAGATCTTCACCACGGCCGACGACAACCAGCCGTCCGTGCAGATCCAGGTGTTCCAGGGCGAGCGCGAGTTCGCCCGCGACAACAAGAAGCTCGGCATGTTCGAGCTGACCGGCCTGCCGCCCGCGCCCCGCGGCGTCCCGCAGATCGAGGTCACCTTCGACATCGACGCGAACGGCATCGTGCACGTGTCCGCGAAGGACATGGGCACGGGCAAGGAGCAGCGGATGACGATCACCGGCGGCTCCGCGCTGCCGAAGGACGACATCGAGCAGATGATCAAGGACGCCGAGGCGCACGCGGAGGAGGACAAGCGCCGCCGCGACGAGGCCGAGGTCCGCAACCAGGCCGAGACACTCGTCTACCAGACGGAGAAGGTCCTCAAGGAGAACGAGGACAAGCTCCCGGCCGAGGTCAAGGAGAAGGTCACCGCGGCCCTCGCCGAGACCACCGAGGCGCTCAAGGGCGAGGACATCGCCAAGGTCCGCGCCGCCGTGGAGAAGCTCGCCACGGAGTCCCAGGCCATCGGCCAGTCCCTGTACGCCAACTCCGCACCCACGGCCGACGCCGCGGGCGCCACCGGAGGCGCCGCCGCCGGTGACGCGCCGAAGGCCGACGACGTGGTGGACGCGGAGATCGTCGACGAGGACGAGAAGAAGTGACCCAGCCCGAGGAACAGCCCCACGTGGTGGTGCGCGACCGCAGGCGCATCGACCCGGAGACGGGTCAGGTGCGGGAGAACCCGGCGGACGAGAACGCGCGCGCCGACGCCCCGGCCGAGCCGGAGGCCGGTACGACCGGCGCGCCCGAGACCGGTTCGGAGGGCGGCGGCAAGCACGCCGCGCCCGAGCCGGAGGCCGAAGCGGCCGTGGCCGACGACCCGTCCGTCGAGCTGAAGGCCCAGCTCGACGAGCGGACCGCCGACCTGCAGCGGTTGACCGCGGAGTACGCCAACTACCGCAAGCGCGTCGAGCGCGACCGGGAACTGGTGATCACCACGGCCAAGGCGCAGGTGGCCGGCGAGCTGCTCGGCGTGCTCGACGACATCGAGCGGGCCGGCACGCACGGCGACCTCACCGGCGCGTTCAAGGCCGTGGCCGACAAGCTGGTCGGCGCGCTGCACGGCACCGGCCTGGAGCCGTTCGGGCACGAGGGCGAGGAGTTCGACCCGTCCGTCCACGAGGCCGTCCAGCACGGCACCTCGCCGGACGTCAGCGGGCCGACCGTCACCGCCGTGCTGCGCCGCGGCTACCGGTTCGGCGAGCGCGTGCTGCGGCCCGCGCTGGTCGCCGTGACCGACCACGAGCCGGCCGCCGAGCAGCCGGTCGTCGAAGAGGCCGTCGAGAAGCCGGTCGAAGAGCAGCAGGACTGAGAAGGGGGGCGGCGTCCGTTGAGCGCTCGCGACTGGATCGAGAAGGACTTCTACCGCGAGCTGGGCGTCACCTCCGACGCCTCGGCCGACGAGATCAAGAAGGCGTACCGGAAGTTGGCGCGGGAGCTGCACCCCGACGCCAACCCCGGTGACGCCAAGGCCGAGACGCGGTTCAAGGCGGTGTCCGAGGCGTACGGCGTGCTGTCGGACACCGCGAAGCGCAAGCAGTACGACGAGGCCCGCCGCCTCTTCTCCGGAGGCGGCGGGTTCCCCGGCGGGTTCGGCACCGGCGGCGGGTTCGACGTCGGCGACCTGTTCGGCCGCCAGGGCGCGCAGCAGGCCGGCGGCATGGGCGGGCTCGGCGACCTGCTCGGCGGCCTGTTCAACCGCCGGGGCGGCACGTCCGCGTCGGCCACCAGGCCGAGGCGCGGCGAGGACGTCGAGACCGACGTCCGGATCGACTTCACCGAGGCCGTCAAGGGCGCGACCGTGCCCATGCGGCTGTCCAGCCCGGCGACCTGCGGCACGTGCGCGGGTTCCGGCGCGCGTCCCGGCACGTCCCCGCGGACGTGCACGAACTGCGGCGGCGCCGGGTTGGTCACCCGCAGCCAGGGCGCGTTCGCGTTCTCCGAGCCGTGCGCCGACTGCCGGGGCACTGGGCGGATCGTGGACGACCCGTGCCCGGAGTGCGCGGGCGACGGCGTGAGCACCAAGACCCGCACGTTGACCATCCGCATCCCGGCGGGCGTCGACGACGGCCAGCGGATCAGGCTGGCCGGGCAGGGTGAGCCGGGGCGCAACAACGGGCCCGCCGGCGACCTGTTCGTGCTCGTGCACGTCAACCCGCACCCCATCTTCGGCCGGTCGGGCAACGACCTGACCGTGACCGTTCCGGTGACCTTCCCCGAGCTGGCGCTCGGCACCACGTTGACCGTGCCGACGCTCGAGGGCAAGGTGACGTTGAAGGTTCCCGCCGGCACGGCCAGCGGTCGGGTGCTGCGGGCCAAGGGCAAGGGCATCGCCAAGCGCGACGGCCAGGTCGGCGACCTGCTCATCACGTTGAACGTCGCGGTGCCGAACAACATGGACGCCGCAGCCCGGGAGGCGTTGGAGAACTACGCGTCGGCGACGGCGAAGCACGACCCGCGCGCGGAGCTCAACGCCCTGTTGGAGAAGAGGTCGGTGTGAGCTTCCCGTTCCCGCCCGGCACCGACGAGGACACCCCGTTCTTCGTCATCTCCGTGGCGGCCCAGCTGTCGGGTCTGCACGCGCAGACCCTGCGTGCGTACGACCGGCTCGGCCTGGTGTCGCCGGGCCGCACGTCCGGCGGCGGGCGCCGGTACTCGATGCGCGACATCGTGCTGCTGCGCGAGGTGCAACGCCTCTCGCAGGAGGAGGGCGTCAACCTCGCGGGCGTCAAGCGGATCATCGAGCTGGAGAACGAGGTCGGCGCGCTGCGCGCGAGGGTGCAGGAGCTGACCGAACAACTGGCCTCCGCCATGGCCGCGGCCGAGCACGCCGCCGCGTCGGTGCACGCGTCGTACCGCCGTGACCTGGTGCCGGTGCGGCACGAGACGGCACTGGTCGTCTGGAAGCCGAACTCGAAGCGCTGAGCCGCCTGATGTGTCGCCCAATAGGGTGATCATCTCGGGAAAGTGTACGGAAACACTGTTCCCGTACCTCGGTTAAGCATGAGGAACCCCGCGACGCCGACCCCCACCGCCCTGAACCCCCACGCCCCCGACGCCGGAATCCCCCGATGACGGCGGCCCGCGACGACCGGCCCGGCCCTGCTGCCCAACCAACCGGCCACCGCCCTACCGCCCTACCGACCTGCCGCCGCCCAACCAACCTGGCAGCCGACCGAACCGGGCGACCCGCGCCAGACTGGACCCCGTGGACTACGTCTTCGTGCACGGCACCACCCAGTCGCCCGCGGCCTGGCGCCCGGTGGAGGACCTGCTCCGCCAACGCGGCCACCGCACCGTGGCCGTGGACCTGCCGACCGACCAGCCGCAACTGCGCGCCGTCGACTACGCCGCGATCGCCCGCGCCCAGGCGGGCGACGCGCTGGCCCCGGTCCTGGTGGGGCACTCCGGCGCCGGCCTGCTGATGCCCGCCATCGCACGAGCCCTCGGCGCGTCCCACCTGGCCTGGATCGCCGCGATGATCCCCGGCCCCGTGTCGCTGGCGGACGAACTGGCCGTCGACACGGGCGAGATGTTCAACCCGGAGTGGCGCTCCCTCACCGAACCGCCCACCGCGGACCCCGTGGTGGCCTCGTACTTCCTGTTCCACGACTGCGACCTGGCCGGTGTGCGCGCCGGGCTGCGCACCTTGCGCCTGTTCTACCCCGCCGCGACGTACCGCGAGGTGCACGAGGTGCCTGACCTGCCGTCGACCTACGTCCTGCCGCGTGACGACCGCACGCTGCGGGCGTCGTGGATGCGCCGCGCCGCGCGCGAACGGCTCGGGGTCGAGGCGATCGAGGTCGACGGCGGACACTGCCCGCAGACCAGTCGGCCGGGCACGCTGGCGGCCGTGCTGGGCGCGGCGTGGCCGGCGCGGCCGTGACCAGCACGGCGTGACCAGGGCACCGTGGCCGTGACCAGCACGGCGTGGCCCGAGCGGCTGTGACCGGCCGGATCGCGTTGGGCAGCCGAAAGTCCCGCACGGCCCGGTGGTAAACGTGAAAAAGTTTCAGGTAGCGGTTCAGTCCAGTGTGAACGGGTCGTACTTGATCCGGTCGAGTGGAGTGCCGGCGACCAGCATCCGCGACACGGTGGCCCGGATCATGGACGGCGAGCCGCACACCAGCACGTCCCGCTCCTCCCACGCCCCGTAACGGGTGACTACGTCGGCGAGCGTGCCCTGCTCCACGCCACGCGCGCCCGGGTCGGACTCCAGCACCGGCACGACGGTCAACCAAGGGTTGGTCATCGCGAACCGCTGGAGGTTGTCAAGGTCGTACAAGTCCTCGCGGGTCCGCCCGCCCATGAACAGGTGCACGCGCGGGTTCTCGCCCCACTGCGCCATCTCGTCGATGATCGCGTGCATCGGCGCGACCCCGGTCCCGCCGGCGACCATCAGCACGTCCCGCCCGGACTTCCGGTCCACGCCGAGCCGGCCCATCGGCGGTCCGAGACGCCAGACGTCACCCGGTTGGGTGTGTCCGACGATCGACCGGCTGACCCACCCGCCCTCGACCGAACGGATGTGGAACTCGATGATGCCGTCGTCACGCGGCGCGTTCGCGGGCGAGTAGTACCGCCACAGCCGAGCGCGTTGCGGCGTCTCGACGCTCACGTACTGCCCGGCGCGGTACCCGACCGGGTGATCCGGCTGCAGCCGCACGACCGCCAGGTCCCAGCTCACCCGCTGGTGGTCGAGCACGGTCGCGTGCCAGTAGGCCGGGCCGTCGTCGGCCGCCGCCGCCTCCTGCATCGCCCGCGCCATGATCGTGTACGCCTCGGCCCAGGCCATCTCGACCTTCGGCGTCCACGCGGGCCCGGCGAACTTCTTCACCGCCGCCAGCAACGCCGTGCCGACGGACTCGTAGTGCACGTTGACCACGCCGAACTTGCGGTGGTCGCGCCCGAGTTGGCGCAGGAACGGGATCAGGTCGTCCGGTCTGTCCACCATCTGCACGACGTGGACGAGGGCGCGCAGCAGTCGGCTGCGCTGGACCTCCATGTTCGCGGGGAACATCTCACGGGTCGCTGGCGCGAGGCTGAAGAGCATGCCGTAGAAGAACTTGGCTACCTCTTCGGCGCGCGGCTCCACCACCGCGAAGCTCTCCCGGATCATCCGCACCATAGCGGTGACACCAGGAGGAGGTTCGCGGTGTGGCGGGCTCGGGATGGGGCTCAACACGGCGTTCGCAGTCATGGTCCGGGCGCAGTCTCCACGTTTCTGGCGGCGCCAGCAAGGGCGCTACGTCCTCGTCAAGCTTCCATCCCGACGAGGGGACACTAACCCGCCAACTGGCCGGTCGACTCCTTGATGCCACCTTCGAGTGCAGTGCGATTACGGACGGTCGCACAACGTTCCCGCGAACGGGTGGTCATTCCCTTCCACATATACCGAATCCAGCGCTTGCGGCCCACCGCCAGACGCACGACTCCTCAGGGGACGTGGGCCGGGTAACACGCCGGCCACGTCGGCGGGACGTCCGATCGGGGTTTACCGGCCGATGTTCACCCCAGTGGCGGCCGGCAGGCCGGCCTGGTGTGGTGGGCCGCAGTCGCCTGTGGATGCCCACCTGCGGATTGTGGACAACTCGCGGGCCGCTGTGGACAACCGGCTGCTACATGTGGGTGACCGGCCTCAGGCCTGCTCGGACCGCTCGGCTGCGCTGCGTTCAACGCAGAACTCGTTGCCCTCCGGGTCGGCCAGCACGACCCACCCCGTGCCGTCCGGCCGGCGCATGTCGGACACCAGCGCCGCCCCGATCCCGAGCAGTCGCTCCACTTCGGCGTCACGCGTGGTGTCGGGCTGGAGGTCGAGGTGGACCCGGTTCTTCACGGTCTTGGGCTCGGGCACCTGGATGAACAGCAACCCAGGCCCGCCGGGCACCGCGACCAGGGCTTCGGGGTCACCCGGGAAGTCGTGTTCGGAGACCGGCAGGCCGGTCACCTTGCTCCAGAAGCCGGCCAGCTCGTAGGCGTTCGCGCAGTCGAAGGTGATGTGGTGCACCAGTGAGGTCATGCGCAGATCGTCGCGGTGGGAGTCGACCGGACGCACCCGAGTTTCGGCAGGGCACGCCGCCGTGGCCCACACCACACGATTCCACTAGGTTGAGCGGAACTGGCTCAACTTTTCTGACGTTGACCTGAGTGATGGCCGGTGGCGCACGCCGGCCCCTTGCGCACGAACACCGACCGAGGTGAGGAATGGACGCTTTCAACCCGACCACGAAGACGCAACAGGCCGTGTCCGCCGCCGTGCAGGCGGCGACCATCGCGGGCAACCCCGACGTCGGCCCGGTCCACCTCCTCGGCGCGCTCCTGGCCCAGGGCGACGGCCTGACCGCGCCCCTGCTCTCCGCCGTCGGCGCGGACCCGAAGCAGGTGCACAAGGAGCTGGAGCAGCTGACCAGGGCGCTGCCCGCGGCCAGCGGGTCGTCCGTGTCGGCGCCCCAGTTCTCCCGCGACGCCGTCCGCGTGCTGAGCAAGGCGCAGGAACTCGCCACCGAGATGGGTGACGAGTACGTGTCGACCGAGCACCTGCTGGTCGGCCTCGCCCACCACGGCGGCCAGGTCGCCGACCTGCTGCGCCGCCACGGCGCGCACCCCGAGGCGCTGAAGGAGGCGTTCGGCAAGGTCCGCGGCTCGGCGCGGGTCACCAGCCCGGACCCGGAGGGCACCTACAAGGCGTTGGAGAAGTACGGCGTCGACCTGACCGAACGCGCGCGCAAGGGCGAGCTGGACCCGGTCATCGGCCGCAACACCGAGATCCGCCGCGTGGTGCAGGTGCTGTCGCGCCGCACGAAGAACAACCCGGTGCTGATCGGCGAGCCGGGCGTCGGCAAGACCGCCATCGTGGAGGGCCTGGCCCAGCGGATCATCGCGGGCGACGTGCCCGAGAGCCTGCGCGGGAAGAAGGTCGTCGCGCTCGACCTCGGCTCGATGGTGGCCGGCGCGAAGTACCGCGGCGAGTTCGAGGAGCGGCTGAAGGCCGTGCTCAAGGAGATCACCGACTCCGCGGGCCAGGTCGTCACGTTCATCGACGAGCTGCACACGATCGTGGGCGCGGGCGCGACCGGCGAGTCCGCCATGGACGCCGGCAACATGATCAAGCCCATGCTGGCCCGCGGCGAGCTGCGGATGGTCGGCGCGACCACGTTGGACGAGTACCGCGAGCACATCGAGAAGGACGCCGCCCTGGAACGCCGCTTCCAGCAGGTCCTCGTCGGCGAGCCGTCGGTCGAGGACACGATCGGCATCCTGCGCGGCCTCAAGGACCGCTACGAGGTGCACCACGGCGTGCGCATCACCGACGCCGCCCTGGTCGCCGCCGCGACCCTGTCCGACCGGTACATCACCGCCCGCTTCCTGCCCGACAAGGCCATCGACCTGGTGGACGAGTCCGCGTCCCGGCTGCGCATGGAGATCGACTCCCGCCCGGTCGAGATCGACGAGGTCGAACGCGCCGTGCGCCGGCTGGAGATCGAGGAGATGGCGCTGGCCAAGGAGTCGGACCCGGCCTCGGTGGAACGCCTGGCCACGCTGCGCGCCGAGCTGGCCGAGCAGCGCGAGGACCTGTCCGGGCTGACTGCTCGCTGGCAGAACGAGAAGGGCTCGATCGAGAAGGTCCGCGACCTGAAGGAGCAGCTGGAGCAGCTGCGCGGCGAGTCGGAGCGGGCCGAGCGCGACGGCGACCTCGGCCGGGCCGCCGAGCTGCGGTACGGGCGCATCCCGGCGTTGGAGAAGGAGCTGGAGGCGGCCACCCGCACCACCCAGGACGCCGCCGTGATGCTGAAGGAGGAGGTCGGGCCGGACGACGTGGCCGACGTGGTCTCCGCGTGGACGGGCATCCCGGCGGGCCGGCTGCTCGAAGGCGAGACGGCGAAGCTGCTGCGCATGGAGGACGAGCTGGCCAAGCGCGTGGTCGGCCAGGCCGAGGCGGTGCGGGTCGTGTCGGACGCGGTGCGGCGCACCCGTGCGGGCGTGGCGGACCCGGACCGGCCGACCGGCTCGTTCCTGTTCCTCGGCCCGACCGGCGTCGGCAAGACGGAGCTGGCGAAGGCGCTGGCGGAGTTCCTGTTCGACGACGAGCGGGCGATGATCCGGATCGACATGAGCGAGTACTCCGAGAAGCACTCGGTGGCCCGCCTGGTCGGCGCGCCTCCCGGGTACGTCGGCTACGACCAGGGTGGGCAGCTGACCGAGTCGGTCCGCCGCCGCCCGTACTCGGTCGTGCTGCTGGACGAGGTCGAAAAAGCTCACCCGGACGTGTTCGACGTGCTGCTGCAGGTGCTCGACGACGGCAGGCTCACCGACGGCCAGGGCCGCACGGTCGACTTCCGCAACACCATCCTGGTGCTGACCTCGAACCTCGGCTCGCACGTCATCGCGGACGCCACCCTGGACGAGCGGCAGCGCAACGACGCCGTCATGTCGATCGTGCGGACGCACTTCAAGCCGGAGTTCCTCAACCGGCTGGACGACGTCGTGGTGTTCCACTCGCTGGCCACCGAGGAGCTGACGTCCATCGTGGACATCCAGGTGGATCGGCTGGGGCAGCGCCTGTCGCAGCGGCGGCTGACCCTGGACGTCACCCCGGCCGCGCGCGAGTGGCTGGCGCTGAACGGCTTCGACCCGGTGTACGGGGCCCGGCCGTTGCGGCGGCTGGTGCAGTCGTCCATCGGCGACCAGTTGGCGAAGGAGCTGCTGGCGGGCGAGGTGCGTGACGGTGACACGGTGAAGGTCGAGGTGCTGGACGACCACTCGGGCCTGATCGTCGGCAAGGCCTGATCCCGGCGCGCTCGACGTTCGCCCCAGGTCTGCGGGACGCGCTCGGTCCAGCCGGGACAACCGGCTCCCGAGCGCTCCCGCCGCCTCACGACCTGACCGCGCTCGCCGCTCGCCGCGCCGTAGCGTTCCGTCCGGGAGTCCGGGAGTCCGGGAGTCCGGGAGTCCGGGAGTCCGGGAGTCCGGGAGTCCGGGAGTCCGGGAGTCCGGGAGTCCGGAGGTCGGGTGGTTCCGCTGTCCGGCGTTCCGCCGTTCCGCGTTCGCCCGCGTTCCGCGTTCCCTCGTTCGGAGCTCGCTCCGCAGGGGTCCCCGACCGGGGGATCCCCGATTTTTACTCTGCCGGCCGGGACCGACACCGGGTGGGTGGTCGGGGCGTGCCTGTGGACAACGCTGTGGCCTGTGGATAAGTCGTGGCCGGCCGTCGTCGGACGTGCCTGAGCCGCCGCCGCGCCCTACCGGCGAGACGGGTAACAGCTTGATCCGTTTGCGCGACCCACGCCCCAAGTGATCTTCGTTTGTTCATCGCCGCCCGCTACTCTCGCACCGTGGGCATACCGGCGTGGGTCTGGTTCACCGTCGCCGCGGTAGCGGGCGTCGCGGGGTTCGCCCTGCTCGCGACCGACCGGGCACAGCGAACCGCGCGAAACCGCGAACGCCGCCGCTGGGCGGCGCTGCGCGGCTGGCAGTTCGAGGAGACCGACCACGTGCTGCCCACCCGCTGGGAGAGCGGCGCGATCGCCTACTACGGCGTCGGCGTGGCCAAGGACGTCGTCGCCGGCTCCACCTTCACCGCCGACGGCCGCCGCCAGGTCTACGTGCTCGACCACGAGACCGGCGGCAAGGTCAACTCCGTGCTCGTCGGCGTGCGCTGCCGCCGGGCGTTGCCCGTGGTCATCGAGCTGTGGCTGCCCAGCGTGCCGTTCCAACGCGACCAGATGCCCGACCTGCTCGGACCGGTCGGCTCGCGGTACGCGTTCGTCAGCGAGCTGCCCGCCGCGCGCAAGCTCATCAACCCGGACCTGGTCGACGCCGCCGAGGAGATCGGCGGTGACGTCACCGTAGTCTGGCTGGAGAACGACTGGGTGCTCGCCGCCGCACCGCCCAACTCCACCCCCGCCCGCCTGGAACGGCTGCTGCGCGACCTCGGCGAACTGGCCGACGTGATCGACCCGTTCGAGGCCGACCCCGAGTCCGACACCGGTGGCGAGGTCCACCGCCCGCAGTTCGGGCGCAAGCCGTGACGCCGCCGACCGCCCTGGTGACGGGCGCGTCGTCGGGCATCGGCGCCGCGTTCGCCCGCAGGCTCGCCGCCGAGGGCCACGACCTGGTGCTCGTCGCCCGCGACGAACGGCGGCTGGAGGAGACGGCGGCCAAGCTGCGCGCCGCGCACGGCATCACCGCCGAGGTGCTGCCCGCCGACCTGGCCACCGACGCCGGCCGGACCAAGGTCGCCGACTTCCTCGCCGAACGCGAGGTCGACCTGCTGGTCAACAACGCGGGCTTCGCGATCTCGAACGAGTTCTTCACCGCCGACCCGCTCGAACTGCAGTCCCAGCTGGACGTGAACGTGACGAGCGTGCTGCGGCTGACCCGCGCGGCGCTGCCGGGGATGGTGGCGCGCGGGCGCGGCGCGGTGGTCAACGTGTCCAGCGTGGCGGGCTTCCTGCCCGGCCGCGGCACGACCTACAGCGCCGACAAGGCGTGGGTGACCGCGTTCTCCGAGGGCATGGCGATGGCCACGGCGGGCACGGGCGTGCGCGTGATGGCGTTGTGCCCGGGTTTCGTGCGCACCGAGTTCCACCAGCGGGCGAAGATCGACATGTCCGCCACGCCCGACGTGCTCTACCTCGACGCCGACCGGGTGGTGCACGACGGCCTCGCCGACCTGCGCGCGGGCAAGCCGGTGTCCGTGCCGGGCGCCCAGTACAAAGCCATCACGGTGTTGGTGCGGCTGGTTCCGCGCGCGCTGGTCAGGCGGATAGCCTCCCGCGCGGCGGGCGGACGAGGACGCACTTAGAAGAGCCGGGAACCCGAACCCGGTCCGGTCCGTCCCACTCCACTAGTTGGAACAGGGAGGAACCGTCCATGGGCGAACAGTTCAGCGTGGAGCCGCCCGAGCTCCGCGGCTACGGCGAGTTGCTGAGCCGCAACGCGCAGCACTTCATGACGATCAAGGACCACGCGATCTCCAAGGGCGGCGACACCTCGGGGTTCACCGGTCTGCTCTCGCTGCTGCAGCCCATCGTGACGGGCGTGGCCTCCCTGTACGGGGAGACCCTCGACTTCGCGAACCAGATGATGGTCAAGGAGGCGGAGAGCCTCAACAAGGCCGCCGACATGTACGAGAAGAACGAAGAGATGGTGATGAGCGTCCTCGACCGGGTGCTGTCCCAGCTCCACGCCGTGGCCGAGGCGCCGTCGCTCGGAGGTGGCCGGTGACCGCGTACGCGGACGTCGAAGACCCGTCGGCCGCGCTCAGCGCCGCCGCGGAGGACCGGCCCGGCCGGCAGTCGACCAAGGAGCTCATCGAGAAGGCCGGCTGGAAGATCCAGGGCGTCAACTGGATCTACGAGAAGGTCACCGGCGAGAACCTGCTCGACGCGCTGATCAAGCCGCTGCTCGGCGACTTCGAGAAGATCGACGAGAACGCCAACGCGTGGGACCGGGTCGCCAAGGCGCTCGACTCCGTGCGGCACAACGTGGACGCGGGCGCCGAGCAGCTGTCGTCGCACTGGGACGGTGACGCGGCGAAGGCGTTCGAGACGCGCATGGGCACCATGTGGGTGATCGCCATCGAGGCGGACTCGCAGATCGCGCGGATCATCGGCAACCAGTTCCGGTCCACGGCCAGCACCTGCCGCACCGCGTGCGGCCTCGCGTTGACGTTGCTGGACATGCTGGTCGGCAAGCTGATGGAAGCCGCGATGACGGCGTGGATCCCGGTCGTCGGCTGGGGCCGCGCGGTGTGGATGGTCTACGACGCGATCCAGATCGTGGACGCCATCCGCAAGATCATCATCTCCATCCAGACGCTGATCGAGGGCGTCCAGGGCATGATCGACGGCATCGTCGCCATGGGCACCGCGCTGTCCAAGCTGAAGGACGTGCGCGACGTCAGCGACCTGCTCGACGTGGTCGACGGGTACCAGGACGGCAAGGAGAAGTACGACAACGGCGTGGCCGCGGCGAAGTCCGGGGCGATCGGTGTCGGGTTGGGCGCGTACGGCCTGGGCAAGGCGGGCAACGCGGCGAACGGCCGCTACAACCAGCCGCCACCCACATCACCGGCGCCCGCTCCGGCCGGCGCGAGTTCGGGCTCCGGGTCGGGTTCCGGTGGAGGTGATGGGCAGTGACGTTCCCGTACGACAAGGCGAAGCTGGACGCGCTGGTCGCCGACGTCGAGAAGCGGATGGCGAACGTCGAGGAGACCGCGCGGGCGGCGAGCCAGGTGCAGCTGCGGTCGCGCGGGCTGACGCAGGCGGACTTCGCCGAGATCTCGCGGTTCGCCAACAGCCCCGGTGCGCCTCGTGAGCTGAAGGAGCTGGCGCGGCGGGTCGACGCGGGTGAGATGTCCTGGGAGGACATCGCGTCCGGGCGGGCCGTGGACGACGAGGGGGTGCAGCGCGCTCTGCAGACCGGTGTGCCGGACCTGCAGCGCGCGTACACGGCGATCCAGGAGGGCAACGACCCGGAGGACGTCGTCTCGGCGGGTTCGTCCCGGCCGGGTGGTCGCCGCGACGATGACGACGACGAGCCGAACAAGTTCACCGAGGACGCCTGGTAGACGAGGTGTGGTCAGGCCTGGGGCCGAGGGCTCCGCGGAGTTGTCCACAGGCGCCGGCCTGACCACCTCGAATTGTCTGACCTCAGGGGCAGAATAAAAGCAGGGGTCCCCTTGGCGGGGACGCCTGCGTAGCTCCGGCGGTGCACGAGCCGGGGTTCGTCCGACCGCGGACGAGCCCAGGTGAGTCCGATGGTGACGAACCGGGTACGGCGGGATGGTGCACCAGCCGGTGGGTCCGCGGTGGACGAGTCTGGGTGAGTCGGGCGGTGGACGAGTCCGGCTGAGTCCGGAAGCGGCACGGAGTGCGGTGCGTTGGTCGGCGCCGGGGCTGGACGCGCGCCGGTCAGCTCGAGCTCAGGTCAACGTGGGGAAGTCGAACCCGCCGGCACTGGTGTGGTTCGTCCCCACCCCACGCACCACGTCGTACGCCACGGCCGCCGCGATCGCCAGCGAGCGGACCGGGTCCGGCGTGCCCGGCCGGATGCTCAGCACGTCCCGCCGCACGCGCCGCCCGTCCCGCTTCGCGATCGCGCCCGGGCTGAACGACGCCACCTCGTGCAGCAGGCACAGCCGCTGCCCGGCCGCGTCGAGCAGGCCGTAAGCGCCGTGCCCCTCGTGCCGCACGGAGCCGACCACGGACCCGTCCGGCCACGTCACGCGCGTCGGCGGCTTGCCGGACCCCTTGCGGATCAGCAGCAGCTGCCGCCCGCGGTCGGCCAGGGCGAGGTCGAAGGTCGTCCGGCCGGAGAACGCGGTGGCGCGCAACAACTTCCGCAGCGGTCCGAGGAACCGGCGCTCCGAGACCGACGCGACCAACGCGCCGCCGCCGTCGTAGACGTCGTTTCGGTACCTGGTGCCCAGCAGGTGGCGCAGCACGCCCCAGGGCTGCTCGATGATCAAGGTGTCGGTGCCGGGAAGGGTCACGGTGTGCCAGCGTACGGCGCGGTATGACACTCTTGGCAGCCGTGCGAACTGAAGTGGTCCTGGACGCCGCGGCGAAGGCCGAGCTGGCGCGGTTGGTGAGCGAGTTGGCCGTGGTGCACGGCAAGGTGACGCTGTCCTCGGGAGCCGAGGCCGACTACTACATCGACCTGCGCCGGGCGACGCTGCACCACGCCGCGTCACCCCTGATCGGCAAGCTGCTCCGGCAGCTCACCGCCGACTGGGACTACGTGGCCGCGGGCGGGTTGACGTTGGGCGCGGACCCGGTGGCGTGCGCGATGATGCACGCCGCCGCGAACGCGGGCGAGGTGCTGGACGCGTTCGTCGTGCGCAAAGCGGCCAAGCAGCACGGCATGCAGCGGCGGATCGAGGGCATCGAGGTCGCCGGGCAGCGGGTGCTGGCGGTCGAGGACACCTCCACCACCGGTGGCAGCGTGCTGACCGCCGTCGAGGCACTGCGCGAGCAGGGCGCCACGGTGGTCGGCGTCGCGACGGTCGTCGACCGCGGCACGGGCGCGCGCGAGGTGATCGAGGAGGCCGGGCTGCCGTACCGGTACCTGCTGGACCTGGCCGACCTGGGCCTGGCCTGACATGGCCGGCGCCCTGGTCCTGCTGCTGGTGATCGTGGCGATCCTGGGCGTCGGGGTCGCCGTGGGGTTGTCGCGCCGCAAGCGGAACCCGTTCACGAACCAGCAGTTCGTGAACCAGTGGGAGCAGCAGATGCGGGCGCTGGAGGCGTCCCTGGGGTGGCGGTTCGTCGCCGAGGACCAGGGCTTCCAGGAACGCGTGCCGCAGGTCGGGCGGATGCTGGAGGCCGACCGGAGCCGGGTGAAGTTCCAGCTCGTCGGCCACTGGCGCGGTGTGCCCGTGCTGGCCGTGGAGGTGGTGTTCCGCGCGGACAACGTGGTCACGTCGGAGTACCGCACCTACGCGGTGGTGGTCGTGCCGCGCCCGATGCCGGGGCCGTGGGTGCTGATCAGCCCGCGCGAGGACAGCGTGTGGGGGTTGTTCGAGCAGTTCGTGGAGACCGGCGACCCGGCGTTCGACGCGCGCTACGAGGTGCGCCGCCGCAACCCCGCGTTCGCCTCGGCGCTGCTCGCCTCCGGCCTCACGCAGGCCCTGTTGCAGGACCCGCGGGCGAACGGCGTGGCGATCGCGTTCGACGAGCACAACCTCGCCGCCGCCGTGCCGGGCCCGCTGCTGCAGGCCCCGCTCGCCCACCTGGCCGACCTGCTGCTGGACGTGGCCGGCCGGGTGCCGTGGCAGGCGCTGCCCCGGGGCTGAACCCGGGGTGCCCGTAATTGGCGGGCACGTGATCCCTTGGCGGCCTACTGTGGGAAGCAGGGAGGTCGCTATGGTCGCGCACGCTTTAGCCGAGCTGGTCATGGTGGTGCACTTCGCCGTCCTGCTCTTCCTGATGGTCGGCGGGTTCCTGGCCTGGCGGTGGCCGAGGGTGCTGTACTTCCACCTGGCGATGGCGACCTGGGGCCTGCTGATCGTCCTGTTCCCGCTCGCCTGCCCCCTCACGTGGCTGGAGAACGAGCTCCGCGCCGCCGCCGGCCGACCCCAGCTCGCGAACGGCTTCATCGACACCTACATCGACGGCGTCCTCTACCCGGACTCCGCGGCACGCCTGGTGCAGGTGCTCGTGGCGGTCGTCGTGCTGGTCTCGTGGACCGGTTACTACCTCAAACGACGCGATGAACAGGCCTGTAATTCAGTGCAGTTCACCAATCAGCGATAAAGCGGCCATTCGCCCCTCACCGGGGTGGCCTAATCGCCCGACCCGTCCGTACCAATCTCATTTCCAGGGCTGTCCGGTGCCTTACCCTTCAGCTATGGGTCGGGGAAGGGCGGTCGGCGATGGGGGTGGCTCGGGCAAGTCTTGACGTTCGCGAACCGGTGCACCGGGCAAGGCGCAGGACGCCGGCCTCGGCGGTCGGTCAGCGGTTGCGCGATTACGTGGTCTACACGCCGATCCTGGGACCGGTGGAGGGCGGGGCGGCTCTCGCGCTGGTCGGCGGCTTCACGGCCGCCGCCGCGGGGCACGGGTACGTGCGAACCGCGGGGCTGGCACTGGTGGCGGGTGCCATTGCGGTCGTGTTCGCGATGCTCGTGGTCAACCGCGTGGTGTGGCGCGGTCGGGACGTCCTGGAACGCAGGCTGTTGTTGGAGTACTGCGACCGGCTGGAAAAGGTCCACGGCCAGAAATGGTCGGTGAAGAGCTGGGTGCAGGAAGTCGACATCCAGCCGAACGGCGACGTGCGGCAGCGCATTTCGTTCACCGTCGTCGCGCTGTGCGAGGTGCTGTACTTCTGCACGTTCCACGACCGCGTCAACTGGAACTGGCCCAAGCGCCACCGGCGCCGGGTGCAGGCTCACGTGCGCAGCGTGGAGGTCCGCGGCGAGGGCGGGACCAGGTACGACTTCACCACGTCGTGGCTGGACAACGGCGTGCTGAAGATGGTCGTCCACCTCCACGAGAGGGTCCCGCGCGGCGGGGAGGTGAGCCTTTCCGTGGACATGTTCTGGCCCGCGAAGTGCCTGCCGTTGATGCGCGGCGACCGGGCGGACGAGTTCCTGACCTCGTTCGCGGAGCCGGTGCCGTTCGCGCAGTACGTGATTCGGCTCCCCGTCGGCGAACGGGCGTCATTCGACAAGATCGGGATGCTCACCGAGCAGGACGACTACGCGCTCACCAGGGAGCTGAACCAGGCCGGGCAGCCGGAAACGACGCTGACGGTGCGGAACCTGCCCGCCTACCGGAAGTTCGGCGTGCGGTTGGACTTGGCATGACGGGCCCGATATCGCGGAGTGGGCCCGTCACCGGCGGTCCGACGTCACTTGTCGGTGTTGCCGCCGCTGCCGCTTTCCCCACCTGCGACCACGAGGGTTTTTCCTGTTCTGCTCATCGACCGCGCTAAGCTGCCGTACCGGTATTCCTGTCGAGCTGGAATTTGGCCATCATGCCGCAAGACGGGAGATCGGCAAAATGCGAGCACCGCTCGTACTTGAATCCCGGTCGGTCGGACGCATCAGGGTACCCGCCCGGCTCTCGGCTTGGTCGTGCCAGTAGGGGTGAGTCATCATCCCGGCATGTCGGTAGTGGTCCTCGAAGGGTTTCACGCGGTCAAGCACGCGGTTCGGTTCGGTGGATCGGTGGGGACCGTGGTGGTGCTCGACCGGGACAAGGCGGTGGCGCTCGCGAGGTCCCACGCGCCCGACCTCGTGGACGTCTTCGAGCGGGCGCGGGTGGTGGGGGTGGCCGAGTTCGAGAAGGTGATCGGGCGGTTGCACCCGACCGGGGTCGGAGGGCTCGCCGAACGGCCCGTGGTCGAGTGGGGGCGGGCTGCGCGCGGTGCGCCGCTGGTGCTGCTGGACAACCCGCGCAACCTCGGCAACTTCGGCGCGGTGATCCGGGTGGCGGCCGGGCTCGGTGCGGGTGGGGTGGTGTCGCTCGGCGACGTCGACCCGTGGCACCCGACCGTGCTGCGCGGCAGCGCCGGGTTGCACTTCGCGCTGCCCGTCGGCCGGCTCGACGGGATCGACGACGTCCGCGGCACGGTGATCGCGTTCGACGCCGACGGCCGCGAGCTGCGCGACGTGCGGATCCCCGACGACGCCGTGCTGGCCTTCGGCTCGGAGCGGCACGGGCTCTCGCCCGAGGTGCGGGCACGGGCGGACCTGGTGGTCTCGCTGCCCATGCGGCCGAAGGTGTCGAGCTACAACCTGACCACGAGCGTCGCCATGGGGCTCTACCACTGGGAACTGTTCCGGCGAGCTTCTTGAACGGTTCAGTCGGCAGGCTGGTGAGGTGACGTCACCACCGAAGCTCCTCGCCGCGCGCGCCGGTGTCGCCGAGCGCGCGGTCGAGTCCCGGCACCTGCGTCGGGTCTGGGGAGTTCCGGGCACGGCCCTCGGCGCGGTCGCCTGGCCGCCCGGTTGGCCCGCCCGGCTGCACGTCCGGTTCGGCTACTGGTGGCAGGCGCACCTGCTGGACTGCGTCCTGGACGCCCAGCTCCGCTCGCCGAAGGCCGCGCGGGTGGCGTTGGTGCAGCGGCTCGTGCGCGGCATCCGGGTGCGCAACCTGGTCGGCTGGACCAACGACTACTACGACGACGTGGCGTGGCTCGGCCTCGCGCTGCTGCGCGCGGAACGGGAAGTCGGGATCGCCAGGCCGAAGGCCATCGCCACGATCGCCGACCGCCTGCGCGAGGGCTGGACCGACCACGGCGGCGGCGGCATCTGGTGGCGGCGCGACGACGACTTCAAGAACGTGCCCGCCAACGGTCCGGCGGCGATCCTGTTCGCCCGGCTCGGCGCGCGGGCCGACCTCGGCCGCGCCCGGTCCGTCGTCGACTGGATCGAGGACAACCTGGCGGACCCGGAGACCGGCCTGGTGTGGGACGGGCTGCACGTGCACCCCGACGGCACGGTCCGCGAGGTCGAGAAGAACCTCTACACCTACTGCCAGGGCGTGGTGCTCGGCGCGTGCGTGGAGCTGGGAGGCCGCTACCAGGACAAGGCGGCGCGGATCATCGACGCCGTCGACAAGCACCTGGCCACCGACGGCGTCCTGCGCGGGCACGGCGGCGGCGACGGCGGCCTGTTCAGCGGCATCCTCACCCGCTACCTGGCGCAGGCCGCGCTGCGGCTCGACCGGCCCGAGGCGGCCCGCGCGGCGGACCTCGTGTTCGCCTCGGCGAACGCCGTGTGGGCGAACCGGACCGCGGTGGTGAGCGGACCGCTGTTCGGCCCGGAGTGGTCCGAGCCCGCGGTCAGGGGCGGCGGTCCGGAGCGCGACCTGTCCGTCCAGCTCGGCGGGTGGATGGCGCTGGAGGCCGCCGCCCTGCTGGAGCGCGACGGGATCTCGCCGTCACGGAGCTGAGCCTCACGGAGCCGAGCCGTCAGTGGCAGCCGCACGACCGCCGGTGCCGCAGCACGGGCGGCAGCCGGATCGTCTCCGGCGCCCGCTCCGGGTCCTCGATGCGGGACAGCAGCAGCCGCACCGCCGTGCGCCCGATCTCCTCCACCGGCTGCGCCATCGACGTCAGCGGCGGATCGACCAGCTCGGCCCACTCCACCTCGTCGTAGGTCACCAGCGCCAGCTCCGACCCGATCCGCACACCCCGGGCCCGCGCCGTGCGCAGCACGTCCACCAGCACCTGGTGGTCGCTCACCACCACGCCCGAGACCTGCCCGAGCAGCGGCTCCAACGACGGCCGCACGAGGTCCTCGTCCCACGCGAGCCCCGCCCGGCCGAGCCCGAGCCGGTAGCCGAGCACGCGCTCGTCCGTGGTCGCGAGCCCCGGCTGGCCGGACACCAGCCCGATCCGCCGGTGGCCCAGCTCCGCCAGGTGCCGGACCAGCGTGGACGTGGCCTGCACGTTCTCCGGGCCGACCTGGTCGACGTCCTTCGCCACGGTCAGCCGGTCCACCAGCACCGTCGGCACGCCCAACCGGCGCAGCTCGGGCAGCGCGGCCGAGCCGGACGTCGGCGTGAGCAGCACCCCGTCCACCCGCCGTGAGCGGAGCATCCGCACCGCGGCCTGCTCGGACTCGGCGGTGTCGCGGGTGTCGATGAGCACGAGCGTGTAGCCCGACCTGGTGGCCTCGCCCTCGATCGCGGCGATCAGCTCGGCGAAGTACGGGTGCGAGACCAACGACACCGCGAGGCCGAGGGACTTCGTGCCGCCGGTGACGAGGGAGCGCGCGATGGCGTCGCCGGTGTAGCCGGTCTCCTCGATCGCCTTGAGCACCCGTTCCCTGGTCGCCGAAGCGACCGACCTGGTCTCGTTGATCACGTGTGAGACCGTGGTGATGGAGACGCCGGCGAGACTGGCGACCTCCCGCATGGTGACCATGGACTCGTCCCCGTTCGGGCTGGCGCAAGCGATTGCGTGGGGACTTTACCTGGTAGGAGGGACGTGCCGTGGCTTCTGTGCTGTGTGTCGGGCTGACGACCGTCGACGTGAGCCAGCGGGTGGCCGAGTTCCCCGTCCCCGGCCAGAAGGTGCAGTCGCTCGGCGTGCACCTGGCGCCCGGCGGTCCGGCGGCGAACGCGGCGCGCGCGGTGGCCGCGCTGGGGCACCGGGCCGTGCTGCTGACCGCGCTGGGCGGCGAGCTCGGCGACTTCGCGCTGGCCCGGCTGCACCCGGTGGAGGTGCGCTCGGTCGGCGCCGGCGGTCCGGCGCTGAGCATGGTCGCGGTGCGCGAGCGCGACGGCGAGCGGACCGTGATCTCGCGCAACGCCGTCGGGTTCGCCGCCGACGTCGCCGTGGACCCGGCGCTGGTGGAGGCGGCGGACGTGGTGCTGGTGGACGGCCACCTCGGTCCGCTCGCCCTCGGGGCCGCACGGCACGCGAGACGCCTCGGCGTGCCCGTGGTGCTGGACGCGGGCAGCTGGAAACCCGTGCTGGACGACCTGCTGCCGCTGGTGGACGTGGCCGCGTGCTCGGCCGCGTTCGAGCTGTCGGAGGCCGAGCTGCACGCCAGGGGCGTGCCGCTCGTGATCCGCACGCACGGCCCGCGTCCCGTCACCTGGTCGCGTGGTGGTGCCACCGGCTCGCACCCGGTACCTGTTGTCGAGGCACGCGACACCAACGGCGCGGGCGACGTGTGGCACGGTGCGCTGGCGGTCGCGGTCGCCGAGGGCCTGGCGGTGGACGACGCCGTCCGGTCCGCGAACGAGGTCGCCGCGGTGCGGGTGCGCCACACCGCGTGGGACTGGGTGGAGGAGCTGGGACGGTGGCGGGACAGCGGGTGAAGTTCGACGAGCTGGTCGACCGGGCGCGGCTGCTGGTGGACACCGGTGAGCGCAAGCTCCTCGGCATCGGCGGCGCGCCGGGCTCGGGCAAGTCGACGTTGGCGCGCCGGCTGGTGGACGCGCTGGGCGAGGACGCCGCCCTGGTCGGCATGGACGGCTTCCACCTGGCCCAGCGCGAGCTGGACCGGCTGGGCATCGCCGACCGCAAGGGCGCGCCGGACACGTTCGACGTCCCCGGCTACGTCGACCTGCTCGGGCGGCTGAAGGCGTGCGGGCCCGACGTGGTGTACGCGCCGGAGTTCCGCCGCGAGCTCGAGGAGCCGATCGCGTGCGCGGTGCCGGTCGACCCGGCCGTGCCGCTGGTCGTCACCGAGGGCAACTACCTGCTGATGCAGTACGACAAGTGGAAGCGCGTGCGGGTCGTGCTGGACGAGGCGTGGTTCCTGATGGTCGACGAGGGCCTGCGGGTGGCGCGGCTGATCGACCGGCACGTCCGGTACGGGCGGTCGGTGGAGGACGCGAGCGAACGCGTGCTGCACGGCACCGACCACGTGAACGCGCTGATGGTGAACGCGTCCAAGTCCGCCGCCGACCTCGTGATCACGGAGGTGCTGTGAGGCGTTACGACGCCGCGGTGACCTCTTCGTCCACCGGCTTCTTCATCTCCTGCCGGTACCGGTAGAAGCCGTAGGCGGTGCCGAAGACGAAGAACGCGATGCTCACGACGACCGCGACCGTCTCCAGCCACGGCACGGCGGTCAGCAGGCCCGCGCCGTAGTAGCCGGCCAGCACCAGCGTCGGCACCCACGCGATCGCGCCGATGGTCGTGGCCAGCATGAACCGCTTCGAGTCCATCCGCGCCGCGCCCGCGATCATCGGCGCCAGCGTGCGGACCCAGGGGATCCACCGGGCCAGCACGACCGCCCAGAAGCCTCGTCGGTCGAGGAAGTCGCGGGCCTTGGCGAGGTTCTCCTTGTTGAGGACCTTGCCGCCGCGGCGGGCCAGCAGGCGGGTGCCGGTGTGCCGGCCGATGTAGTAGCCGATCTGGTTGCCGACGACGGCCACCGCGAGCGCGGCCCCCGACAGCAGCCAGGCGGACAGCTCGGCCTCGTGGGACGCGAGCACCACACCGGCGGCGAACAGCAGCGAATCGCCGGGCAGGAACAGGCCGAAGATGAAGGCGCACTCGAAGAAGATGAAGCTCAGCGTGATCAGCCACACGGCCATCGGGCCTGCGGAGTCGAGCTGAACGAATGCGACAGTCTCGGACGTTGCGGACAACACCACGCCATGCAGCCTACGTGGGACCCCGGCGTCGCCTGGGCGACATGGGGATAACGCGTTGCCGAAGCCTCGGGGACGTGGCGGTTCGCACCGGCGTGAACACGGACTGGAGTGATCACCGTCACCGGGGATAGCGTGGACGGATGGAGGCCTTGCTCGCCGAACTCCGCTCCGCCGTCGGCGCCGACGCGGTCCTGACCGACGTCGACGTGACCGCGAGCTACCAGCGCGACATGATGCCGCTGGCGCCCTACGGGCAGCCGCTGGCGGTGGTGCTGCCCACGTCCGCGGCACAGGTGCAGGCGGTCGTGCGGGCCTGTGCGGCCGCGCGCACGCCGATCGTGCCGCGCGGCGCGGGCAGCGGGCTGTCCGGCGCGGCCAACGCCGTCGAGGGCTGCGTGGTGCTCGCCACCACGAAGATGAACGCGATCGTGGAGGTCGACCCGGACAACCGGCTGGCCGTGGTCGAGCCGGGCGTGGTGAACCTCGACCTGCGCGGCGCGGTGGAGAAGCACGGGCTGTTCTACCCGCCCGACCCGTCCAGCTACGACTGGTGCACGATCGGCGGGAACCTGTCCACCAACGCGGGCGGGCTGTGCTGCGTGAAGTACGGCGTGACCACGGACTCCGTGCTCGGGCTCGACGTGGTGCTGGCCGACGGCGAGCTGCTGCGGACCGGTCGGCGCACGGTCAAGGGCGTCGCCGGGTACGACCTGACCAAGCTGTTCGTCGGCAGCGAGGGCACGCTCGGCGTGATCACCCGCGCGACCCTGGCGCTGCGGCCGCTGCCGCAGGCGCCCGCCACGCTCGTGGCCACGTTCGGCAGCACGGCGGAGGCGGGCGTCGCGGTGAGCCGCGTGGTGACCGAGGGCATCGTGCCGTCGTTGATGGAGATCATGGACCGCACGTCCATCCGGGCCGTCGAGCAGTACCTGAAGACCGACCTGAACGCGGGCGCGGCGCTGCTGCTGTGCCAGTCCGACTCGGGCGGCGAGGCGGGGCGGCACGAGCTGGCGGCGATCGAGCAGGCGTGCGTCGCGGCGGGCGCCGAGCTCGTCTACGCCACCGACGACCTCTCCGAGGGGCGCGACCTGCTGACCGCGCGGCGCGCCGTGCTGAACGCGCTGGAGATCTACGGCGCGTGGCTGACCGACGACGTGTGCGTGCCGCGGACGAAGATCGCCGAGCTGATCGCCGGGTGCGAGCGGATCAGCGAGTCGGTGGGCCTGCGGATCGCCGTGGTCGGGCACGCCGGCGACGGCAACATGCACCCCACGATCGTCTACGACCCGGCGTCGGAGGACGAGTTCGCGCGGGCGCGGCGGGCGTTCGACGAGATCCTGGCCCTGGGGCTGGCGCTCGGCGGCACGATCACCGGCGAGCACGGCGTCGGCAAGATCAAGCGCGAGTGGCTGGCGCGCGAGATCGGCCCGGTCGGCCTGCGGGTCCACCGCGAGATCAAGCGCGCGCTGGACCCGGAGAACCTCTTCAACCCGGGCTCGATGTTCGACCTGGGGTAGCGGTCAGTCGAGGGGCTTGATGCGCTGGGTCTCGTCGACCCGGTCGATGACCTGGGTGATGTCGGCCGCCTCCTGCGCGAGCAGGCTCTTCTTCTCGCGGCGCGCCTTGACGACCTCGATGATGATCGGGACGACCGAGATCAGCACGATCAGGATCAGGATCATCTCGAGGTTGTCGCGGACGAACTGGATCTGCCCGAGGAAGTAGCCGAGCACCGTCAGGCCCGCGGCCCACGCGACGCCGCCGATCAGCGAGTACGTGAAGTACTTGCGCGCGTCCATCCGCCCGACGCCGGCCATGGCGGTGATGAACGTCCGCACGATCGGCACGAACCGGGCCATCACGATCGCGCGCGCGCCGTACTTGTCGAAGAACTCGTGCGTCTTGTCGACGTACTCCTTCTTGAAGATCTTCGACTCGGGCTTGTTGAACAGCGCCGGTCCGGCCCGGTGGCCGATCCAGTAGCCGACCACGTTGCCCGCGAGCGCGCACACCGTGAGCAGCAGGCACACCAGCCACAACGGGTACTCCAGCACCCCCGAGGCGACGAACAGGCCCGCGGTGAACAGCAGCGAGTCACCGGGCAGGAAGAAGCCCACCAACAGGCCGCATTCCGCGAAGACGATGAAGCACAGGCCGACCAGCATGTACGGCCCGAGCCCCTTGAGCAGGATCGCCGGGTCGAGCCAGTCCGGACCGAGGGCAACCGTGGAGGTGAGCGCGACAGTCACGGCGACCACGGTACAGGCACTACCTGAGCGTCATGACCGCCACGACCGTGCCCGCGGCCAGCCCGAGCAGCACCGCCAGCAGCAGGACCCACCCCGCGCCCAGCGCCGGGCGGACCCGCCGCACGGGCACGTGGGGGTGCGCGCCGGAGCTGGTGGCCTGTGCGCGCAACGCGTCGGCCACCAGCTTCTCGTGGTCTTCGGGCACGAGCTCAGTCTTTCACCCACGCGCCCCGGCTCATCACCTCGCGCGGCCTCAGCTCGGCGTCCAGCACCACGACGTCGGCCGCGAGACCGGCGCGCAGCTCACCCGTGCGGCCCTGCAAGCCGAGCAGCCGGGCGGGCCTGGTCGACGTGGCGTGCACCGCCTCCTCGACGGTCAGGCCGCACGACTGCACCGCGTTGCGGAACGCCGCGTCCATGGTCAGCGTGCTGCCCGCGAGGGACGCGCCACCGGCCAGCGTCGGCACGCCGTCCACCACCCGCACCTCCAGGCCGCCCACGTCGTAGACGCCGTCGCCCACGCCCGCCGCCGCGATCGCGTCGGTCACCAGGACGGTCCGGTGCACGCCCGCGTGCCGCGCGGCGAGGCGGACGGCGGTCGGGTGCAGGTGCACCAGGTCGCAGATCAGCTCGACGGTGACGCGCTCGTCGTCCAGCAGCGCGCCGATCGGGCCGGGCTCGCGGTGGTGCAGCGGGCGCATCCCGTTGAACAGGTGGGTGGCCACCGTCGCGCCCGCCTCGACGGCCGGCCGGATCTGCGCCTCGGTGGCGTCGGTGTGGCCGATCGCGGCCAGGACGTCGTTGGCGACGAGGTGGCGCACCGCGTCCACGCCGTGCTCCAGCTCCGGCGCGACGGTGATCATGCGGACCGCGCCGCCGCCCGCGTCGAGCAGCCGGTCGATCGAGGCGCGGTCCGGCGGGCGGAGGATCGCCGGGTCGTGCGCGCCGCAACGCGCGGCGGACAGGAACGGGCCCTCCAGGTGGATGCCCGCGACCACGTTGTCGCGCACCAGCTCGGTCAGCGCCTCGACCTGGTCGGCCAGCTCCGGGATCGGCCTGGACACCAGGCTGGCCAGCAGCGTGGTGGTGCCGTGCCTGCGGTGCGCGTTCGCCGCCTTGATCACCCGGGCCGGGTCGGCGCTGGTGAACGCCTCACCACCGCCGCCGTGGCAGTGGATGTCGACGAAGCCCGGCACCAGCCAGCCGCCGTCCACGTCCGTCGTCGGGCCGTCCGGTGGCGCCCCCTCGCCGACGGCCGCGATCAGGCCGTCCCGCACCGCCACCCACCCCTGTTCGAGCACCCCGTCGGGCGTGACGACCCGACCACCGGTCAGGGTCACGTCCACGGGTCCACCCCACGTGCTCATCTCTCCTCCAGCATGTCGATGGCCAGCAGCGCGGCCCCGAGGCACCCGGCCTCGTCGCCCAACGCGGCCAGCCGCAGTTCCGGGCGTCGCTGGAACGTGATCAGCTCGTCCAGTCGTCCGCCCAGCGGATCCGTCAGCTTCGGACCCGCCAGCGCCAGTCCGCCGCCGAGCACCACGGCTCGCGGCCCCAGCAGAGCGGCTACCAGCAGGATGCCCTTCGCGAGCGCGTCGACGGCCTCGCGCCACACCACCGCCGCGTCCTCGTCACCCTCCGTGAGCAGTTTCGCCACCTCGGCCGCGCCGCCGACCTGGCGGTCCGTGCGTTCGGTGTAGCGGCGGGCGATCGAGGCGCTGCTCGCCCGCGCCTCGACACAACCCGTCTGGCCGCAGCCGCACGGGTCGCCGTGACCGACGTCCACGTGCCCGATCTCGCCCGGCGCGGGCGAGACCCGGCCGTCCAGGACGAGGGCGGCGGCGATGCCCGTGCCGATCGGCATGATCACCGCGTCGGTCAGGTCGCGGGCGTTGCCCTGGCGCAGTTCGGCCAGGCCACCGGCCCGCACGTCGTGGCCGAACGCGGTGGGCAGGCCGGTCGCCGCCGCGATCCGGTCGCGGAACGGGTAGTCCGCCCAGCCCAGGTTGGCCGAGTAGACGCCGGTGCCGGTCACCTCGTCCACGATGCCCGGCACGACCACGCCGACCGCCTCGACCGGGTGGTCGGAGGCGGCGCGCAGCCCGGCGACCTGGGCGGCCACGTCCTCGACCACGGCGTCACCGCCGGGCCTGGTCGCGCGCCGCTGCTGCCTCACCGCCACCACCCCGCCGGGACCACCGGTGACCAGGGCCGCTTTCGTCCCGGTACCGCCGACGTCGACGGCTATCACGTGTCTTGTGCGCGCCACGAGGACCGATACTGCGGCATCCGACCGCCATTGGTCTATACCAAGTGTCCGATTGGGCGAGTCCGGTGTGGCCGGGCACGTGCTGTCGTGCCTGTCGGGAGTTGTCCACAGGCCGCGGTCGGCGGGGCGGTTCTGTCGGTCCGCGGTGGCAGGATCAAGAACAGGGATCCCCTGGGCGGGGACCCCTGCGAAGCGGGGTCGTGGTGGGCCGGGCGCCACGGAGGTGCCCCGAAAGACCGGTGACGCTCGGTGCGACCGGTGAACAGCGGTGCCGGTCAGAGGCGCGTCGCGGTGTGGACGAGGTCGGCGACCGCTTTGGACCTGCTGTGCGGTGGCCAGGCGATGACGGTCGTGACGGTTGGTGCGTCCGGCACGGGCACGACGGCGTGATCGTCGCGCAGCTGGGTCCGCAGCGACTCGGGCACGACCGCGCACGCCAGGCCGAGCGCGATCAGCTGGAACAGCTGGGTGTGGTCGCGGACCTGAGGGCCGGGGCCGTCCGGGTAGCTGCCATCCCGTCCCGGCCAGCGCGGCAGGGGCAGGTTCGCCAGGTCGGCGACCTCGGCCAACGGCACGTGCGCCCGGTCGGCGAGGGGATGGCCTGCGGGCAGGACCACGACCTGCCGTTCGGTGTGCAGGTCCTCGGTGTCGAATCCGGCTGTCGTGTCGTAGGGCCGGTGGAGCAGGGCGACGTCGGCACGCCCGTCGCGCAGCAGGTTCTCCGGCTGGCCGGGCCCGCACAGCACCACCTCGACCGCCGCGGCGCCCGGTTCGGCGGCGTAGGCGTGCAGCAGCTTCGACAGCAGTCCGCTGGACGCCCCGGCTTTGGTGGCGAGCACCACACCGGGCTGGTCGGCCGCGGCACGGCGGGTTCGCCGCTCGGCGGCTTCGACCGCGTCGAGCGCGGTCCGGGCCTCCCGCAGCAGCACCGCCCCGGCCTCGGTCAGGGTGACGGCGCGAGCGCCGCGGTGCAGCAGGACGACCCCGAGCCGCCGTTCGAGCTTCTGGACGGCTCGCGACAGCGGTGGTTGGGCGATCGCGAGTCGTTGTGCCGCCCGCCCGAAGTGCAATTCCTCGGCGACGGCGACGAAGTACCGCATCTCCCGCGTCTCCACCGGGGCATGGTATCGGCGATGACCACGACCAATACCCGTGCGGTATCGCCGCCGACCCACTCGGTCTTGGACGCTGCACCCGGAGCCGCAGCAGGATCCGCGGTGTGAGTGGACGGACGATTGCGCTGGTCACCGGCGCGAACAAGGGAATCGGCTACGAGGTCGCCGCCGGCCTGGGCGCGCTCGGCTGGAGGGTCGGTGTGGGCGCGCGTGACCGGCATCGTCGCGACACCGCGGTGGAGAAGCTGCGCGCGGCCGGGATCGACGCGTTCGGCGTGCCGCTGGACGTGACCGACGACGCGAGTGCCGCGGCGGCGGCCGAGTTGATCGCCGATCACGCCGGAGGGCTCGACGTGCTGGTGAACAACGCCGCGATCAACGGCGTCACCGGCGATGGGCCGCAGACGCCGACCGCGGTCGATCCCGCGACCGTGCGCGCGGTCGTGGAAACCAACGTGATCGGGGTCATCCGCGTCACCAACGCGATGCTGCCGATGCTGCGCGCCTCGCCCTCACCGCGAATCGTCAACATGTCCAGCAGCGTCGGTTCGCTCTCCCTGCAAACCGCACCCGGCATCGACATGGGCCCGGTTCCCGCTGCCTATCTGGCGTCGAAGACCTTCCTCAACGCCGTCACCGTCCAATACGCCAAGGAACTGGGCGGTACCAACGTCCTGATCAACGCCGGCTGTCCCGGGTTGACCGCCACCGACTTCACCGGTTTCAGCGGCCACCGCACACCGCGACAGGGCGCGGCCATCGCGATTCGCCTCGCGACCCTGCCCGACGGCGGACCGACCGGCGAGTTCCGCAACGACGACGGAGCGGTGCCCTGGTGACGGGCACACCGGCGAAGGGCGGCTAGTTGCCGGCCATGATCTTCTGCAGGGCGTCGAGCGCGCGGCTCGCGGTGCTCTTCACGGTGCCCTTGCTGATGCCGGTGGCCTCGGCGATCTCGGCTTCCGACAGGTCGCCGTAGTAGCGCAGCACGAGCACCTCGCGCTGCCTCGGCGGCAGCTGGGACAGCGCGCGCACGACCGCCTGGTGCTCGGCCGTCAGCATGGCGAGGCTCTCCGCCGAACGCGCGTTCGCCACGTGCGGCGGGGTGTAGTCGCGGGCCGTCTTGCGCCGCCGCAGCACGCTGCGCGAGCCGTTGACGACCGCGGTCCGCAGGTAGCCCACGGCCGCCTGCGCGTCACGCAGGTTCTTCCAGTTCCGGTACAGGCCGGTGAACGCCTCCTGGACGACGTCCTCCGCCGTGGCGGGCTCGTCGACCAGCAGCAGCGCCAGCCGGACCAGCCGCATCCGGTGCTGGCGGTACAGGTCCTCCAGCGTCAGCGGGCCGGTCGGGGCCGGTGCCGCGCCGTCCTGGATCCGCAGGTTCGTCAGCGTGTCCTGCACACGCGCGATGCCGCCGCTGTTCCGATCGGGACCGACCACGGAAAAGACGTTACCCCGTCAGGGGGTAGCTTCGGTGCGGCGCTGCACAACGGAGGTGGGCTTTCGATGGCTCGGTTCGCGGTCGAGTTGGTCTTCGGCGACAACCAGGACGAGCGGATGGCGGTCCGACCCGCGCACCGCGAGTACCTGGGCACGCTGGTCGAGCGGGGTGTGCTGCTCGTGTCCGGTCCCTACACCGACCAGTCCGGCGCCCTGCTGGTCTACGAGGTCGCCGACGAGGACGAGCTGCGCGAGGTCCTCGCCGCCGACCCGTACACGCCCGCCGGCGTCGTCAAGGAGACGCGCGTGCACGAGTGGCAGGCGCTGACCGGCGTCTGGCTCTGACGAGCTACCCCTTCTTCGCCGCGGCGGCGGCCGTGCCACCCGGTCCGACCAGGCCGGACAGGTCGTTCGCCGCCATCTCGCGGTCGGCGGCGGGCACCGACTTGGCCGCCTGCCGGTCGACCACCTTCGGCGTGAACGCGCGGAAGATCTTCAAGCCGCCGACCCAGCCCGGCACGTGCACGGCCTTCGACCGGCGGGTGATCGCCCGGACCACCGCCCTGCCGACGTCGGAGACCGGGTACTTCTTGCCCGCGAGCCCCGGCATCCCGCTGCGCAGCGGGCCGAAGACGGGGTGCTGGTCGGCGCTGTTGACCATGTCGGTGGAGATCCACGAGAAGTACGCCACGCCGACGTCCACGCCGAGGTGCCGCACCTCTGCGCGCAGGCTGTCCGCGAACGCCTCGCAGCCCGCCTTCGCGGCGGAGTAGGCGCCGTTGCCCGGGATGTGCACGATCGCCGCCAGCGACGACACGACGAGGCAGTAGCCGCGGCTCGCGATGAGGTGCGGCAGGCACGTCCGGACCGTGCGCCACACCCCGAGCAGGTTGACCTCGATGACCCGTTCGAACGCCGCGGGGTCCATCGAACGGATGAAACCGGTGGCGGCGATGCCCGCGTTGGCGACGACCACGTCGATGCCGCCGTAGTGGTCGACCACGCCGTTCACCGCGGTCTCCAGCGCCTCCCAGTCGGTGACGTCCGCCTCCCACGCCCGGCCGCCGCACTGCTCGGCCACCTGCCGCAGCTGGTCGCCCTCCAGCCCGACCAGGGCGAGCTTCGCGCCCTTCGCGGCCAACCGCCGCGCCACCTCCGCGCCGATGCCCCTCGCCGCGCCAGTGATCAGGACAACCTTGCCCGCAACGTCCACGGTGACCTCCTCAGCCCGCTCCAGCCAGGGAGGTCACCGTAACGCAACTTACCGCCAGTAAGCTACTGGAGAGTTAAACGGCGCTGGCCGCGGTCAGCGCCGCCGCCTCGTCCGCCGTCAGCCGCAGCTCCAGGGCCGGGAGCAGGGCGGCGAGCTGGTCGGTGGTGCGCGCCGACGCGATGGGCGCGGCCACCGTCGGCTGCTCCGCCAGCCACGCCAGGGCGACCGCCGCCTGGGTGGTGTCGTGACCGGCCGCCACTTCGTCCAGCGCCGCGAGGATGCGCAGGCCGCGTTCGTCCAGGTACTTCGAGGCGGCGGCGGCCCGCGGGCTGTCCACCGTGACGCCCGGCCGGTACTTGCCGGTCAGGAAGCCCTTCGCCAGGCCCCAGTACGGCGCGGACGCGAGCCCGTGGTCGGCCACCGCGCGGGACAGCTCTCCCTCGTAGGAGCGGTCCACGAGGTTGTACGGCTGCTGGAGCGCGACGAACGGGGCGAAGCCCTCGCGCTCGGACACGGCGAGCGCGGACGTGAGCCGCTCGGCGCTGTAGTTGGACGCGGCGACGTGCCGGACCTTCCCGGCGCGGACCAGCCGGTCGAACGCCGCCAGCGTCTCCTCCTGCGGCGTGTCGAGGTCGTCCTTGTGCGCGTAGTACAGGTCGATGTGGTCCACGCCGAGGCGGCGGAGGGAGTCCTCGGCGGCCCGCTCGATCGTGGCGGCCTTGAGGTCGTCCAACCCCCGGAGCATGCCGACCTTGGTCGCGACCACGATCGAGTCCCGGTTGCCCCGCTCGCGCAGCCACCGGCCGACGATCGTCTCCGACTCGCCGCCGACGTGGCCCTCGGCCCACGCCGAGTACGAGTCGGCGGTGTCCACGAAAGTGCCGCCGGCCTGCGCGAACGCGTCCAGCACGGCGAACGAGGCCTCCTCGTCGGCGGTCCAGCCGAACACGTTGCCACCCAGGCACAGGCGCGACACGTCGAGGTCGCTGGTTCCGAGTTTCGTCATGTCGCGAAGCTAGGCGGACCGGTCCATTCGCGCCGAATGGAGAAGTCAGGACTAAATGGTGCCGCGGCGCGGTTGGCAGTCGTCAGCACCTAGTTCGCGGGGAGACGAAATGACGGTCGAGTTGGGCAGGTACGGCGTGTGGGACCGGGCCGCGCGGTGGGTGGGCCGCGGCGAGGACGCCGCCGAGCTGGAGGAGCTCGGTTTCGGCGCCCTGTGGCTGGGCGGGTCGCCCGACGGCAGCGTCATGACCACGGTCTCCGAGCTCCTGGACGCGACCGAGAAGATCACCGTGGCGACGGCCGTGATGGACGTGTGGACGACGCCGGCCGGCGAGGTCAACGACGGCTACCGGGCGCTCGCGTGGACCGACCGGTTCCTGGTCGGCATCGGCACCGGGAACGGTGAACTCGTGGGTGAGGTGCATCACAGCCCGTACCAGAAGCTGATCCACTACCTCGACGAGCTGGACGTGCCGCGCGACCGCCTGGCGCTGGCCGCGCTCGGTCCGCGCCTGCTCCGGCTCGCCGCCGCCCGGACGAGCGTCGCCCACCCCTACCTGGTGACGCCCGACTACACCGCGAGGGCGCGCGAGACCGTCGGCTCGGGCGCGGTGCTCGCCCCCGAGCAGCACGTCGTGCTGGAGGAGGACCCGGCACGGGCCCGTGACCTGGGGCGGGAGGCGCTGGCCGGCTACCTGGGCAGGCCGCACCACACCCGCAACTGGCTGCGCAACGGCTTCACCGAGGACGACCTGGCCGGCGGCGGCAGCGACCGGCTGGTGGACGCCCTGGTCGCGTGGGGCCCGGTCGAACGGGTGGCGCGGCGCCTGCGCGAGCACCACGACGCGGGAGCCGACCACGTGGCCGTCCAGGTGGTCGGCTCCCCCGACGCCCAGCAGGCGTTGCGCGACGTCGCGGCCGCGCTGGAGGACTAGTTCTCGGAGATCTCCACGCCGTTCCAGAACGCGACGTGGTCCTTGATGTTCGCCGCGGCCTCGCTGGGCTGCGGGTAGTACCACGCGGCGTCGGTGTTGTCCTGGCCGTTGACGTGCAGCGTGTAGTAGCTCGCCTTGCCCTTCCAGTGGCAGACCGACGTGGTGTCCGACGGCCTGAGGTACTCGGTGCGCACCGACTCCAGGGGGAAGTAGTGGTTCCCCTCCACCATCTCGGTCTGGTCACTCTCGGCGATGATCTCGCCGTTCCACCGTGCGATCGCCATGACACCACTATGCCGTTGATCATCTTCGCTCGCCGGCCGGTGCCCGTAGGATGCTGCCGACACCGCGTTCCGGGCACCCGAGGAGGACCCACCGATGCCCATCGCAACCCCCGAGGTCTACGCCGAGATGCTCGACCGCGCGAAGGCGAACGAGTTCGCCTACCCCGCGATCAACGTCACCTCGTCCGAGACCCTCAACGCGGCCCTGCGTGGTTTCGCAGAAGCCGAGAGCGACGGGATCATCCAGGTCTCGACCGGTGGTGCCGAGTTCGCCTCGGGCACCAAGGTCAAGGACATGGTGACCGGCGCGGTTGCGCTGGCGGAGTTCGCGCACGTGGTCGCCGAGAAGTACCCGGTGAACATCGCGCTGCACACCGACCACTGCCCGAAGGACAAGCTCGACGGCTACGTCCGGCCGCTCGTCGCGATCAGCCAGGAGCGGGTGGACCGCGGGCTCAACCCGCTGTTCCAGTCGCACATGTGGGACGGCTCGGCCGTGCCGCTGGACGAGAACCTGAAGATCGCGTCGGAGCTGCTCGACCTCACCGCCAAGGCGAAGATCATCCTCGAGATCGAGGTGGGCGTCGTCGGCGGCGAGGAGGACGGCGTCGCGCACGAGATCAACGAGAAGCTGTACACCTCGCCCGAGGACTACCTGAAGACGGTGGACGCCCTCGGCGCCGGTGAGAAGGGCCGCTACCTGGTCGCGGCGACGTTCGGCAACGTGCACGGCGTGTACAAGCCGGGCAACGTGAAGCTGCGCCCGGAGATCCTCAAGCAGGGTCAGGACGTGGTGGCCGAGAAGCTGGGCCTGCCGGCCGGCTCCAAGCCGTTCGACCTGGTCTTCCACGGCGGCTCCGGCTCGCTGCTGGAGGAGATCCACGAGGCTCTCACGTACGGCGTGATCAAGATGAACATCGACACGGACACGCAGTACGCGTTCACCCGGCCGATCGTGGGCCACATGTTCGGCAACTACGACGGCGTGCTCAAGGTGGACGGGGAGGTCGGCAACAAGAAGGCCTACGACCCGCGGTCCTACCTCAAGGCCGCCGAGCAGGGCATGGCCGCCCGCATCGCCCAGGCGTGCGAGCACCTGAAGTCGTCCGGCCGCATGATCGCCGGCTGAGACGCCCCCGCACGGCGAACGGCCCCCTCCGGTTCCGGAGGGGGCCGTTCCGCGTCCGCGCTACCGGCGGTTCATGCGGCAGACGGCGGCGTCCACCAGTTCCGCCTGGGCGGCGGCCGCGGCCGGTGCGGCCAGGGCGAAGGTGGTCGTCATCAGCACGGTGACCGTGCGGGCGCCGGTGACGTCGGTGTAGTTGTGGCTGCGGTAGCCCGGGAAGCCGCCGGAGTGGCCCCAGACCGTCCCGCAGGACGTCCTGACCTCCATGACGCCGAGGCCGTAGCCGTTGGCGCTCGCACCGCCCTGGGGCACCGCGTCGCGCATCTCGGCGAGCAGGTGCCGCGGGACGAGCCGGCCGGACATGAGCGCCGTGAGGAACCGGTGCCAGTCCGCGGCGGTGGACAGCAGGCCGCCGGCGGCCCACGCCGGGCCGAGGTCGATCCCGGTCACGTCGACGTGCTCGTGGCGCCGGGGGCCGGCGAAGCCGTCGCCGACGGGCTGCCCGGGCGGGAGCAGCGGGCCGAGGTGCTCGGCGTCGGGCTCGTACCCGTGGGCGTGCCGGCCGCGGAACCCGGTCCCGTCGGCGAAGTAGGTGTCCCTCATGCCGAGGGGTTCGAGGATCCGCCGCTGCACCAGTTCGGTGTACGGCCGGCCGGTCACGGCCTCCAGCACGAGGCCGATCAGCGTGTAGTTGGTGTTGCTGTAGTCCCACCGCTCGCCGGGCGCGAACAGCGGCGGGTGCGAGAGGGCCACGGCGAGCAGTTCGTCAGGCGTCCACGCGTGCGGCCGCTGCCCGGTGAGCAGGCCGTGCAGGCGCGGGTCGTCGAGGTAGTCGAACAGGCCGCTGGTCTGGTTGAGCAGCATCCTCAGCGTGATCGCCGAGCCGTTCGGCACCACGCCCGGCAGCCGGCGCTCGACGGGGTCGTCCAGGCTCAGCCGCTGCTCGGCGACGAGTTGCAGGACCAGGGTCGCGGACACCGTCTTGGTGTTGGACGCCATCTTGAACTCGTCGCCGGGGCGCAGCCGGTGGTCCGACAGCGTCCAGCGGGCCTGCCGGACGACCTCCACCGGCCGGCCGCGCCCGTCGTCCACCCGGACGACGACACCGGGGACGCCCGCCGCCAGGGCCTGGTCGACCGCGCTCGCCAGCCGGTTCGGCGCGTCCGCGGTCGCGAGGCCCGCGGTGGTCGCGGTCAGGGACAGGACCAGCGTGCCGGCGATCGTCGCGCGGAGAAGTCGGCGCATAAAAGTTCCCCCCAAGGGTTCGGGTGCCACCCGACTGATCCTCGAGGGGAACGGGGTCGATCGGAATCAGGCGGCCACCAGGGGCCGTCGGGGGGTTTCCCCCACCTTGACCCGGTCGGCGACCAGCCAGAGCGCGGCCAGCACGACGAACGTCACCGCCGCGGACGGGTAGAGGATCGGCGGCGCGGCGTCCAGCGCCTGCAGCACCCAGATCCCGCCGTAGCCCAGGCCCGTGACGGCCGCCGAGCCGAGCACCGCGGCCAGCGGGGCGGGCAGCCTGCCCAGGTGCGCGGCGTCCACGGCCAGGCCGATGAGCAGCAGGAACACCGGCACGGTCGACAGCGGGAAGTCGGCGACGCCGAGCAGCGGCCAGATCAGCAGGCGGTAGGCGACGTAGCCGCCCGCCACCGCGGTCGCCGCCCACGGCACGCCGATCGTGCGCCGGGCGATCACCAGCACGAGCGCCGCCGCGACCAGGCCCCACACCGGGTAGACCCAGTCGGGGATGGGCAGCGAGAACTGGACGATCGACTCGCGGTCGACGGGCCGGCCGATCTGGTCGGCGGCGAACTGGAGCAGGCTCGGCTCGGCGTACGGGTCGCCGCGGTCCCAGGAGGCGATCTCCAGCACGCCGTACTCCTGGTGCTGGTTGGGGAACCACATGTTCTCCAAGAACAGCAGCCACAGCCCGGTCAGGCCGAGCACCCGCCACCGGCCGCCCTCCGGGTAGAGCTTGATCCACCCGCGGATCGCGCCCGCCATCATGATCGCGGTGCCCAGGTACAGCAGGGCGTGCGAGCCGCTCCACGACGTGATGTCGAGGCCGTTGATCCGGTGGTTGATCAGGTCGATGGGCAGCGCGACCAGGAAGACGCCGGTGCCCCACTGCATCAGCCGCAGCGCGGTCTTGTCCGCGCCGTAGCCGGTGTAGGTGTGGAACAGCGTCAGCCCGACCACGATCACCGTGCCCAGGGTGTTGATCAGGTGCGGTGGCGCCAGTTCGTCGCGCAGCCACTTGAAGTGCCAGGCCACGTCCCACGAGGAGCCGATCAGCTTGAGCAGCAGACCGACGAGCCAGAGCTTGTAGAGCGAGGCGACGAGCGCCGGTGGCGTCGCGCGCCCCGGCTCGCCGCGCTCCCAGTACTGGTCGCGGAAACGCGCGACGCGATTGGTTACCCCCATGTTCACCCGCCCATGATGCGTCCCGACCGGAGAGGCTGGAAGGGTGCCCCGCCCTGGAATTTCCCGGAACATCCCCTAGGGGACGTCGATGACCAGCGCATTCCGGGCAGGACTCATGCTAACAGGTGACCTTCGTTGCTCCGAATGGCCTCAACGGGGAAAGGTGCCGCCCTGAGAGTTCACTGAGAACCGAGGAGCGCTTTCATGGGCAAGAAGGTCGTCGCCGGCGTCATCGTCACCGCGTTGGTGCTGGCACTGGTCGCTGCGGTGGCCCGGGTATTCCTAAGCTGACGGCATGGAGAACCTGCTCGGTCCCGAACCCACGTTGCTGCCGGACCGCCCGGAGGCGCAGGCCGCCGCCGAGGCGGGCACCGACCCGGCCAAGATCGTCCGCGCCTACCCCGACTTCAGCGAGGCGTGGGCGCTGCTCGCCGAGCGGGCGCTGCAGACCGGCGACCCGGTCGCCGGCTACGCGTTCGCGCGCACCGGCTACCACCGCGGCCTGGACCAGCTGCGCCGCTCGGGATGGAAGGGCCACGGCCCGGTGCCGTGGTCGCACCGCGGCAACCAGGGCTTCCTGCGCGCGCTGGCGGCGCTGGCGCGGGCCGCCGACGAGATCGGGGAGACCGAGGAGTACGAGCGCTGCCGGAAGTTCCTCGGCGACAGCGACCCGGCGGCGCCCGCCGCGCTCGGCCTGAGCTGAGCACGTGGGGGCCGTGCGCGACGAGGTGGCGCGCAGGCTGAAGCGGTGGCGGAGCACGGCCTTGCCGATCGGCCAGGCCGCGCTCGCCGCCGGCCTGTCCTGGCTGGTGGCCACCGAGGTGGTCGGCCACGCGCACCCGTTCTTCGCGCCGATCGCCGCGGTCGTCTGCCTCGGCGTGTCGCTGGGGCAGCGGCTCCGGCGCGTCGTGGAGCTGGTCGTCGGCGTGTCCGTCGGCGTGGGTGTCGGCGACGTGCTGATCTCGCTGATCGGGTCCGGGCCGTGGCAGATCGCGCTGGTCGTGGCGCTGGCGATGTCCACGGCGGTGCTGCTGGACGGTGGCGCGGTGATCGCGCTGCAGTCCGGCTCGTCGGCGGTGCTGGTCGCGACCCTGCTGCCGCCCAGCGCGGGCGGCGGCCTGGACCGGATGGTGGACGCGCTGGTCGGCGGCCTGGTGGGGCTGGCCGTGACGGCGCTGCTGCCGGCGAACCCGCTGACCGTGGCGCACCGGCAGGCGAAGGTGGTCTTCGGCGAGCTGACCGAGGCGTTGCGCGGCGTGGCGACGGCGGTGGCCGAGTCCGACGCCGTGCAGGCGGCGGGGGTGCTGGCGCGGTTGCGCGGCAGCCAGGAGGCGGTGGACGAGTTCGCGTCGGCGTTGAAGACCGGCGGCGAGATCGCGACCATCGCGCCGATCCGCTGGCGCAGGCGGCACGAGCTCGGCCGCTACGGCACGGCCGCCACGCCGGTGGACTACGCGCTGCGCAACACCAGGGTGCTGGCCCGGCGGGCGTTGGCCGCGCTGCGGGACGGCGAGCGGATGCCGGACGTGCTGCCCGACGTGCTGCGGCGGTACGCGGACGCGGTGGACGTGCTGCGCGCCGAGCTGGAGCGCGGCGAGGAGCCGAAGAAGGCGCGTGCGGCGATCTGCGAGGCGGCCGCGTGCGCCACGACCCGGCACCTGGGCGGCGAGGGGTTCTCCACGAAGGTGGTGCTGGCCCAGGTCCGGTCGGTGGCCGTGGACCTCTTGCAGGCCACCGGGTTGTCCAGGGCGGACGCCGCCGGTTCGCTGCCGCCGCTGCGGTGACCTGGCCGCTGCTCCGCGGACGGCGGCGAAGTCGCCTGGAAGTCGGTCGTTCGCGCCCTGATGTCCCGACGGCCGAAAGCGTGATCGCCGGGAAATCAGGACACGAACGACCGACGCGACTTCACGGGCGGGTCAGCCCTCGGGGCGGTTCAGCACGCCGAGCAGGACGGCGTGCACCGCCTCGTGGTCCTTCTCGTCGGCCAGGCGGCACGAGGCGCCGGTGACGGCGTACCACTCCTCCGCGCCCTCGTAGCGCACCAGCGCGCGCAGCTCGCCGTTGTCCAGCGTGGTCCGCAGCTCCAAGTCCCCGGTCACCACGCCGACTTCGTCGGTCATGACGCCGCCGGGGCCGGCCACGAACGCGGAAGACAGGTCAGCCATCTCCTCGTCAGCACCTCCCGAGCATGCTTTGCAGTGCAGACTTCTCCGCCGAGTTCACGCTCAAACCCCACTTGTACTTCGAGCGCGTCCACATCTTCGCGTAGGTGCACCAGTACGAGGTCAGCGGCGGCTTCCAGAGCGCCGGGTCCTGGTCGCCCTTGGCCTGGTTGACGTTGTCGGTGACGGCGATGAGCTGCGGGTTGGTCAGGTCGTTGGCGAACGACTGCCGCCGCGACGTGGTCCACGACGACGCGCCGGAGCGCCACGCCTCGGCCAGCGGCACGACGTGGTCGATGTCCACGTCGGACGCCGCGGTCCACGTCGCGCCGTCGTACGGGCTGTACCAGCGGCCGGACGTGGCCGCGCAGCTGGAGTCGGTGACCACGTTCGTGCCGTCGCGCTTGAGCACCGTCTCGCGGGTGTTGCAGGCGCCCGACACGGTGCTCCAGTGCGGGAACAGGTCCCGCGAGTAGCCGCTGGTCGAGCCTTCGGTGGCCACCCTGAGCGCGGCCAGCTCCGACAGGGCGGTGCTGGTGCTCGGGATGTTCGGCGGCGTCGCCTGGGCGGGACTGACCAGGCCGACTGCCAGCGCACCAGCCAGGAGCAGGGAATAGATCGAGAATCGCGCGGTTTTGTTGACCGTTGACATAATTCCGACCTTCCTAGTTGGAAGCTGTCGGAATTACCTTGGGTCAATTCTCCTTCCGTTACAACGCTTTCGAGTGACGCCTGAATGGCGGGCTAGAAAATTCCTCCGTCACTACAACCCGCGGACCAGTCGCAGCTCTTCCGTGTGGCGGTACCAGGTCCACTTGCTCATCGGCCGCGGGTGCGCGACGCCGTCCGAGTTCACCTGCACCGGCAGGCAGCCGAGCTGGAACGCGCGCGCCGACGTGCTGGTCACCTTCCGCCCGAACAGCCGCTTGTGGATGACGCGGACCACCAGCCCGAGGCCGCCCTCCGGGTCCGGGGTCACCTCCAGCCGGGAAGCCTGGCCGCGGAGCACCACGGTGTCGTCCCCGTAGCCGACCCCGCGCACCGGGCCGAGCGAGCCGAGGCCGACGAGCACGCCGCCGACGTCGTCGCGGACCAGCGGTACCGGGTCGGGGTCGCCGGACAGGGCGAGGTCGAGCGCGCGGCCCGGGTCGGTCGGCAGGCCCCAGAGCTTGGCCACCTCGGAACCCGGGTCCGCGGGCACGTACCCGATCGGCACGTCGGCGAGCCGTTCGGTGCGCAGCAGTCGCAGCACGACGGCGTTGAGGTCGCCGTCCGTGCCGTGCACGACGAGACGTTTGTCACCCGAATCGGCGAGAACCGCGTCCACCTCGGCCTTTCCGGGCCGTTCCGCCACGTGGCGGACCTCGAAACGGTCACCGTCCGTGATCATTGGCAACTGCGAGTTTCCGCAGGCCAGCACGATTCCGCGCACCTTCATCTCCTGGTCTACCCTCAACAGCCGTCCACTGACGGCTCGGCCGTCGCAGGCATTCGGCTCTTACCCGTCCAACCGCTTGGAGTTTCACATGCCGGCCGTCGTGCTGATCGGTGCCCAGTGGGGCGATGAGGGCAAGGGCAAGGCAACCGACCTGCTCGGTGACCGGGTGCAGTGGGTGGTCCGGTACCAGGGCGGCAACAACGCCGGGCACACCGTGGTGCTGCCCGACGGTCAGAAGTTCGCCCTGCACCTGATCCCCTCCGGCATCCTCACCCCTGGCGTGACCAGCGTCATCGGCAACGGCGTCGTGGTCGACCCCGGCGTGCTCCTCGAGGAGCTGGCCGGCCTGGACGAGCAGGGCGTCGACACCAGCAAGCTGCTCATCTCCGCGGACGCGCACTTGATCATGCCCTACCACGTGGCGATCGATAAGGTCACCGAGCGGTACCTGGGCAAGGCCAAGATCGGCACCACCGGCCGCGGCATCGGCCCGTGCTACCAGGACAAGATCGCCCGCGTCGGCGTGCGCGCGCAGGACCTGCTGGACGAGAAGATCCTCCGGCAGAAGGTCGAGGCCGCGCTGGACTTCAAGAACCAGGTGCTGGTCAAGGTCTACAACCGCAAGGCGCTCGACCCCGAGCAGGTGGTGGACAGCGTGCTGGAGCACGGCACCAAGTTCACCTCCCGGATCGCCGACACCCGCCTGCTGCTCAACCAGGCGCTGGAGCGCGGCGAGACGGTGCTGCTGGAGGGCTCGCAGGGCACCCTGCTCGACGTCGACCACGGCACCTACCCGTTCGTGACGTCGTCGAACCCGACCTCGGGCGGCGCGAGCGCCGGTTCGGGCATCGGGCCGACGCGGATCACCACGGTGATCGGCATCCTCAAGGCGTACACGACGCGGGTGGGCTCGGGTCCGTTCCCGACCGAGCTGAACGACGAGATGGGCGAGCACCTGCGCAAGACCGGCGGCGAGTTCGGCGTGACGACCGGGCGGTCGCGGCGCACGGGCTGGTTCGACGCGGTGATCGCGCGGTACGCGGCGCGGGTCAACGGCATCACCGACTACTTCCTGACCAAGCTGGACGTGCTGTCCGGCCTGGAGAAGGTGCCGGTCTGCGTCGGCTACACGATCGACGGCGAGCGGATCGACGAGATGCCGATGACGCAGACCGACGTGCACCACGCCGTGCCGGTGTACGAGGAGCTGCCGGGCTGGTTCGAGGACATCAGCCACTGCCGCACGTTCGAGGAGCTGCCCGCGAACGCCCGCGCGTACGTCGAGCACCTGGAGGAGATCTCCGGCGCCCGCATGTCCGCGATCGGCGTCGGCCCGGGTCGCGACCAGACCATCGTGCGCCACGACATGCTGGGCGGCTGACGCCCCGTTCGGACAACAGTGCCTCCGGGACCGACGCAATCGGTCCCGGAGGCATTTTCACAATTCGGGAGACGTTGACTCTCCTCGGTCGGATATCGAAACTCTGACTCGCTGATCAGCGCGTCCGATGTTCCCGTTGTCCGCTGGGAGAAATCCGTGTCGGTTTCCACCGCGGGTGTCGTCGTGCGTCCGGAATCCACTGCCCCGGCCCGCGCACCCGCTCCACAACGACGCAAGTGGCCCGATTTGACCCGGTGGCTGAGCCCGCTCGGGCTGGTCCTGCTGTGGCAGGCCGCGAGCAGCTCGGGCGTGTTGCCGCCGGACAAGCTAGCGTCACCGCTGACCGTGTTCCGGTCCGCCTACGAGCTCGTCCTGGACGGGCAGCTGGTGGACGCGTTCCTGGTGTCGTCGAGCCGGGTCGCGGTGGGGTTCGCCCTGGGCGCGGTCGTCGGCGGCGCCCTCGGCCTGGCCTCCGGCCTGTCCCGCTGGGGCGAACGGCTGCTCGACCCGCCGGTGCAGATGCTGCGCACGCTGCCGCACCTCGGCCTGGTCCCGTTGTTCATCCTGTGGTTCGGCATCGGCGAGGAGCCGAAGCTGGCGCTGGTCGCGGCCGGTGTGGCGTTCCCGCTGTACCTGAACCTGCACGCGGGCATCCGGCAGACCGACCCGGCGCTGCTGGACGCCGCGCGCGTGCTCGGCTACTCGCGGTTCGAACGGGTCGCGCACGTCGTGCTGCCGTCGGCGGTGCCGCAGACGTTGGTGGGCCTGCGGATCGCGCTCGGCACGGCGTGGCTGTCGCTGATCGTCGGCGAGCAGGTCAACGCGGACGCGGGCATCGGCTACCTGATCAACAACGCGCGCGAGTTCCTGCGCACCGACGTCGTCGTGGTGGGCCTGCTGGTCTACGCGCTGCTCGGGCTGACCACGGACGCCCTGGTGCGCGCGTTGGAGCGGAGGGTGCTGCGGTGGCGGGCGCGGTGAGGGTCCGGGGGCTGGTCAAGGACTTCGGGCCGCGCCGGGTGTTGGCCGGGCTCGACCTGGACGTCGCGGACGGCGAGTTCGTGGCGCTGCTGGGGCGCAGCGGGTGCGGCAAGTCGACGTTGCTGCGGGTCCTGGCGGGGCTCGACCGTGACGTCGAGGGGACGTTCGCGGTTCCTGAGCGCGTCTCGGTCGCCTTCCAGCAGCCCCGGCTGCTGCCGTGGCGGCGGGTGTGGCGCAACGTCTCGCTGGGGCTGCGCGGTGTGGATGGCCGGGTCGTGGCGGAGCGTGCGTTGGCCGAGGTGCGGCTGGCCGATCACGCCGACGCGTGGCCGTCGACGTTGTCCGGCGGCGAGGCGCAGCGCGTGTCGTTGGCGCGGGCGTTGGTGCGCGAGCCGGAGCTGCTGTTGCTGGACGAGCCGTTCGGCGCGCTGGACGCGTTGACCCGGCTCGCCATGCACCACCTGGTGGCGCGGCTGTGGCGGGAGCACCGGCCCGCCGTGCTGTTCGTGACCCACGACGTGGACGAGGCCCTGTTGCTGGCCGACCGCGTCGTGGTGCTGGCCGACGGTCGGATCGTGGCCGAGCACCACGTCGACCTGCCGCGACCGCGGCGCCGCGCGTCCTTCGCCGACCTGCGGTCGCAAGTGCTGTCGAACCTGGGAGTGGACGATGTCGAAGCTGCTTAGCGCGCTGGTGGTCGCGGTGCTGGCGCTGTCGGGCTGCGGCACGGCGTCGTCGGCGGACGGGCCGGTGGTGCTCAAGGTCGGCGACCAGAAGGGCGGTTCGAAGGCGCTGCTGACGGCCGCCGGCCTGCTGGAGGACTTCCCTTACCCGATCGAGTGGTCCACGTTCACGTCCGGTCCGCCGTTGCTGGAGGCGGCGTCGGCGGGCGCGATCGACGTCGGCGGCGTCGGGAACACGCCGCCGATCTTCGCGGCGGCGGCGAACGCGCGGATCGCCGCGGTGTACTCGGCGAAGGGCAGCGTGGAGGGCGACGCGCTCTTGGTGCCGTCCGACTCGGCGGTGCGGACGGTGCAGGACCTCAAGGGGCGCGGCATCGCGGTCGCCAAGGGCAGTTCGGCGCACGGGCAGGTGTTGCTGACGCTCGCCGCGGCCGGGTTGTCGACCAAGCACGTCACGCTCAACTTCCTGCAGCCGTCGGACGCGTACTCGGCGTTCACGCAGAAGCGGGTGGACGCGTGGGCGGTGTGGGACCCCTACACGGCGCAGGCCGAGCTGGAGGCGGGCGCGCGGGTGCTGACCGACGGGCGCGGCAAGTCGAACGGCTACACGTTCCAGGTGGCCGGGCGGGCGGCGTTGGGGTCGCCGGGCAAGGGCGAGGCGATCAAGGAGTTCGTGAAGCGGATCAGCCGGGCGCAGCGGTGGGCCGACGCGCACCGCGAGGAGTGGGCGCGGGTGTGGGCCGCGGAGACCGGGCTGAAGCCCGAGGTGGCGCGGGCGGCCGTGGAGCGCGGCGGCGACCTGCCGGTGCCGCTGGACGACGCGGTGATCGCGTCCGAGCAGGAGCTGGCCGACGCGTTCACGGCGGACGGCGCGTTGCCGGGCGCGGTGCGGTTCCGGGACTTCGTGGACACCCGTTTCCAGGGGGAGCTGTCGTGAGCGTCGTGCTGCACTGGTTCCTGCCCACGTCCGGTGACGGCCGGACCGTCGTGGAGCGCTTCCACGCCAACCGGTCGCTGGGCGCGGCGGCGTTGCGCGAGCCGGACGTCGACTACCTGGCGCAGGTCGCGGCGGCGGCCGAGCACAACGGGTTCAGCGGCGTGCTGACGCCGACCGGCACGTGGTGCGAGGACGCGTGGCTGACCACGGCGGCGCTGCTCGCGCGGACGTCGACGCTGAAGTTCCTGGTGGCGTTCCGGCCCGGGGTGATCTCGCCGACGCTGGCCGCGCAGATGGCGTCGACGTACCAGCGGATCTCGCGCGGGCGGCTGCTGCTGAACGTGGTGACCGGCGGGGACGAGGTGGAGCAGCGCCGGTTCGGCGACTGGCTCGACCACGACCAGCGGTACGCGCGGACCGACGAGTTCCTGCACGTGCTGCGGGCGGTGTGGTCGGGGCGGCCGGTCGACTTCGCGGGCTCGCACTACCGGGTGTCGGGCGCGACGGTGATGGCCGCGCCGGACCCCGTGCCGCCGATCTACTTCGGCGGGTCGTCGGACGCGGCGCTGCCGGTCGCGGCGCGGCGGGCCGACGTGTACCTGACGTGGGGCGAGCCGCCGGCGCAGGTGGCGGAGAAGATCGGCCGGGTGCGCGCGCTGGCGGGTGACCGGCCGATCCGGTTCGGCGTGCGGCTGCACACGATCAGCCGCGACACGTCCGCCGAGGCGTGGCGCGAGGCGGAGAAGCTGTTGGCGGCGCTGGACCCCGGGCAGGTGGCCAGGGCGCAGGAGCAGCTGCGCGCGTCGCAGTCGGTGGGGCAGCAGCGGATGGTGGCGCTGCACGGTGGGGACCTGGGCCGGGGTGTGCGCGGCCTGGAGGTCCACCCCGGGCTGTGGGCGGGCGTCGGGCTGGTGCGCGGCGGCGCGGGCACGGCGCTGGTGGGCAGCCACGAGGAGGTCGCGGACCTGATCGAGGAGTACCACGGCCTCGGCGTGGAGGAGTTCGTGCTCTCCGGCTACCCGCACCTGGAGGAGGCCTACTGGTTCGGCGAAGGCGTCCGTCCGATTCTCGCCCGGCGCGGCCTGCTCGCCGAGCCCCCGGTCGACGACGGCCGGGAATTGTCGGACCCCGTCGGTAGAATCGCAGCAAGGGTTCCCCTTGGCGGGGACCCTCGCGAAGCCGTTCACGGCGGGGCCTGATCGTCGGGGGACGCCCGTGCTCGCGCGAGTGCGGGCGTCCCCCGGTGTCGTGAGGGTTATCGGCTGTTGCGGGCTTCCACGGCGGTGTCGGGGTTGTCGGCGAACACGCCGTCCAGGCCCGTCGCGTAGAACTTCGCGTACTCGCCGAACGCGTCGCCGTACGCGGCCGGGTCTGTGGACCTGCGGAAGTCCGCCGGCAGGAACGTGTTCTCGTTGCGGAACGTCCAGGCGTGCACGATCAGGCCACGCGTGTGCGCGTCACGCACCAAGGTGGTCGGCTCGCGCAGGAAACCCGCCGCGTCACGCGGGATGATCCGGTCCTTCGCCGCGCCGATGCCGTTGGCGTAGGTGCGGATCTCGCGCAGCCCCTCCGGCGTCACGAGGTCGCTGTAGGTGCGCTTGTCACCGGCCTTGACGAAGTCGTACGGCGCACCCGACCCGTTGATCAGCTGCACCAGCGGCACCCGCAGCTTCCCCTTGAGCTGCTTGAGGTTGGCCACCTCGAACGACTGCACGTACACCTTCGCGCCGTGCCGGTTCAGGCCCGCCTTCGTCAGCACGTCGACCAGGCGCGGCTCCAGCGGCAGGCCGATGTCCTGGAAGTACGTCGGGTGCTTGGTCTCCGGGTAGATCCCGATGTCGCGCCCGAGCTCGCGGGTCAGCCGGCGGGACAGGTCGATGACCTCCTCCAGCGTCGGCACCTCGAACCGGCCGTCGTAGAGGGTGTTGCGCGGCCGGACCTCCGGGATGCGCTCCTTGGCCCGCAACGTCTTCAGCTCGGCGAGCGTGAAGTCCTCGGTGAACCAGCCGGTGATCGACGTGCCGTCGATGACCTTGGTCGCCTTGCGCCCGGCGAACTCCGGGCGCGCCGAGACGTCCGTGGTGCCGCCGATCTCGTTCTCGTGCCGGGCGACCAGCTTGCCGTCCTTGGTCACCACCAGGTCGGGCTCGATGTAGTCGGCGCCCATCCGCGCGGCCAGCTCGTACGCGGCCAGCGTGTGCTCGGGCCGGTAGCCCGACGCGCCGCGGTGGCCGATCACCAGCGGGCCCTTGCGGGACGACGCCACCTCCGCGTCACCGCTCGCCGACGCCGAGGGCAGCACCACCGCCCCCGTCACCGCGAGCGCCGCGAGCGCCACCCCGACGATCCTCGTCCGCACCATCGCCGACCTCCTCGACTTCACTCCTGACGCGCGGCAGCCTCGTCGCGCACCGCGACGTCCCGGACACGCTAAGGCGAAGCACAGGCCACGTCACGGTGAACGCGTAGTGGGTGGTTCGGGGTTCGTCACTCCCTGGATATGGCCGCTTCCTCCAGGTCGAGTTCGCGGAGCACCCGGAACAGCACCTCGTCGTCGATCTGCCCGTCGTCGCGCGCCTGGATGAACACCTGCCGCTCGGCCTCCAGCATCGTGCGCCGCAGCCGCCGGTACGACGCGGCCGGGCTCTCGTCCTCCTGCCTGCCCAGCCGCTCCCACGCCGCGTTGCCGCGGTGCTCGGCCATGAGCCGCAGCCGGTCGACGACCTCCTCCGACGTGCCGTCGTCGCCGCCGATCACCTCGTCCAGCTTGCGCACGGCGGCCTGCGCGGCGGCGTGCTGCACCTGCGCCTCGGCCAACGCGTCGGTCCGCTCCTCGTCGCCGCGGAACCCGAGCTTGCGGATCACGAGCGGCAGCGTCAGGCCTTGGACGAGCAGCGTGCCCACGGTGACCACGAACGCGCAGAACACGATCACCTCGCGTCCGGGCAGGTCGAGCGGCAACGCGCTCGCCGCGGCCAGCGACACCACGCCGCGCATCCCGGCCCACGACAGCACCGTCACGCCGCGCCACCCCGGCGCGGGCTCGCGCTCCCGGACCCGCTTCGACAGCAGCCGCGGCAGGTACGCGGCCGGGTACATCCACACGAACCGCACCAGGATCGTCGCCGCCAGCACGGCCGCCGCCGCCCACACCAGGCCGGCGGTGATGTCCACCTCCCGCACCACGCTGTTGAGCTGCAAGCCGATCAACGCGAACACGAACGACTCCAGCAGCACGTCCACCGACCGCCACACCGCCGTGTCCTGCAAGCGCGTGTAGTACGAGCTGCGCGGCGCGTTGTGCCCGATGTAGAGCCCGGCGATGACGACCGCGAGCACACCGGAGGCGTGCAGCTCCTCGGCGAAGATGTACGCGCCGAACGGCACCAGCATGCCGAGCGCGCTCTCCAGCACGCCGTCGTCGAGGCGGTCGCGGATCCACCGCACGCACCAGCCGATCGCCAACCCGACGAGCACGCCGCCACCCGCGCTGATCACGAACGTGCGGGTGCCGTCCACCCAGGTCGCGGCGGCGCCGGCGGCCGCCGCGACGGCCACCTTGTACGCCGTCAGCGCGGTCGCGTCGTTGATCAGGCTCTCGCCGGTGAGCAGCGTCATCGTCCGGCGCGGCAGGTTGAGCCGCCGGCCGACCGCGACCGCGGCGACCGCGTCCGGCGGCGCCACCACCGCGCCCAGCACCAGCGCCGCGGGCAGCGACAGCCCGGGCAGGACCAGGTGCGCGACCCAGCCGACGGCCATCGTGGTGGCCAGCACCAGGCCCACCGCGAGCAGGCCGATAGGCCTCAGGTTCGCCCGGATGTTGTGGTAGGAGCTGTCCAGCGCGGCCGAGTACAGCAGCGGCGGCAGCACCAGGACCAGGATCAGCTCCGGCTCCAGGGCGAACTCCGGCAGGCCCGGGATGAACGACACCGCCAGCCCGACGCCCACCAGCACCAGCGGGGCCGACCAGTTGAGGCGTTTCGCCGCCGCCGTGACGAGCAGCGCGCCGACGAGCAACAGGAGCAGTTCCGGACCGTGCATGGCGCAATCTTGCGTGATGATGACCGGTATGACCTGTCCTCACGTCCCGGATCTCCCGGACTCCGTCACCCCGGACAACCCCGAGGGCTGCGCCGACTGCCTGGCCGCCGGTGAGCACAACTGGGCCCACCTGCGGATCTGCCTGTCCTGCGGGCACGTCGCGTGCTGCGACTCCAGCCCGCGCCGGCACGCGACCGCGCACTTCCACGCCTCGGAACACCCCGTGATGCGGTCGTTCGAGCCGGACGAGGACTGGCGGTGGTGCTACGTCGACGCCCGGATCGTGTGATCGGGCCGTCCCCGGCGCAGCGGTCTTTACAGTCCCTTTAGACGGTCGCTCTATGGCTGTGACCGGCGACACAAGTAGCTTCGTGAGCGCTTCATCCAGCGCGACACGAAGGGGTGCGCGTGCCGACCAAGCCGCAGGTCGAAGTAGACGAACTGCTCGCCGAGTACGACGAGGAGCGCCCGTCGCGCGCCTTGTCCCGGCGTTGGGAGCTGGGCGTGTGGGTGGCGGGTCTCGCCATCGCGCTGCTCGTGCTCAAGCAGGTGTTCTGGCCGTTCAGCAAGGGCGGCCAGTACTACCTGGTGATCTTCCTGGCGGTCACGCTGCCGCTGGTCTTCCTCTGCTACCGGCCGCGCGGCAGGCGCGGCGAGGCCGACGACCCCGGTGTCGTGGACTGGGTGGCGGCGGTGTGCGCGTTCGTGGTGGGCGCGTACCCCCTGTTCGGCGGGTTCGACGCGTTCCTCGACCGCCAGGGGCAGCTGACCGCGCTCGACGTCGTCGCCGGGTCCCTGCTGCTGGTGCTGATCCTGGAGGCGTGCCGGCGGACCACCGGCTGGGTGCTGCCGATCGTCTGCGTCGGGTTCATCGCGTTCGCCTACTACGGCGGGTTCCTGCCACCGTCCTGGGCGATCTCGCACGCCGGCGTGGACTTCTCGCAGATCATCAACGGCTTCTACAACGACGCGACGGGGTTCTACGGGACGCCGCTGGACGTCGCCGCCACGTACATCGTGCTGTTCACGATCTACGGGTCGGTGCTGAACGCGTCCGGCGCCGGCACGTTCTTCGTCGACATCAGCTTCTCCGCGTTCCGCAAGTCGCGCACCGCGCCGGGCCGCACCGCCGCCACCGCCGGGTTCCTGCTCGGCACCGTGTCCGGGTCGGGCACCGCGACGACCGTGTCGCTGGGCGCGGTGACCTGGCCGATGCTGAAGAAGGCCGGCTACCCGAAGGAGAACGCGGGCGGGCTGCTGGCCGCGTCCGGCATCGGGGCGATCCTGTCCCCGCCGACGCTCGGCGCGGCGGCGTTCATCATCGCCGAGTACCTGGAGACGTCCTACCTGCAGGTGCTGATCTGGGCGATCCTGCCGACCCTGCTGTACTACCTGGGCATCGCGCTGGCCGTGGAGATCGACGCGCGCAAGTTCGGCGCGAAGCCGGTGGAGATCGACTCGCCGAGCCCGTGGGCGCTGCTCAAGCAGGGCGGGTACCACTTCCTGTCGCTCGCGGTGATCGTGGTGTTCCTCGCCCTGGACATCCCGGTGTTCTCCGCCGTCGTCTACGCGACCGGTGTCGCGGCGCTGTTCGCGCTGGTGGCCAAGCGCGGTGACGTGCGGGCGTGGCTGCGGGCGATGGCGGACTCGCTGTCGCTCGGCGTGCGGTCGGCGTTGCCGGTGATCGCGGTGTGCGCGGCGGCGGGCGTGATCACGTCGACGATCACCAAGACCGGGCTCGGCCAGGAGCTGGCGGCGGCGCTGGTCGACGTGGCCGGCGCGATCTCGTCGAACCCGACCGCGGTGCTGTTCGTCACGGTGGTGCTGGCGGCGGTCGCGGTGAGCCTGCTCGGCCTGGCCGTGCCGGTGACGGCGTCGTTCATCATCTCGTGGGTCGTCATCGGGCCCGCGCTGATCGAGCTGGGCGTGGCGCGCGAGGAAGCGGCCATGTTCATCTTCTACTACGCGGTGCTGTCCGAGGTGACGCCGCCGACGGCCCTCGCCGCCGTGGCCGCCGCCGCGATCACCGGCGGCGACGTGATGAAGACGATGTGGCGGACGTGGAAGTACACGCTGCCCGCGTTCCTGGTGCCGCTGGCGTTCGTGCTGACCGACAACGGCGCCGGGCTGCTGCTGCGCACGTCGTTCCTCGACGGCGTGTGGGTGTTCGCCGTCTCCGCGCTGGGCGTGGCCGCGCTGGCCGTGCTCACCGGCGGCTGGATGTTCGGTCGCGCGCGGTGGCCCGAACGCGTGCTGTGCGCGCCCGCCGCCGTCGCCCTGCTCTACCTGCAACCCCTCACCATCGCCGTCGGCCTGGGATTCCTGCTGGTCGCGGTCGCGGTGCACGTCGTCCTACGGAGGAAGGAACAGCATGCGCAGCTGGACGCTTAAGGTCGCGGTGGCCGTGCTCTCGGTCGGCGTGGTCGCCGCCGGGTGCGGCGGCAAGCAGACCCCGGCCGCATCGAGCGGCGACCCGGGCGGAGCCGCCTGCGAGGCGGCGGACGGGCGGATCACCATCGCGACCGGCAACTCCGGCGGCGTGTACTACGTCGTCGGCGGCGGGCTGGCGAAGCTGATCAGCGACAACACCAAGCTCAAGGCCACCGCCGCGGAGACCGGCGCGTCGGTGCAGAACATCCAGCAGCTCGTCGCGGGCGACTACGACGTGGCGTTCTCGCTGGCCGACACGGCGGCGGACGCGGTCGCGGGCAAGGGCGCGTTCGACGGCAAGCCGCAGCAGGTGCAGGCGCTGACCAGGCTGTACCCGAACTACACGCAGGTGCTGGTCAGGACCGACTCCGGGATCGACTCCGTGGCCGACATGCGCGGCAAGCGGATCTCGACCGGGTCGCCCAAGTCGGGCACCGAGGTGATCGCGCAGCGGCTGCTGACGGCGGCCGGGCTGAACCCGGAGACCGACGTGCAGGCGCAGCGGCTCGACCTGGCCAAGACCGCGGACGGGATGAAGGACGGCAGCATCGACGGCCTCGTCTGGTCCGGCGGCCTGCCGACCGCGCAGATCACCGACATCACCACGTCGCTGAAGGACAAGGTCAAGTTCCTCGACATCACGCCGCAGCTCGACGCGTTGAAGAAGATCAACGAGGTGTACGACCGGGGCGTCATCCCGGCCGCGACCTACGGGCAGCCGGCGGACGTGCCGACGGTGGCCGTGCCCAACGTGCTGCTCGTGCGCACGGACTTCCCCGAGGGCGACGCGTGCGCCGTGACCAAGCTCATCTACGAGAAGAAGTCGGACCTGGAGGCCGTGCACCCGGCGGCGAAGGACATCCGCAAGGAGAAGGCCGGCATGACCGATCCGGTGCCGCTGCACCCCGGCTCGCTGGACGCACTGGGCGAATGACCGGGAGGGTCATCTAGGCTTCCGCACCGTGCGTGTCCTGGTCATCGGGTCTGGCGCCCGTGAACATGCCCTTGTCCTCGCTTTGTCGCGGGATCCTTCGGTGATCGCTTTGGCCTGTGCGCCCGGCAACGCCGGCATCGCCGGTGTCGCCGAGACCTACGGGGTCGACGTCACCGACGGGGGCGCGGTCGCGGCCCTGGCCAAGGAGTGGAACGCCGACCTGGTCGTGGTCGGGCCGGAGCAGCCCCTGGTGGCGGGTGCGGCGGACGCCGTGCGCGCCATCGGGATCCCCTGCTTCGGCCCGTCGGCCGCGGCGGCCCGGATCGAGGGCTCCAAGGCGTTCGCGAAGGACGTCATGGCCGCCGCGGGCGTGCCGACCGCCACCTCGGAGATCGTCGACAACCCGGCCCGGCTCGACTCGGCGCTGACCCGCTTCGGCCCGACGTGGGTCGTGAAGGACGACGGCCTGGCCGCGGGCAAGGGCGTGGTCGTCACCGCGGACCGAGCCGTGGCCCGCGCGCACGCCATGACGCTGCTCGACCACGGCCACCCGGTGCTGCTGGAGTCGTTCCTCGACGGGCCGGAGGTCTCGCTGTTCTGCCTGGTGGACGGCGCCACCGTGGTGCCGCTGCTGCCCGCGCAGGACTTCAAGCGCGTCGGCGACGGCGACTCGGGCCCCAACACCGGCGGCATGGGCGCGTACTCGCCCCTGCCCTGGGCCGCGCCCGACCTCGTGGACACGATCGTGTCAACCTGCGTCCAGCCGGTCGTGGACGAGCTGGCGCGCCGCGACACCCCGTTCACCGGCCTGCTGTACGCGGGCCTGGCCCTGACCTCCACCGGCCCGCAGGTGATCGAGTTCAACTGCCGGTTCGGCGACCCGGAGACGCAGGCCGTCCTGGCGCTGCTGCGCACCCCGCCGGCGGCCCTGTTCCACGCCGCCGCCACCGGCACCCTCGCGTCCGTGCCGCCGTTGGAGTGGGCCGAGGGCCACGCCGTGACCGTCGTGATCGCCGCCGAGGGCTACCCCGGCCGGCCGCGCACGGGTGACGTGATCAGCGGGTCCGAGGCGGAGGGCGTCCTGCACGCGGGCACCCGCCGCCGCGAGGACGGCGCCGTCGTCTCGATCGGCGGCCGAGTCCTGTCGGTGGTCGGCACGGGCAAGACCCTGGCCGACGCCCGCGCCGACGCCTACCGCCGGCTGGAGGGCGTCCACCTGACCGGCTCCCACCACCGCACGGACATCGCGCTGCGTGCGGCGAACGACGAGATCACCACCCCCTAGGCCCGCTCGCACCACGTCCGCGCCCTCCTGGTCCCGCGGCCGTGACCACCGGCACGCCGACCACGACTTGGTCGGCGTGCCGTCTGTGTCTTCGGCGACAGTTCACCCGCCCGCCGACCCGGCGGAACCGGCGCGGGCGTTTCTTCGTCCAACCTCAGACCTGGCTCACGTGGTCGTTGGTAGCCTCGAACCGGGTTCAATCCGTTACCGACCGTACGGGGGTAGGACGTCGTGGAACAGGAGACCGGCCTACTAGGAGCCGTCGCCGCCGCGGGGGGAGCCGTCGGCAAGGCGGTCGGCGACATGTTCATGGCGCAGAAGCTGCTCAACGACACGATGGCCGCCAGTCCGGTGTCGGGTCAGAAGTTCGAAGTCAGCCGGGACACCGTGCTGCAGGCCGGCAAGATCATCGACGACCAGGCGGACCGGTTGAACAAGGCCTGGCAGAGGGCCGCCAAGGACCTCAGGGTCGAACTCGGGGACGGTGCCGACCCGGTGAACGCCGGGGTGGCCGAGGCGTGGAACAGCAGGCTGGTCGAAGCCGACGACTCCTACGGCGAGCGCATCCGGCAGTACATCGACAGTCTCGACAACCTGGTCAAGCAGCTGCGCTCGGTGGCCGAGCAGTACGGGTTCACCGAGGAAGAAGTCACCACGGCGTTCGGGGCGAAGAGTGTCCACTAGCGTTCTTCGCGTCGTGATCGTGGCCGCGACCCTGGGACTGGTGGCCGTGGGCTGCACGAATCGCGAGCCCGGCGATGCCACTCCCGTCGGCGAGACGACGGCCACGTCCACCGCGACGTCGGCGACCCCCGACAAGCCGCGCCCGCGCGAGGTGAAGCTCGACGGGATCGACCCGTGCAAGGTCCTCACCACCGCGCAGATGAAAGAGCTCACGGTGGTCGAAGCCGAGCGGAACGACGGCGACATCGTGAAGGCAGGCGATGAGCCGGTCTGCGCGTACGACAACAACGACTCGCCTCGCGTCACCTATGAGGTCGGCTTGGTGACGAGCAAGGGCATCGAGTACTGGCGCGGCAGCGGCAACGTCGCGGTGAAGCAGGTGGAGGTGGGCGGTTACTCCGCCGTGCAGCTCACCTTCAAGGGCACGTCGACCGTGGATTGCGCCGTCTCCGTCGATGTCGCCGACGGTCAGCAGCTGTACGTGGACTTCTCGTCCATCGGGCAGACGCCTTCCCAGGAGCAGATGTGCGACAACGCGAAGAAGGCGGCCGAGCTGGCGCTCGTCACCTTGCCGACATTGGCGTGAGGGGAGAGTCATGAGCGGGCATCGAGACATTCCGGATTTCCGGTTCCAGGGCTATGACAACCAGGCGCTGGCCACCCTCGTCCAGCAGTTCCAGTCGGGTGACGCCGCGCAGAAGTTCAGCGACGCGTCGCACGCGCTGCGCGAGTTGTCCGCCAGCCTGACCGACGTGGACCAGACCCTGCGCACGGAGCTGAAGAAGCTCGGCATCGACTGGCAGGGCGCCGCCGGCGAGCAGGCGAACCAGAAGACGACCGTCATGGCCGACTACGCGGCCGAGGCGGACGACGCGGCGCAGCAGAACTCGCAGGCCACCGCGGTGCAGGGCGCCACGTACAGCCACACCCGCAACGGGATGCCCGAGCCGCAGAAGTTGCGCGGTGACACGGAGACGAACGTCGGGGACGAGTTCCTCGGGTTCTTCGGGCACGAGACGGATCACGCGAAAGAGGTCAAGGAGACCCAGGCGGCGCGCGAGCAGGCGATCCGCGGGCTCGACCAGTACACCGACGCCAGTCGGGACGCGTTGAACCAGTACCAGGGCATGAACAAGCCGCCGCAGTTCGACGTGACGGCGGCGTCCAGCGTCGGCACGCCGGTCGCGTCGGTCGGGCAGCTCGGTGGGACTGCGCCCGCGATTCCCGGTGGCGTGCCGGGCGGTGTCCCCGGTGGTGTGCCGGGCGGCTTGCCCGGCGGCACGGTCGGTGTGCCGCCGCAGGTGCCCGGGATGCCCGGCGGCTCGACGGGGTTGTTGCCGAGCCAGCCCGGTGGCCAGACGGTGCTGCCGCCGGCCGCCTTCGGCGGGAAGCCGGGTGGTGGGTCCAACTTCGGGTTGGGGCTCGGGCTCGGGTTGGCCGGTGGGATCGGGCTCGGGCTGGCGGCGACGCAGGCTCGCGGTTCGCGGCTCGTGCGCAACACCGCGCCGGCGATGCCCGGCGGCGCGAAGGCGCCGGAAGGTCCCGCCGGCGGCAAGGGCACCGGTGGTGGTTCGGGCGGCAAGGGCGGTGTGCCCGGGATGCCCGCCACGTTGACCGGGAAGTCCGGCATCTCCGCGACGATCGGCGCCATCGACCCCGACGAGCGCGTGCCCGGTCGTGGCGCGGCCGGCGGTGTCGCGGGCAAGGCCGGTGCGGGTTCCTCGATGTTGCAGCCGGCGGCCAGCGCCAAGGGCGGTCCGGGCGAGGAGGACGGGGAGCACGTCCGCAAGTACGGCGTCGACTCCGACGACGTGTTCGGCGACGAGCGGATGGTCGTGCAGTCGGTCATCGGCGACGAGACCGAGAAGAAGTGAAGTGAGCGGCACGGTTGTCCTGTCCACGTTGGAGTTCGACGTCGCGTGGGAGGGTGAGCGACTTGCCCGGCGCAACGTCGCGCTGGACGTGCCGAGCCCGGGCATCACGCACAGCGAGCGCGCCGTGTTCGTCGAGCAGGCCTGGGGCTCGCTCGGCGAGCGCGGGCTGGCGGCCAACCGGCGGCTGACGCCCGAGCTGGCCGACGCGTTCGCGCTGCTGGCCAACCCGCAGGTGTCGATCGACCTGTGGATCTGGGTCGACCGCCGCAAGATCAAGGGTCTTGCGGCGGCGGCCGGTGACGAGGGCATCCTCGCCGTGGTCGACGGCGACGAGGTGTGGCTGATCGAGGCACGGGGCAGCGCGCTGGCCGAGGCGGCGGTGTCCGTCGCGGGCGACATGCCCGCCGGGCACGGGCGGTCGATCAGCCTGCCGAACGACGTGCTGCGCGCGGCGGCCGACGAGGCCGGGCTGGACGCGGAGAAGCTGATGCTGGCGTTGGAGCGGCACGGGTTGCCGCTGCACGAGGCTCAGGAGCTGGCCGCCATGTGCGACGGGATGAGCACCCGCGGCCAGTTCGGCGTCGAGCGCGCCCGGCCCGGCGGCCCGCCCGTGCGCGCGGGTCGCGTGGTCGCCTGGCACGACACGCCGTCCGGCCGCTACCTGCACCAGGTGCGGCCCAGTTCGGACGGTCGCAACTGGAGCACGATCACCCCGATCGACAACGCCCGGCTCGCCGGGTGCGTGTGGGAGCTGGTGCAGGAGGTCTGAGTTCCCGGCGCCAAAACGGAACCCGCGCGTCCTCCAGGACGTCAGTTCCGGAGCGGGCCTGGGGGGCCGGAGCAATGCCCGCCGTCATTCGGGAGTGACGTCTGGTGACCAATGCGACCCTCAGCGCCACCGCGTTCCGCACTGCCTGGGAACACCTCGACCTCGGCGCCATGCCGATCGTCCTGCACGTGCAGGACGATCCCGCGCCGTGGAGCCACCTGACCGCCCAAGGACTGGCACGCGGCGGCGAGCTCGACCCGTGGCTCGGCGCGGCGTTCAAGCTCATCGCCAACCCGCCGCGGTCGGCGGACCTGCGGCTGGGCATGGGCAGAGCGGCGGTGCGCGCGCTGGCCGCGTCCACCGGCTCGGGCTCGGTGCTGGCCGTGCTGACCCGGGACCTGCTCACCGTGCGGGAGGTCGACGACGACCTCGCCACCGCGCTGGTCGGGCTGCTGCCGGAGCTGCCCGACGGCCTGGTCGGCGGACCGGAGCTGCGCGGCCAGTTCGGCGCCGCGGCGATCGACCGGAGCGGGCGGCGCAGGCGAGCGGCGGACGTGGTCGACTTCCACGGCCCGGTCGACCCCGACGTGCTGCGGAAGAGGATCACCGGTCTGGTGGAGGAATTCCTCTGACCGTGGCCGGGTGGCCGGGTGGCGGGTGGCCGGGCGGTTGGGCGGTTGGCGGGTGCTGATGGGCCTTGGGCTACGGCCAGGTGTTGGACTCGGAGTCGAACAGGGCGGTCGGGCTGTGCACGGGCAGGACGCACAGCAGGTGGCCGCCGGGTGCGCGCAGCACTCGGCACTCCAGCCAGCGGGACACCTCGGTCGCGCCGAGCGCCAGCAGCCTCGCCGTCTCGGCCTCGACGTCGTCGGTCTCGATGTCGAGGTGGAAGCGGGGCTCGTCGTCCACCGCCTGCACGGCCGTGACGAGGTGCGGCAGGGCCTGGTGCAGTGAGGTGAACTGCTCCTCGCCCGGCACCGGGCGGGCTGGTGCGCCGAGGGCGGCCGACCAGAAGGCGGCGGCCTCGGTGGCCTCGGCACGCGGTGTGTCGATCAGCAGGGCGTAGACGCGACTGCGGTGCATGGCCACGACAGTAGTGGTGACCTGCGGATCTTCCCGGGGGTTCGATTAGCCTGGCCGCCATGGTTGGTGTTGCCGGACGTGCCGATGTGCCTCCCTTCCACGTCATGGAGGTGCTGTCCGCCGCGGCGCGGCGGCAGCGGGTCGTGGGGGACGTCGTGTCGTTGGCGGCGGGGCAGCCGTCCAGTCCGGCGCCGACACCGGTGCTGGAAGCCGCTCACCGCGCCCTGCGCGAGCAGACGTTGGGCTACACCGAGCAGTTGGGGATCGTCGAGCTGCGGGAAGCCCTGGCCGGTCACTACTACCGCCAGTACGGGCTGGAGATCTCGGCGGACGACGTCGTGGTGACCACCGGCTCGTCCGGCGGGTTCCTGCTGACGTTCCTCGCCGCCTTCGAGGCGGGCGACCGGGTCGCGTTGGCCCGGCCCGGCTACCCCGCCTACCGCAACATCCTCACGGCGCTCGGGTGCGAGGTGGTCGAACTGCCCTGCGGCCCGCGCACGCGGTTCCAGCCGACGGTGGCGATGCTGGACGACGCCGGCCCGCTCGACGGGCTCGTGGTGGCCAGCCCGGCGAACCCCACCGGCACCGTGCTGTCCCCGGACGAGCTGGCCGGCCTGTCGGCCTGGTGCGCCGAGCACGACGTGCGGCTCGTCAGCGACGAGATCTACCACGGCATCAGCTACGGCACGCCCCTGGCCTGCGCGTGGCAGACCTCCCGCGAGTCCATCGTGGTCAACTCCTTCTCCAAGGCCTTCGCCATGACCGGCTGGCGGTTGGGGTGGATGCTGCTGCCGCCCGACCTGCGCCGGGCGGTGGACCGGTTGACGGGCAACTTCACGCTCTGCCCGCCCGCGCTGGCCCAGCACGCGGCCGTCGCCGCGTTCGAGCCCGAGTCGTACGCGCAGACCGAGCGCCTGGTCGAGGGGTACCGCCTCAACCGCGACGTGCTGCTCAAGGGCCTGGCCGACCTCGGCATCGACAAGGTGGCCCCGGCCGACGGCGCCTTCTACGCCTACGCCGACGTCTCGCACCTCACCGACGACTCGATGGACTTCTGCCGCCGCCTCCTGGACGACACGGGGGTCGCGATCGTGCCGGGCGTCGACTTCGACCCCGTCCACGGGCACGAGTTCATCCGGATGTCCTTCGCCGGGGCTGCCCCCGACATCGAGGAGGCGTTGCGGCGGATGGGTGCTTGGTTGTCGTCATCATGACGACAGTTGTACTCCGGATCGGGTCCGGGGTGGGGAACTGATCCAGTGGTTCAGTCGTTCGGATGACATGGTCCGGATAATCCTGTGGCTGCTCGCGGCCTGGCTCGTGATCACCGTGCTCGGCGCCGTGATCGAGGGCGTCTTCTGGCTCGCGGTGATCGGTGGCGTGCTCTTCCTGGGCACCGCCGCGTACGGCGCCATCAAGAGCAACAAGCGCCCGAAGGGCATCAAGGGGCCCTGACCCTGCCCGTTCGACCCCCCGAGCTGGAAATACGCGGAGCCGACCCGCACCATGGGTCGGTGTTCGAGACCGATGAACGACGCCTCGCCCGCTGGGAGCGCGGCGCCGAATGGCCGCTGACGGGCCTGGCGCTCCTCTTCGTGGTGGTCTACGCCTGGCAGGTCCTCGACGGCCGCTCGACCCCCGGCCTGCACCCGGTGCTCGAGGTCGCCCTCTGGCTGATCTGGCTGGTCTTCGCGGTGGACTACGCCGTGCGCCTCACGCTCGCCGTCGACAAGCGCAGGTTCTTCGTCACCCACCTGTTCGACCTGCTCGCGGTCCTGCTGCCGATGGTCCGCCAGCTGCGGGTGCTTCGGCTGATCAGCGTCCTCAAGGTGCTCAACAAGCGGTTCGCGGGCAGGTTCCGACAACGCGTCGGCGTCTACGCCGCGGGCGTCACCTTCCTGGTCGGCCTGTGCGCCTCGCTGGCCGTGCTGGACGCGGAACGCGACCACCCGGACGCCTCCATCACCACGTTCGGCGACGCCGCGTGGTGGACGCTCACCACGATCTCCACCGTCGGTTACGGCGACCGCTACCCCGTCACCTGGGAGGGTCGCCTGGTCGCGGCACTGCTGATGATCGGCGGCATCGCCCTGCTGGGTGTCATCACCGGCACGATCGCGTCCTGGCTGGTCGAACGGCTCAGCGGGGTCGAGGACTCGGTGACCGAGGCCGAGCAGGCGACCGCGGCCGAACTCCGCCTGGTCCGGGCAGAGCTGGCCGAACTGCGCGAGGAGCTGCGCGCGGCGAGGGCCGACAGCGGCCGTTGAGCCGATCGGGCGCCGGGCTAGGACCCGAGCACCTGCCGCGCGTGCGCCGGTCCCCGCCACAGCACGCCCTGGAGCCCGGCCGCGACCGCGCCGTCCACGTTCACCTGCCGGTCGTCGAAGAACACGCAGTCCGCCGGCCGCGCCCCGATCCGCTCCGCCAACGCGGCGAAGATCCGCGGGTCCGGCTTGGCCACGCCGAGGTCGCCGGAGAACACCAGGTGCCGGAAGTGCGTGGTCCACGGCTCCCGCTCGGCGGTCCGCGCGAACGACACGGGCGCGTTCGACAGCAGTGCCAGCGGCACGCCCGCCGACGCCAGCTCGGCCACCAGCTCCACCGCGCCGGGCGCGGGCCGCAACCACCCGCGCACGTCCACCTCGGTGAGCCGCCCGGCCAGCTCCTCGTCCACCGGCACGTCCACCGCGGCCCCGACCGCGCGCCAGTACTCCAGGTCTGGCTGACCGGCGTCGTAGGCGTCCCGCGCGGTCCAGTACCCGCGCGAGAAGTCCGCGACCGGCACCCCGAGCAGCGCGGCCAGCGCGGGCAGCTCCCGGGTCGGCTCGCTGATCACCTCGCCGTAGTCGAACACCACCCAGCGCACGTCAGCTCGCCGACCCGATCCGGCGCAACGCCTCGGCCACGTCGTCCGCGTTCACGTCGCGGTGCAGCACGAACCGCACCTTGCCCGCCATCGGCCCGGCGAACACGCCCAGGTGCCGCAACCCGGTCAACGTCACCTCCAGGTCCGGCACGCCCGCCAGGACGATGTTGGTCTCCGGCTCGTCCACCTGCCACCCGAGCTCGGTCAGGCCCCGGGCCAACGCGCGGGCGTTCGCGTGGTCGTGCGCGAGGTCGTCGATGCGCCCCAGCCCCACCAGCCCCGCGGCGGCCAGCACGCCACCCTGCCGCACGCCGCCGCCGAGCATCTTGCGCACCCGCCGCGCCTCCACGACGAACGACGACGACCCGGCCACGACCGACCCGACCGGCGCGCCGAGCCCCTTCGACAGGCACACCTGCACCGTGTCCACCCCGACCGTCAACGCGGCGGGCGGCAGCCCCAGCGCCACGGCCGCGTTCCACAGCCGCGCGCCGTCGAGGTGCACGCGCAGCCCGGTCTCCCGCGCCGCGGACACCAGCAACGCGTGCTCGTCGGGCTGCGTCACGGCCCCGCCGGCGGCGTTGTGCGTGTTCTCCAGGCACAACAGCGTCGTGCGCAGCGTGTAGTACGGCCCGGACGTCCCCGCCGCCGCACGCACCGCCTCGGGTGACGCCTGACCGGGTCCCGCGTCGCACTCCAACGGGTGCGGCATCCCGCCCGCGATCCACGCGGCCGTGCCGAGCTCGCTGTCGAGCACGTGCGCGCCGCGCGGCGCGAGGAACCGGTCGCCGGGCCGCAGGTGGATGGTCAGCGCGATCAGGTTGCCCATCGACCCCGACGGCACCCACAGCGCCGCCTCGACGCCCAGCAGCTCCGCGACCCGTTCCTCGAGCTGGCGCATGGTCGGGTCGTGGTCGAGCACGTCGTCGGCCACGTCGGCGGCGGACATCGCCAGTCTCATGGCCTCGTCCGGCTGGGTCACGGTGTCGGAGCGGAAGTCGAGCGGCGAGAGCTGGGTCACGAATGGATCACATCACACCGGGCAAGCCCTGACCCGATCGTGTCGGCCATACCACGATGGGGGTGACGCAAGTCTCGGTGAACCGGCGTGCAACCGTTGGCGCCGTCGGTTCCGTCCGGTAAGTGCAAGCACGACGAGCGGAGAGAGTCCGCGTGGATCAGCGCGACGAGCAGGAGTTCGCGGAGTACTTCGTGGCTCGCCGGGAGGCCGTGCGCCGAACGGCGTTCCTGCTCTGTGGTGACTGGCACCGGGCGGACGACTTCGCGCAGACCGCGTTCGTCGCGTTGCACCGCAGGTGGCGCAAGGTCCGGGACAAGCAGGCCCTGGACGCCTACGTCCGCCGGAGCCTGGTGCGCGCGGTGATCGACGAGTCGCGCCGGCCGTGGCGGCGGGAGCGCTTCGTGGACGAGGTCCCGGAGCGGCCCTCGGGCGACGGCGAGGTGGCCGACTCGGTGGCGACGCGCGAGGCGCTGGTCGCGGGCTTGCGGCGGGTGCCGCCGAGGCAGCGGGCGGTGCTCGTGCTGAGGTTCCTGGAGGGCCTGGACGTCGCGGCGACGGCCGAGGCGCTCGGGTGTTCCGAAGGCACGGTGAAGAGCCAGACCTCGAGGGGACTGGAAGCCCTCCGCGACGCGTTGGGCGACACGATCGACGACTTGCGGCCGGCGTCGTGAGCGGGAGGAGGAGGTAGGTGGACGAGCAGAAGCTCGGCGAGCTGTTCCGCGACGCGGCCCGGGACGTGCCGCCCGCGTCCTTCGACGTGGGTGCCGTCCGGTCCGCCTCGGCGCGGGCGACGGCGCGGCGCAGGTCGGCCCTCGCGGTCGGTTCCGCCATGGCGCTGGTGCTCGTGCTCGGCGGACTGGCCGTCTCCGCGAACCTTCTGGGCACCACGAGCGGCGATACGTCCGCCGCGGGTTCCGCTGACCGGGCTTCGTCCCCTAACGTCACTCCTTTCAGCGCGGGCGAGCCGGAGGTGCTGTCGAAGGACACGCCACCGGGGCGCAGCGGTGGAAACCCGCCCGAGAGCATCCCCGATGACCCGTCTACGCAGGGGGACGAGCCATGGGGGAGCGCCGGTCGCACCGCGACCGGCAGCGCCCAACGCGGGTGCGTTGAGGTGGACCGGGAGCTCGCCGTCGCCCTCGCCGACGAGCTCTCGGTCGCCAACGCCGACCAGGCCGCGCCCGCCGTGGCGGACTGCCCGACCGACGCCCGGGGCGCGAGCTTCCTCGTGCGCGACGGCGACGTCCACGGCACGGTGTCCGTGGTGCTCGCGCCGTCGGGCACTTACGAACAGGTGGCGGCCGACTCGCGGGCGTACGCGAGCGCCGAGACGTCCGACGGCCGGCGGCTGTTCGTGCTGAGCCGGCCGGAGCAGGGTTCGTCGGAAGGTCCGCTGACGGACGACCTGGCGAAGCTCGCCGAACGGCTCGCCGCCCGGTTCTGAGGTCGCGGAGATCAGGATCACCGACCATTGTAGTACTGGCGTACCACAAATCTGGTACGTTAGTGCCAGATTTGGGAGGTGGTCGTCATGGCGTGGGCCGTGCTCATCGTGTCCGGCTTCTTCGAGGCCGGCTGGGCGGTCGCGCTGAAGCTGTCCGACGGCTTCAGCAGGCTGTGGTGGACGGTGGTGTTCGCGGTGTTCGCGCTGGTCAGCTTCGCCGGCCTGGCGTGGGCCATGAAGCAGCTGCCCGCCGGACCGGCGTACGCGGTGTGGACCGGGATCGGCGCGGCGCTCACCGCCGTGATCGGCATGATCTGGCTCGGCGACGGCGTCAGCACGGTCAAGCTCGTCTCCATCGGCCTCATCGTCAGCGGCGTCATCGGTCTCAACCTGGCCGGCGGCGGGCACTAGTACCTTTCCTGCAATGACAGCCGCAACGCCGAAGGGCGAACGCCGGCGCCAGGCGCTGGTCGAAGCCGCCGCCGGCCTCCTGGTCGACGGCGGCTTCGACGCGATCCGGCACCGCGCCGTCGCCGAGCGCGCGGGCCTGCCGCTGGCGTCCACCACGTACTACTTCGACTCGCTCGACGACCTGGTGACCGCGGCCCTGGAGTTCCAGGGCAACGCCGAGCTGGCCTACGGCAAGGCCAGGCTGGACGAGCTGGACCCGCGCGAGTGCGGCGGCGACGCGTTCGTCGAGCTCGTGCTCGACCTGCTGCTCGGGCCGTCCGGCGACCGCGACGCCGAAGCCGTCCTGCTGCGCTACGAACGCCTCGTCGCCACGGGCAGGCGGCCCTACCTGCGGCCGTTGATGCGCAGGATGTCCGGCGAGCTGCACTCCCTGCTGTTCGACATCTTCGCCCGCGCCGGTCAGCCGGTCAGCCGGGAACGCGTCGAAGAGCTGATCGCGCTGGTCGACGGCGCCGTGGTGAACGCGCTCATCGAGATCAGCCCGGACCCCAGGGCGGCCGCCCGGCGGATGCTCGGCAAGGCGATGCAACCCCGCTGACGCCCCACGCGTGCAAGGGGGCGGGGGCGGAAGGGGACCGGATCGCATGCGCAAGGCCGAAGAGCAGGGCTTCCGTGAGTTCGCGGTGAGCCACGCCGCTTCGTTGCGGCGCACGGCGTACCTGTTCTGCGGCGACTGGCACACGGCCGAGGACCTGATGCAGGCCAGCCTGCTCAAGCTGTACCAGGCGTGGCACCGGATCGAGTGGCGCGACAACGCGTCGGGGTACGCCCGCAAGGTGCTGCTGCGCACCTGGCTGGACGAGAAGCGCAGACCGTGGCGGCGGGCCGAGCAGCGCGACGGCGAGGTGCCCGAGGTCGCCGACGCGGCGGCGGACCCGGACCGGACGGGCGAGCGGCTGTGGGCGCGCGACCTGGTGCACGCGGCGTTGCTGCGGGTGCCGCCGCGCCAGCGGGCCGTGCTGGTGCTGCGGTACTTCGAGGACCTGTCGGTGAACGAGGTCGCGGTGGCCATGGGGTGCACCGAGGGCACGGTCAAGAGCCAGACGGCACGCGGGCTCGTGGCGCTGCGCGTGGCGGTGGAGGAACTGGAGCGAGGGGCGGTGGTGGCGTCATGAGCGAGGCAGACCTGCGGGAGGGGTTGCGGGCCGCGGTCGGTGACGAGCCGCCGCTGGAGTTCGACGCCGACGAGCTGATCCGACGCGCCCAGCACGTGCGCAGGCGGCGTCGCGCGCTGGTGGCCGTGGCGGTGGCCACGCTCGCCCTCACCGGCACCGTGCTGGCCCTGCCCGGCGTCCTCGACCAGCGGCGGGGCGTCGACGCGGCGAGCGGTGCGGTGCTGACCACCACCGCGTCCGGGTCGGCGAGCGAGGTCCCGGCCACCACACCACCGCCGGTCACGACCGTGGAGCCGACCGGGGTCGAGCCGCCGACCACGGCCGCGACCAAGCCCCTCACGGGCGGCGACAGCGAGCTCTTCGAGTACCTGCGCAAGAGGTTCACCGAGGTCGCGCCGGAGGTCAAGGTGGTGGCCGCCGACGCCGCCGCGACCACCGACTCCCCGTCGAGGCACGTCTACGCGTGGTTGACCTTCGTCGACAATGTGGGGACCAGCAGGGTGGTGGTGAGGGTCGCCCCGCCCGGGTCGGGGATGACCCAGGACGAGTTCTGCGCCGAGGCCGGGTGCGAGGGGCCGATCCGCCAGCGCGACGGCAGCTCCGTGATGTCGTCCTGGCGCACGACCGCCCTGCCGGACCCGGAGGGCGTCATGCACGCCGTGGCGCACTTCCGCCTCGACGGCTCGGTGGTGGAGGTCAGGGGTTTCGGCTACCAGCCGCCGGTGGACGTCGCCGGGCGGGAGAAGGTCTTGCTGACCTACGACCAGCTGGCGTCGCTGGCCACCGACCCGAAGCTGGGCGTGTCCTGACGCTCCCCGGCGTCCGGTCGCCCGTCCGGGCGAAATAAGCTGGTCACGTGACGGTCAAGCCCCGCATCGCCAATGTCCTCGCCGGTCGCTACGCCTCCACCGAGCTGGCCACGCTGTGGTCCGCCGAGCACAAGGTCGTGCTGGAGCGGCGGCTGTGGCTCGCCGTGCTGAAGGCGCAGGCAGAGCTCGGCATCGAGGTGCCGGCCGAGGCCGTCGCCGACTACGAGCGGGTGGTCGAGCAGGTCGACCTGGCGTCCATCGCCGAGCGCGAGCGCGTCACCCGGCACGACGTGAAGGCGCGCATCGAGGAGTTCAACGCGCTGGCCGGGCACGAGCACGTGCACAAGGGCATGACCTCGCGCGACCTCACCGAGAACGTCGAGCAGCTGCAGGTGCTGCGGTCGCTGGAGCACGTGCGCGGCAAGACGGCGGCCGTCCTGGCGCGCCTCGCCCGCCGTGCCGCCGAGCACACCGACCTGGTGATGGCCGGCCGCTCGCACAACGTCGCCGCGCAGGCCACCACGCTCGGCAAGCGCTTCGCCACCGCGGCGGACGAGCTGCTGGCCGCGTTCCGCCGGCTGGACGAGCTGATCGCCCGCTACCCGCTGCGCGGCGTCAAGGGCCCGGTCGGCACCGCCCAGGACATGCTCGACCTGCTCGACGGCGACCGGGACAAGCTGGTCGAGCTGGAGCGGGGCGTCGCGGGCCACCTCGGCTTCACCACCGTGCTGACCAGCGTCGGCCAGGTCTACCCGCGGTCGCTGGACTTCGACGTCGTCTCGACCCTCGTGCAGCTGGCCGCGGGACCGTCGTCGCTGGCCAAGACGATCCGGCTGATGGCGGGCCACGAGCTGGTCACCGAGGGCTTCAAGGCCGGCCAGGTCGGCTCCAGCGCGATGCCGCACAAGATGAACACCCGGTCGTGCGAGCGGGTCAACGGCTTCGCGGTCATCCTGCGCGGCTACCTGTCGATGGTCGGCGAGCTGTCGGGCGACCAGTGGAACGAGGGCGACGTGTCGTGCTCGGTGGTGCGCCGGGTCGCGCTGCCGGACGCGTTCTTCGCCTTCGACGGGCTGCTGGAGACGTTCATCACGGTGCTGGACGAGTTCGGCGCGTACCCGGCGGTCGTGGCGCGCGAACTGGACCGCTACCTGCCGTTCCTGGCGACCACCAAGGTGCTGATGGCGGCGGTGCGGGCGGGCGTGGGCCGGGAGACGGCGCACGAGGCCATCAAGGAGCACGCCGTCGCGGTGGCGCTGGCCATGCGCGAGCAGGGCCTGGCCGAGAACGACCTGCTGGACCGGCTCGCCGCCGACGAGCGCCTGCCGCTGGACCGCGCCGCCCTGGACGGCCTGCTGGCCGACCGCCTGTCGTTCACCGGCGTGGCGGAGCACCAGGTCGCGGACGTGGTCCGGCAGGTCGAGGACGTGCTGGCGGAGTACCCGGCCGCAGCCGGCTACGTCCCCGAGCCCATCCTCTAGCCCTAACCACCCCCACCGGCCCTCACCGGCCCTGACCCAACCCGACCCGCTCCCGCGAGGTCGACTTCCCGGCGACCTCGCCCGCCGTCTGCGGAGCAGCGGCAATCAGACCCTGTCCCAGACGAGGCGCCCCCGGCGGTTCGGTTCGCAGACCAGCGCACGGCCCGCCGGGTCGACCGCCGTCGCGCCCTCCTCGTCGCACGGGAAGCCCTCCAGGGCCACCTGGTCGAACCGGGGCGGGGTCGTCGTCGGCTCGGCCGTCGGCCTGGCCGGCGGCTGGACCTGCACCGGTGGCGGCGGTGCGGTCGTCGCGGCGACCGTCGGAGGTGGTGGCGGTGGCGGCGGCGTTGTGGTGGTGGCCGCCGGGCGCACGGAGATGTTCGCGACCGCCGGGATCGAGGTCACCGGAGCCGAGCTGGACGCCGTCGGGAGCAGCACCGGCTCCGGGCTCGCCGACGGCTTCGCGCAGGCGCCCGTGAGAAGCAGCAGGAGCAGACCGCCGCTCGCCGCGACGGGCGCCACAAATGCCTTCGGATGGACCACGCCAAGCAGAGTAGGGGTCACTCGTCCGATACCCCAAGTGGAGTCTCCCGAGCGGCCTAGAGCCGGCCCGCCTCGATGATCCGCCGGAGGAACTGCCGGGTGCGCGGGTGCACCGGCTCGCCGAGCACCTGGCCGGGCGGTCCGGACTCGACCAGCCTGCCGCCGTCGAGGAACACCACGCGGTCGGCGACCTGCCGGGCGAAACCCATCTCGTGGGTGGCCATCAGGATCGTCCGCCCACCCGCCGCCAGTTCTCTGACCAGCGACAACACCTCGCCGACGAGTTCGGGGTCCAACGCGCTGGTGATCTCGTCCAGCAGCAGCAACCGCGGCGAGTAGGCCAACGAACGCGCGATCGCCACCCGCTGCTGCTGCCCGCCGGACAGCCGCTCCGGGTAGCTGCGCGCGCGGTCCGCGAGGCCGACCCGGTCGAGCAGGTCGAGGGCGTTGCGCTCCGCCTCCTCGCGCGGCACGCCGTGCACCACGCGCGGCGCGAGCGTGACGTTGTCCAGCACGCTCATGTGCGGGAACAGGTTGAACGCCTGGAACACGATGCCCATGCCCCGCCGGGCCACGTCGGCGTCCACCCTGGGGTCGGACACGTCCACGCCGTCGAGCAGCACCTGGCCGTCGTCCAGCTCCTCCAGCAGGTTCACGCACCGCAGCAGGGTCGACTTGCCCGACCCCGACGACCCGATCACGGTCACGACCTCGTGCTCGTGCACGTCGAGGCTGATCCCGTCCAGCACGGTGCGGTCGCCGTAGCGCTTGACGACACCGCGCACGCTGAGCACCGGATCGGTCATCGTCCCCCCTGACGGCGTTCCAGCCGGCGGCCCATGGCGTCGGCGAACCGCGCCGTAGGCGCCGCGAGCAGCACGAACAGCAACCCCGCCACCACGTACGGGGTGAAGTTGAACGCCCGGGCGTGCTCGATCTGCGCCGCGCGCACCGCGTCCACCGCGCCGAGCACGGAGATCAGCCCGCAGTCCTTCTGCAGCGCCACGAAGTCGTTGAGCAGCGCGGGCATGACCCGCCGCACGGCCTGCGGCAGCACGACCAGCCGCAACGTCTGGCGCGGACCGAGGCCGAGCGACCGGGCCGCCGCGACCTGCGACGGGTGCACCGACTCGATGCCGGCGCGGAACACCTCGGCCACGTACGCGGTGTACGCGAGCACGAGCGCCGCGCCGCCGAGCACGACGAAGTCGTTCGGCACGCCGGTCAGCCGCAACGCGGGCAGGCCGAACCCGACCAGGTACAGCAGGATGATCAGCGGCAGCCCGCGGAACAGGTCCACGTACACCGTGGCCAGCGCGCGCAGCGGGAACCACACCGGGCCGGGCAGCGTGCGCAGCGTCGCCACGACCAGCGCCAGCACCAGGATCAGCACGCCGCAGACCGCCAGCACGCGCAGGTTCAGCCAGAGCCCTTCGAGGATCGCGGGCAGCGACCGCCACGCGATCTCGACGTTGAAGAACGACTGCCGCACGCGCGGCCAACCCGGCGCGCCCGCGACGGTGACCCCGACCGCGACGGCGAACACGGTGGTCGACAGCAGGGCGACCAGGGTCGACCGCCGCGCACGGGAGCGCTTGTAGGCCAAGCGCTCCCGTTGCCGCTCGCTCGTCACTTCAGCTCGGGTGCCGTGCCCGCGGACGACAGCCACTCCTGCTCGATCCTGGTCAGCGTGCCGTCGGCGCGCAGGTTCTGCACCGCGGTCGAGACGCACGCGGTGAGCGGGCTGCCCTTGTCCAGCACGATGCCGAACTGCTCGGGCTTGCCGTCGCCGGCCGGGATCTGACCGACGATCAGGCCGTCGTCCAGCTCGGCCGAGGTGATGTAGAACGCGGTCGGCAGGTCCACCACCAGCGCGTCGATCTGCCCGGCCCGCAACGCGGCCTTCGCGTCGTCGTTGGTGTTGTAGACCGCGACGTCCTCCTCGGGCTGCAGCCGCTGGGCGGCGTCGAAGCTGGTCGTGCCGACCTGCGCGCCGATCTTGACCCGCTTGAGCTCCGCCAGCGTCTTCACCGACGCGGCCTTGGAGGAGTTCAGCGTGATCACGGCCTGGTCCACGTCGTAGTACGGCGCGGAGAAGTCGACGGCCTGCTTGCGCTCCTCGGTGATGGAGAACTCGTTCAGGTCCATGTCGTAGGTCTTGCGGCCCGGCTGGATGGCCGCGTTGAACGGCACCCGCGTCCACACCACGTCGGTCTTCGCGTAACCCAGCTCCTCGGCCAGCGCGTAGGCGATCGCGGACTCGAAGCCCTTGCCGTTGGTCGGGTCGTCGTCCACGAACCACGGCTCGTACGCGGGCTGGTCCGTGCCGAAGGTGATCTTGCCCGGGGTGAGGGTCGGCAGCTTGTCCTTCGTGCAGGCCACGCCGTCCACCTGGTTGGTCGGCGTCGTGGTCTCGTCCGCGGGGGCGCAGGCGACCGCGAGGGCGGCGGTCACGGCGAGTATCAGTCCGGGTGCACGCATGGGATGAATCTTGCCGCAGGTGGGAAGGGCGTCCCAGGAGCCGGCACAAGTACGCTTCGGCGGTGCCCAAGCTCGCTGACTACCGGCAGGTCGCCGCAGGCAAGGTCCGCCAGGTCCACGAGGTGGACGAGGACCTGCTGCTGTTCGTGGCCTCCGACCGGATCTCCGCCTACGACCACGTGCTGACCACTCCGATCCCGGACAAGGGACGGGTGCTCACCGCGATGAGCGTGTTCTGGTTCGAGAAGTTCGCGGACTTGGCGCCCAACCACCTGGTGGCGTGGGACGACCCGCGCATCCCCGCCGAGGTGCGCGGCCGGGCGCTGCTGGTGCGGCGGCTGGAGATGGTGCAGGTGGAGTGCGTGGCGCGCGGCTACCTGACCGGGTCGGGCATGGCCGAGTACCGGCAGACCGGGTCGGTGTGCGGCGTCGAGCTGCCGTCCGGGCTGGTGGAGGCCTCGGAGCTGACGCCGCCGATCTTCACGCCGGCGACCAAGGCCGAGCTGGGCGCGCACGACGAGAACGTGTCGTTCGAGCACGTCGAGGCGGAGGTGGGCGCCTCGACGGCGGCCCGGCTGCGTGACGTGACGCTGGAGGTCTACGGCGCGGCCCGCGAGTACGCCCGGTCGCGCGGCGTGATCCTGGCGGACACCAAGTTCGAGTTCGGGCTGGACCGGTCCGGCGCGCTGGTGCTCGGCGACGAGGTGCTGACGCCGGACTCGTCGCGGTACTGGCCGCTGGAGGGGTACGAGCCGGGGCGCGTGCAGCCGTCGTTCGACAAGCAGTACGTGCGCGACTGGCTGACCTCGCCCGCCTCCGGCTGGGACCGGGCGTCCGACACCCCGCCGCCACCGCTGCCCGACGACGTCGTGGCCGCCACCCGCTCGCGGTACGTGGAGGCGTACGAGCGGATCACCGGCCGTTCGTTCGCGGACTGGCCCAGCCCCGAGGAGACCGGCGCGCAATAGTTCGCCGGCTCCGCACCCGGCCGTCACCTGGTCTTAGAGCGGGCGACACGCAGGTGCGGCGCACTGGGTGGCATGGTCGCCGAACTCGTGGTCTCGCTGTCCGGCATCGGGCCGAGCACGCTCGCCCGGTGCGCCGACCTCGCCGCCGAGCTCGACCGGCGTCGGGTGCCGTTGTCGCTGCTCTTCGCGCCGCGCAAGGCCGTGCCCGGCGCGGCGTTGGACTGGGTGCTGGGCCGGGTCGCCGCCGGTGACGCCCTGGTGCTGCACGGTTTCGACCACCAGCCGGACCCGGCGCGCCGGGCCGTGTCGCTGCGCCGCCGTGCCGAGTTCTCCGCGCTGCCCGCGCACGAAGCGGGCCTCCGGCTGGTCGCCGCGCGTGCCGCGGTGGCCCGGTTGGGGCTGGCCACGGACCTGTTCGCGCCGCCGGGATGGCTGGCGTCACCGGGCACGGTGGTCGCGCTGCGCCGGCACCGGTTCGCGGTGTGCGCCGACATGGCGGGCGTGCGCGACCTGCGCACCGGCGACGTGCGGCCGGGCCGGGTGCGGATGGTCGGCGAGCACTGGAGCTACCTGCTCGGCGTCGGCCGGGCGGCTCGGCGCGGCGGGCTCGTGCGGATCGGCGTGGACGCGGCGGACCTGGACCGGCTCGGGCCGCGCGAGGTGCTGCTGGAGGCCGTCGACCTGGCGCTGCACCACGGCGCGTCGCCCACGACCTACAGCTCGACCGCCTCGCCCCGGGGCAGCACGACGACCTCGACGCCCTCGGGCGCGGTGCCGACCAGGACGCGGTAGAAGATCTCGGTCTGCGACAGGATCGCCTCGTGGATCGGCACCGCCTTGCGCGGGCCGACCTCGGCCAGGAAGTGCGCCGCGTCGGAGACCTTCATCCAGGGCGCGGCGGTGGGCAGGCCGAGGACGTCGACGCGCTGCTCCGGCACGGTCAGCGAGTCGCCGGGGTGGTAGAACGCGCCGTGGTCGACCAGGTAGCCGACGTTCACCGGCAGTTCGATCCGGTCGTGGATGACCTCGTGCGGCGCGTCGAGGACGTCGACGACGGTGCCGTTGAACTCCAGGGCGGCACCCGGCTCGACGATCTCGGCGCCGTCGAGGTCGAACGGTGCGATCAGGCGCGCGCCGGGGTTGGCCGCGCGGACGGCCGCCAGCTTGCCGGGGTCGACGTGGTCGCGGTGCTCGTGCGTGATCAGGATCGCGTCGAGGCCGTCGACCTCCTCGAAGCCCGACGAGAACGCGCCGGGGTCGAACAGCAGCCGGGCGGCGCCGGTGTCGACCAGCAGGCACGAGTGCCCGAAGTGGGCGATCAGCATGAGCGCTCCTTCTCCGTTCCCCGAGGGGAGTCCTACTCCGGTCACCCGGCCCGCGTCTCGCTCAGCCGACGTCGTGCAGCAGCGCGTCCTCCACCTCCGGCGGCAGGCCGGCGCGTCGGGCGCGGTCGGGGCCGAGGGCCCGTTCGTACGCCAACGCGTCCACCGCCGTCTCGGCCGTGGGTCGGACGCGCAGCCCGGCGGCCAGCGCGGGGCCCGCGTCGCGGAACATCATCGCCCGGTGCGTCGGCGGCAACCACAGCGGCAGGGACCGCGGCCCCACCCACGGCTCGACCTCGTGCCGCTGGAGGACGGGCTGGGGTATGCGGACCAGCACGGTGCCCGGCGGCGCCACGGCGCCCGCGATCTCGCCCAGGACCAGCGACAACGGGTTGGCCGGCCCGATCGCGTCGTAGGTGCCGGTGGTGCGCTGCTCGGCGGCGTCCACGATCCAGGCGGCGAGGTCGCGCACGTCGACGTGCTGCGCCGGCTGGTCGGGCGCGTCGGGAACGGCGACCCGGCCGCCCCGGGACAGCCGGCGCGGCCAGTACCCGAACCGGTCGCTCGGGTCGCCGGGGCCGGTGATGAGGCCGGCGCGGACGATGAAGGCGCGGTCGCCGACGGCGTCGCGGACGGCGTGCTCACCGGCCACCTTGATCGCGCCGTAGCGGTCGGACGACATCGGCGCGTCGGGGTCGTCCTCCAGCGGGTCCAGGGTGGCCGTGGTGCCGGGGACGGAGTGGTCGGCGTAGACGGAGCAGCTGGAGACGAACGTCCAGTGCTCGGCGGTCACCGATCTCAACGCCCGGCGGACCCAGGTGACCGACATCTTGGCCACGTCCACCACGGCGTCGAAGTGCGCGCCCTCCAGCGGCCCCAGGTCGACGTCCCGGTCCACCGGCACGAGCACCGCGCCGTCGGGCACCCGGCCGGACTCCCCGCGTGCCGCGCAGACCACCTCGTGCCCCCGCCGCACCGCTTCGGCGGCCGTCGCCTTGCTGAGGAACACCGTCCCACCGAGCACCAGGATGCGCATGATCCCCACCCTGCGGTGCCACCCGCCCGCCCGCCACCACGTCCGCCCACAGCGAACGCCCGACTTGGCCGGTGGTACCAGGGCTCCCGCCGAACGCACGTTCGGGCGGACTCGCTCCAGCCGTGTCGATCCGGTGTCGATCCACCACCGTGAGTGTGCACGCATTCGTGGACGAGTCCCGGCGAAACGACACGTACTACCTGGCAGCGGCCATAGTGCGGCCCGGAGATCTCAGGCGCTTGAGGTCAGGGCTTCGCAGCCTGCTGTTCCCGGGCCAGAGGGAACTGCACTTCTGCAAGGAGAAACAGGCGCGGCGCAAACTGCTGCTGTCGAGGATCGCCGAGTCGGGCGTCCGGGTCGACATCTACCGGGCAAGCTGCCGCCGAGGCGAGGAACGCGCTCGGCAAGAGTGCCTGGCGAGACTGACGAACGACCTGCTCGACCTCGAGGGCAGGCGATTGGTGTTGGACAGTCGTGAAGAGCGGAATGCCCACGACGAGCTGACCATCCGCATCGCGCTGGGCAAGCGGGCTCGCGAAACGGGACTCGTGTACGAGCACCTCACCAGCGTGGAGGAACCGCTGCTCTGGCTGGCGGACATCGCCGCTTGGTGCCAGGGTGCCGGTGGTGATTGGGCTCGGCGTGTCGCACCGGTGATCGGTTCGGTGATCCGGCTCGACTGGCCCTAGATAGCGCGAAGCGCGGCCGCCCACCGTCCGGAGGGGGACCGCGCTCACTTCCTCGGCTTACGGGCCGAAGCTGCGATCAGGTTAGCAGGAACCGGCCCTGAAACGCCGCATCACGATCGGGTGATTCGAGGTGAACGTGTGCTGCCCACCACGTGCGAAGTTGATGAACACACAGGTCAGGTAGGCTCCGCGAGTACCGCCAGCCCTCCTAGCTTGGAGCAGCCTGTCGTGGCCCGAGTCGTCGTCGACGTCATGCCGAAGCCCGAAATCCTCGACCCGCAAGGACAGGCGGTGGCCAACGCGCTGCCCCGCCTCGGGTTCGACGGAATCACCAGTGTCCGCCAGGGCAAGCACTTCGAGCTGGAGGTCGCCGACGACGTCGACGACGCCACGCTCGCCAAGATCGCCGAGACCTTCCTCGCCAACCCCGTGATCGAGGACTGGGTCGTGAGGCGGGTCGAGGCATGAGGGTCGGGGTCATCACGTTCCCCGGCACGCTGGACGACGTCGACGCCGAGCGCGCGGTCCGGTACGCGGGCGGGGAGGCGGTCAAGCTCTGGCACGCCGACCACGACCTGAAGGACGTGGACGCGGTCATCGTGCCCGGTGGGTTCTCCTACGGCGACTACCTGCGCTGCGGCGCGATCGCCCGGTTCGCCCCGGTCATGCAGGAAGTCGTGGACGCGGCGAAGAAGGGCATGCCGGTCCTGGGCATCTGCAACGGCTTCCAGATCCTCTGCGAGGCGCACCTGCTGCCCGGCGCGCTCATCCGCAACCACAAGCTGCACTTCGTGTGCCGCGACCAGTGGCTGAAGGTGGAGAACAACTCCACCGCCTGGACGGGCCGGTACGACCAGGGCGCGGAGATCCTCGTCCCGCTCAAGTCCGGCGAGGGCGGCTACCAGGCCGACCGGTCCACGCTGGACGAGCTGGAGGGCGAGGGCCGGGTGGTGTTCCGCTACGTCGGCGAGAACCCGAACGGCTCGCGCAACGACATCGCGGGCATCACCAGCGCCAACGGCCGGGTCGTCGGCCTGATGCCGCACCCGGAGCACGCGATCGACGCGCTCACCGGGCCGACCGACGACGGCCTCGGCATGTTCCTGTCCCTCGTCGACTCGGTGGTGAAGGCCTGATGACCGTCGACACCGTCAAGCACGCGGAGAGCACGCCCGACCAGGAGCAGCCCTACAAGGAGCTGGGCCTGAAGGACGACGAGTACGCCCGCATCAAGGACATCCTGGGCCGCCGCCCCACGGACGCCGAGCTGGCCATGTACTCGGTGATGTGGAGCGAGCACTGCTCCTACAAGTCGTCCAAGGTGCACCTGAAGTACTTCTCCGAGACGACCACCGACGAGATGCGCTCGAAGATGCTCGCGGGCATCGGCGAGAACGCGGGCGTGGTCGACATCGGCGACGGCTGGGCGATCACGTTCAAGGCCGAGAGCCACAACCACCCGTCCTACGTCGAGCCGTACCAGGGCGCGGCGACGGGCGTGGGCGGCATCGTGCGCGACATCCTCGCGATGGGCGCGCGTCCGCTGGCCGTGATGGACCCGCTGCGGTTCGGCCCGGCCGACGCGCCGGACACCCGCCGCGTGCTGCCGGGCATCGTGGCCGGCGTAGGCGGCTACGGCAACTGCCTCGGCCTGCCCAACATCGGCGGCGAGGTCGTGTTCGACGCGACCTACGCGGGCAACCCGCTGGTCAACGCCCTGTGCGTGGGCGCGATGCGGGTCGAGGACCTGCACCTGGCGCACGCCTCGGGCACCGGGAACAAGGTCATCCTGTTCGGCGCCCGCACGGGCCTGGACGGCATCGGCGGCGTGTCCGTGCTGGCGAGCGAGACGTTCGACGACACGGCGGGCAAGCGCAAGAAGCTGCCCAGCGTGCAGGTCGGCGACCCGTTCACCGAGAAGGTGCTGATCGAGTGCTGCCTGGAGCTGTTCGCCGAGCGCATCGTCGTCGGCATCCAGGACCTCGGCGGCGCGGGCCTGGCGTGCGCGACGTCGGAGCTGGCCAGCGCCGGTGACGGCGGCATGCGCGTGCACCTGGACCGGGTGCCGCTGCGCGCCGCGGGCATGACGCCGGCGGAGATCCTGTCCAGCGAGTCGCAGGAGCGCATGTGCGCGGTCGTGCGGCCCGAGGACCTGGACGCGTTCATGGCGGTCTGCGCGAAGTGGGACGTCATCGCGACCGAGATCGGCGAGGTCACCGAGGGCGACCGGCTGGTGATCACCTGGCACGACGAGGTCGTGCTGGACGTGCCGCCGCGCACGGTAGCGCACGAGGGCCCGGTGTACGACCGGCCGATCGAGCGCCCGGCCGACCAGGACGCGCTGCAGGCCGACGTGCCGGACCGGCTGGCCCGTCCCACCGAGGACGAGCTGCTGCCGCTGATCAAGTCCATGGCCGCGTCGCCGAACCTGGCGTCGAAGCGGTGGGTGACCCAGCAGTACGACCGGTACGTGCGCGGCGGCACGGTGCTCGCCCAGCCCGCCGACTCGGGCATGATCCGGATCGACGAGTCGACCAACCGGGGCGTGGCGCTGTCCACGGACTGCAACGGCCGCTACACCAAGCTGGACCCGTACGCGGGCGCGCAGCTGGCGCTGGCCGAGGCGTACCGGAACGTGGCCACCACGGGCGCCACGCCGGTCGCGGTCACGAACTGCCTGAACTTCGGCTCGCCGGAGGACCCGGCGGTGATGTGGCAGTTCGAGCAGGCCGTGAAGGGCCTCGCGGACGGGTGCGTCGAGCTGGGCATCCCGGTGACCGGCGGCAACGTCAGCTTCTACAACCAGACCGGTTCGACGGCGATCCTGCCGACGCCGGTGGTGGGCGTGCTCGGCGTGATCGACGACGTCCGCCGCCGCATCCCGACGGGGATCGGCGCGGAGGCGGGCGAGACGCTGCTGCTGCTCGGCGAGACGCGCGCGGAGTTCGGCGGCTCGGAGTGGGCGCACGTCGTGCACGGGCACCTGGGCGGCCTGCCGCCGAAGGTGGACCTGGCGCGGGAGAAGCTGCTCGGCGAGGTGCTGGTGGCCGGCTCGCGCGACGGCATGCTGTCCGCCGCGCACGACCTGTCCGACGGCGGCCTGGCGCAGGCGCTGGTGGAGACCTGCCTGATCGGCGAGGTCGGCGCGCGGGTGTTCCTCGAGGGCGACAAGTTCACCGCGCTGTTCAGCGAGTCGACGGCCCGCGTGCTGGTGGCCGTGCCGCGCACGGAGGAGCTGCGGTTCACCGACATGTGCACCGCGCGCGGCCTGCCGTGGCGCAAGGTCGGTGTGGTGGACCCGGAGTCCGACGCGCTGGAGATCCAGGAGCTGGGCTCGCTGCCGCTGGCCGAGCTGCGCGAGGCCTGGGAGGGCACCCTCCCGGCGCTGTTCGACTGAGCGGGGAGTGGCCGGCCGGGGCGTACCCGGCCGGCCACCTCGTGCTCAGCCGTTGGCCAGTGCCTGGAGCCGGTCGTAGGCGCCGTTGAACTGGTTCTGGTCGATCGGCGAGGACGAGTACTGCCAGAACGTGTAGAACGGCCACGCGTACGGCAGGGTGCCGACGGTGGACGAGTAGCGCGCGACCCACAGCGGGTTGGTGGAGCTGAAGTCGCCGCTCACGCACTGGCTCCACCAGCTCGTGGACGTGTAGATGACCGGCCAGCGGCCGGTGCGGGCCTGGTAGCGGTCGCTGAACGACTTGATCCAGGCCGTCATGCTCGCCTTGGACAGGCCGTAGCACGTGGAGCCGTAGGGGTTGTACTCCATGTCCAGCGCGCCGGGCAGGGTCTTGCCGTCCCGCGACCAACCGCCGCCGTTGTTGACGAAGTAGTCGGCCTGGGTGGCGCCGGCGGACCGGTCCGGCAGCGCGAAGTGGTACGCGCCGCGGATCATGCCGACGTTGTAGGACCCGTTGTACTGCTGGGCGAAGTACGGGTTGCGGTAGGTGGTGCTCTCGGTCGCCTTGACGTAGGCGAACCGCTTGCCCTGGCCCCACCAGTAGTTCCAGTCGACGTTGCCCTGGTGCCCGCTGACGTCGATGCCGTACACGACGGCCTGGGCGCTCGGGTCGGTCGGGATGGCGATGCGCCGGCCGCCGCCGCCTTCGTGCTTGGCGATCTGCGAGCCCATGGCGTGGTCTTCGACGACGGGTGCGGCCTGCGCGGTGCCGGTCAAGCCGAGCACGGCCAGTCCGACGCAGGTCACCAGAGCAGTGGCGGTACGTGCGAGGTTGTTCATGGTGACTCCTCGAGTCAGTGCAGGGAGTTGACTCGTTGGGCAGTGTGCTGCACCTCTAACCAGTTCACCAGGGTTCTTGTGAATTAGTCACGAAAACGGAGCAACGGCGCTACCCGAGTGCCACCCTGAGCAACTGTTCGTCGTTGCCGTTGAAGAGGTTCTGGTCGCCGGGGAACAGCCCGGCGGCCTGCCACTGCCAGATCGTCTGGTAGTCCCACCCGTGCGGCAGCGGCCCGAGCTCGTCGGCGTAGTGCGCCACCCACAGCGGGCTCGTGTCGCCGAACCGGTCCGACTCGCCGACGCACCGGTTCCACCAGCTCGTGGACGTGTAGATGGTCGGGTGCCTGCCGGTCCGCTGCACGAAGCGGTCGCTGAACGCGCGCACCCACGCGCCCATCCCGGCCTGGTCCAGGCCGTAGCACGTGTCGCCGTACGGGTTGTACTCCAGGTCGACCGCGCCGGGCAGCGTCTTGCCGTCCCGCGACCAGCCGCCGCCGTTGGCCGCGAAGAACTCGGCCTGCGTCGCGCCGTCCGACCGGTCCGGCAGCGCGAAGTGGTACGCGCCGCGGATCATGCCGACGGCGTGGGAACCGTCGTACTGCTGGGCGAAGTGCGGGTTGCGGTACCCGGTGCCCTCGGTGGCCTTGACGTAGGCGAACCGCGCGCCGTCCGCCCACGCCTTCTCCCAGTCGACGTCACCCTGGTGGCTGCTGACGTCCATGCCGGGCACGGAGTCCCCGGTCCGCGGCCGGTGCTGCGCGGTGCGGTTCCCGCCCTCGTGCTTGGCGATCTGCGAGCCCGCGAAGTGGTCCGCGGAACCTTCGGGCAGCGCGTCGGCGACGGGCGCGGGCACGACCGCCAACGTGATCGTGAGGACACCCAGTCGGGTGATCAAGCTGTGCAGTCGGGTGTGCGCCGCCATCAACGCCCCCATTCGGTCGGCAGTGCTGGTACGTCCGGCCTAGATCGTCAGGCCGGACGTCCGCCGCCGCATCCGCAGGAGTCACCCGTCCAGGCGCTTCAGCTCCTCCTCCGACAGCCGCAGGTGCACGGCGTCGGCCGAGTCGGCGATGCTCGCCGGCCGCGACGAGCCCGGGATCGGCACGACCTGGGGCGCCTTGGCGAGCATCCACGCCAGGCACACCTGCTGCGGGCTCACCCCGTGCGCCCGGCCGACCTCGGCGAACGCGCCGAACCGCTCACCCAGCCGCCCGGCCGCGCTCATGCCGCCCAACGGGCTCCACGGCAGGAACGCGATGTCCAGCTCGGCGCACAGCTCCAGTTCCGGCTCGCTTCCGCGGAACGCGGGCGAGAACTGGTTCTGCACGCTCGCCAGCCGGCCGCCCAGGACCTCGTCGGCTTCCCGGATCTGCGCGGGGTTGAAGTTGGACACGCCCGCGAGCTTGATCTTGCCCGCGTCCAGCAGCTCGGCCAGCGCGCCGACGGACTCGGCGGTCGGCACCGCCGGGTCGGGCCGGTGGAACTGGTAGAGGTCGATCGCGTCCACGCCGAGGCGGCGCAACGACGCCTCGCACGCCGCCTTCAGGTACTCCGGCCGCCCGTCGACCTCCCAGCCGCCGCCGGGCACGCGGGTGTGGCCGCCCTTGGTGGCGACCATGACGCCGTTCACGCCCTTCAGCGCCTCGGCGATCAGCTCTTCGTTGTGCCCGAAGTCGCGGTCGTCGGCCGAGTACGCGTCCGCCGTGTCGATCAGCGTGACGCCCTTGTCCAGCGCCGCGCGGATCGTCCCGATCGCCTGGGCGCGATCGGGTCGGCCCTCCAGCGACATCGGCATCGCGCCCAGGCCGATGGCACTGACCTCGACTCCTCCGATTCGGCGAGTCAGCATGGTGGGCATCCCTCCTGTGTCGGATCGCCGCCGCTCCGCGACCTCGTGTCGTCCTTGTGCACGCCCAGCTTGAGCGGTAGGCATTAAGCTGTCCAACAGAAGAAGCTGATGCCATTCAGCAGTACGGGTGATGAATCGTGGAACTCCGGCAGCTCGAGTACTTCGTGGCCGTGGCCGAGGAGTGCCACTTCACCCGTGCCGCCCGGCGCATGCACGTGGCCCAGTCCGGGCTCTCCGCGTCGATCCGGGCGCTGGAGGTGGAGCTGGGCGCGCCGCTGTTCGTGCGCAGCACCCGGCAGGTCGAGCTGACCCAGGCCGGCCGCGCGCTGCTGGTCGAGGCGCGGCGCGTGCTCGGCACGATCGACGCCGCGCGGGACGCGGTGGCCGCGGTGCAGGGGCTGCTGCGGGGCACGCTGGCCGTCGGCAGCATCCAGTGCCTGCACGCCGTGCACCTGCCCGCCGTGCTGGCCCGGTTCCACGAGCTGCACCCCGGCGTCGAGCTGCGGTTGCGCCAGGCGGGCTCGGGCGAGCTGGTGGACCTGGTCCGCGCCGGCCGGCTGGACCTCGCGTTCGTCACGTCCGGGCGGGTGGGCGACGACCTGTCGGTGTCCACCCTGTCGAGTGAACCGCTGGTGCTGGCGTGCGCGCCGGAGCTGCCGTTCGCCGAACGGGAGTCCGTGCGGCTGGCCGAGCTGGCCGGTCAGCCGTTCGTCGACTTCAACCCCGACTGGGGCACGCGCGACGACGTGGACCGCGCGCTGGCCACCGCCGGCGTGGACCGGAGGGTGGCGGTCGAGGTCAACGACGTGCACTCGCTGCTGGACTTCGTAGGCTTCGGCCTCGGCGTGGCGCTGGTGCCGGCGTCGTTCGCGGCCAAGCAGACCCGGGCGCGGTTCGTGGAGCTGGTCGACGCGCCGACCGCCGAGACCGCCGTGGTCACCGCGCCGACGGTGAGCGCGGCGGCGTCAGTCCTGCTGGACATGGTCCTGGAGGCGGGCCGGGGGCTGCCCGTCGCCGGTTAGCGGCCAGCCCGCCGGGTCGTTGCGGAACGCGGTGCCCGCCAGCACCTCCAGCGTGCCGACCAGCCGCGCCGGCGGTTGCGGCGACACGTGCAGGAAGGTGCCGACCTGCGCGCCCGTGACGTTGACCTCCCCCTTGAACGTGGTGTCCTGGAACGAGATGCCGCCCTCGAACCTCCCGTCCCGGAAGTTCACCCGACCGTGGAACGTGGCGCCGGAGAACAGCGCGGGCTTGCCCAGCTCGGCCTCCCCGAACTGCGTGATCCCGTAGAACTGCGCCCGTCGGGCGACCAGCCGGCCGAACCGGCGGCCCTCCAGCCGGAAGTGCACGAGCTTCGCCCCGGTCAGGTCCAGGTGGTACCGCAGGTCGTCGGTGTCCTCGCCCCACGGCAGCATGTCCGTGATGAGCCGTTGCGCGGTCATCCGGACGGTCATCTCGTGGTCGTGGGCCGGGTAGACCTCGCGCGTCTTGCCGAAGAAGGCCTGCTCCGGGTCTTCGGGTTTCTCGTCGATCGCCTCGTGCTCGAACGGCCGCCGCAGGTACGCGCACAGCACGCTCAGCACGGTCTGCTTGTAGCGCGGCGTGGTGTGGGCCAGGCTCGCGAGCACGTGCATGGCGCCCACCCTGACCTGGTCGGCTTCGTTGCCGAGCAGCTCGACGGCCCGCGCGAACCGCTCGTCGGCGACCTTCTCGCTCTCCAGGTCGTGCCGCGCCTCCTCGGTGCGCCGCCGGCGGTCGTTGAGCCACAGCGCGTACAGCGCCACGACCGCGCCGCCGGCCAACCCGCCGGTCTTGATCGCCTCCGCCTTCGGCTGCCTGGGGTCGACCAGGACGAGCAGGGCGGTCGTCGCGACCGTCACCACGACCGCGGCGAGCACGCTCGCCACCAACAACCAGCGTCCCCGCACGTCAGCTCCTGACCAGTCCGAGGCCGCTGTCGTCGCGGCGCTCCACCGCCCAGCCGTCGGGCAGGGCGTTCTCGTGCTCCAGGGACACGTACATGGCGTGCGTGCGCGCTCGCTGGGGTTTCGCCAACCCCAGGTGCACACCGCCGCGGAAGTTGGCGTCCGCGAAGTCGATCGGCTCCGCGAACTCGCAGTCCGCGAACTTCGCCGGCGCGGTGAACCTGACCCCGGCGAACTTGTTCGGGCCGAGGAACCTCGTGGCGGTGAAGTCGGCGGTGTCGTGGCACCTGAACCGGCTGAACCACGCCTTGCCGTGGAAGACCATGTCGTGCAGGTGCAGCCGCCCGTCGCTGACCGCGTCGGTGAACCAGGCGCCGCCGTGCACGACCGCGTGGTGCGCCGAGTTCGACTCCCGCAGGTGCGCCGCCCGCAGCACGAGGTCGCCGACCTGGCGGTGGGACAGGTCGAAGTACTCCAGGTGCGCCCTGGTCAGGTCCAGGTTGTAGAGGGGCGCGTCGGCGGTGCCGGCGCGGGGCAGCAGGTCGGCGATCAGGCGCTGGGCGGTGAGCCGGACCTCCAGCTCCCGCTCGTCCCGGGCCACCACGTCGTCGTCCGCGAGCGTCTCCTCGAACGGCCGCCGGAGGTACGCGCACAGCACGTCGAGCACGGTCTGGGTGTACTCGGCGCGCGACCGCGCCAGCCCCGCCAACCCGTGCATCGCGCCCACCCGGACCTGCTCCGCGTCGTGACCGAGCAGTTCAACCGATCGGGCGAACCGCTCGTCGGCGACCCGCGACCGATCGTGTTCGGCCCGCGCGTTCTCCAACGCCTGCCGCGCGGACTCGATCCGCTGCCGGTCCTCGTCCGTGCGCCGCCGGCGGTCGTTGAGCCACAGCGCGTACAGGGCGACGAGCGCGCCGCCCGCGAGCCCGCCGGTCTTGATCGCCTCGTGCTTCGGCGCGGTCGGGTCCACGGCGAACAACCAGCCCGTGACCAGCAGGAACGCGCCGATCGCACCGAGCAGGACGGGCTTGACCACACCGCGCTCGCGGCGGCGGCCGACCACGAGCCAGACCAGCGCCGCCACCGAGACGACCGCGCCCGCGATCCACAGGTGCTCCACAAGGCCGTCATTCTTCCCGGTGATCAGATCCGAGGTGGGTGATTGAAGAACTCGCGCGATCCGACGGTGTGCTAACTCACCGGATTGGCCCATGATGTGGGTGTCACCGCAACGGTGGGACACGAGCACGTCGGAGGAGATTTCGAGTGGACAGCGTGGAGCGGCCCACCTGGGCGCCGGGCGACATCGATCTGGCCCGCCCGAGCATCGCGCGGGTCTACGACTACTGGCTCGGCGGCGCGCACAACTTCGCCGTCGACCGGGCGGTCGCCGACAAGGTCCTCGCGGACGTGCCGGTGATCAAGAGCATCGTGCTCAACCACCGGGCGTTCCTGCGCCGGGCGGTGCGGTTCATGCTGTCGCGGGGCATCCGCCAGTTCCTCGACCTGGGCTCCGGCATCCCGACGGTCGGCAACGTGCACGAGATCGCCCAGGCCGCGGACCCGTCCGCCCGCGTCGTGTACGTGGACATGGACGCCGTCGCGGTCGCGCACAGCCGGGCCATCCTCACCGGGAACGAGCTGGTGAACGTGCTGCAGACCGACGTGCGCGACGCCAAGCAGGTGCTGGCCTCGCCCGAGGTGCAGGGCCTGCTGGACTTCGACGAGCCGATCGGCGTGCTGATGATCGCGCTGCTGCACTTCGTGCCCGACGCCGAGGACCCCCGCGGGATCGTGGGCGACTACCGCGACGCCCTCCCGGACGGCAGCTACCTGGCGATCTCGCACGCCGGGTTCGAGGAAGGCGAGTGGGACCCCACGTGGGACGACGCGAAGAGCGTCTACGACCGGGGCGTCAGCGAGATGTGCTTCCGGCCGAAACGCGAGGTCGAGGCCATGTTCGACGGTTTCGAGCTGGTCGAGCCCGGGGTGGCGCGGCTGCCGCTGTGGTGGCCGGAGTCGCCCGACGACGTGGACGCCGACGCCGCCCACTTCATCAGCTTCGGCGGCGTCGGGCGGAAGGCCTGATGAGCGGCGACGACGCCGATCGCGGACCGGGCCGGGTTGTCGACCGCGCCCCGCGACCGGCCGTATCCTCTGGGTTGTGGCGGTAGGCCGGCGGACATGACGGAACAGGTTGACCATCGGGTGGCAGCACCGGGCCGATCGAACCTCGACCCCGCCGTACTGGCCGGGGCGGAGTCCTTCGCCCGCACTTGGGCCACCGCCGTCATCGGCAGCAGCTACGTCCCGATGACGCGGGCCGAGGTCGCCGAGCACCTCCAGGCGTTGACCGAGGTGCTGGTGCACGCCCTGCACGCCAGCCCGTTCCGCACCGCGCCCGGCTACGAGATCGGCGCACGCCTGGTCGAGGCGCACTTCACCGGCACCGACACGCTCGGCCGCACCGTGCAGCTGCTCGGCGACGACCTGCTCGGCGAGCTGAACATCCAGCCGGACGAGCTGATGCGGTCGCGGCTGGCCGCGTTGCAGGGCGCGTTGGCCGCCGGGTACGCCCGTGCGCTGCGCGAACGCACGCTGGCCGAGCAGGAGGCGATCCGCGCGGCCGTGCTGGACGCCCGTGACCAGGCCGAAGCCGCGTTGCGCGCGTCCGAGGCGCGGTTCCGGGCGATGTTCACCGAGGCCGCGATCGGCATCGGCATCGCCGACATCGAGGGCCGGATCCTGGACGTGAACCAGGCGTTGCAGGACATGCTCGGGTTCAGCGTCGAGGAGATGCGGCAGTACAACATCCGCGACCTGATGCACCCGGAGGACGGCGGCAGCGTCTGGCGGCTGTACGACCAGCTCACCGCGGGCGAGTGCGACCACTACCGGGCGGAGAAGCGGTTCCGCCGGGCCGACGGCGAGCAGGTGTGGACGCACCTGACGCTGTCGCTGGTGCGCGACGACCACGGCGATCCGCAGTACCAGGTGGCGATGATCGAGGACGTCACCGACCGCCACCTGCTGCAGAACCGGCTGCGCTACCAGGCGTTGCACGACCCGTTGACCGGCCTGCCGAACCGCGCGCTGTTCCTGGAGCGCCTCGGCCGGGTGTTCAACAACCGGGCGCGCCACCGCGCCGGCCTGTGCTACCTGGACCTGGACGGGTTCAAGGTGATCAACGACAGCCTCGGCCACGACATCGGCGACCAGTTGCTGGTCGAGGTCGGGCGGCGGCTTGACCACTCCGTGTCCGGCGAGGGCAAGCTCGTCGCCCGGATGGGTGGCGACGAGTTCGTCATCCTGGTGGAGGGCTCGCAGGACACGCAGGACATCGTCAACGTCGCCGACCGCGTGCTGCGCGAGCTGGAGTCGCCGATCCGGATCGGCGGGCACGAGCTGACCGTGTCGGCGTCGATCGGCATCGTGGAGCGCGCGCTGTCGGGCACCACGGCGGCCGACCTGATGCGTGACGCGGACATCACGCTGTACTGGGCGAAGGCGGACGGCAAGTCGCGGTGGGCGCTGTACAACCCGGAGCGCAACGCCAAGGAGGTCGCCCGGTTCACCCTGTCGGCGACGATGCCGGCGGCGTTGGAGCGCGACGAGTTCTACGTGGACTACCAGCCGCTGGTGCGGCTGGAGGACAGCACCGTGGTCGGCGTGGAGGCGCTCGTGCGCTGGCAGCACCCGGAGTTCGGGCGGCTGGCGCCGGACCGGTTCATCGAGCTGGCCGAGGAGACCGGGCTGATCGTCCCGCTGGGCCGGTGGGTGCTGCGGCGGGCGTGCGAGCAGGCGCGGCGGTGGCTGCAGGAGTTCGGCGACTCCGCGCCGTTCGTGTCGGTGAACCTGGCCGTGCGGCAGTCCCGCGACCCGGAGCTGGTGCGGGACGTGAAGCGGATCCTGGACGAGTGCGCGCTGCCGCCCCACCACCTGCAGCTCGAGCTGACCGAGAGCGCGATCATGGGCACCGCCGACGAGCCGCTGGAGGCGCTGCGGGCGTTGTCGGAGATGGGCGTGCGGATCGCGATCGACGACTTCGGCACCGGCTACTCGAACCTCGCCTACCTCAAGCACCTGCCCGTGCACGAGCTGAAGATCGCGGGCTCGTTCATGGAGGGCCTGCGCGCGGCGGATGAGGAAGACGCGGTGGACGCCCAGATCGTGTCGACGCTCGTGCAACTGGCGCACGCGCTGCAACTGGGCGTCACCGCCGAGGGGGTCGAGACGCCGGCGCAGGCCAAGCGCCTGCACCGGATCGGCTGCGACACCGGCCAGGGCTGGTTCTTCGCCAAGCCGATGAAGCCGGAGGAGATCGACGAGCTGCTGCGCCGCTAGGCGGGCTCGCGGAGGGCGTGGCGGCCGGAGGTCGGCTCGGCGGCCGCGTGCCGTCCGGTGACGGGGTTCGCGTAAGCGGGCTCGTCGAGGTGGCCGGTGAAGTAGGTGCCGGCGTGCGCGGCCCGCGGCTCGACCCACGGTTGCGCCCACGCCTCCGTCCACGGCTCGGCCCACGACTCCGGCAACGGCTCCGTCCAGGAGTCCGCCCACGGCTGCGGCGACGGCCGGGACCACGCCTCCGTCCAGAGTTCCGGCGACGGCTCGGACCACGCCTCCGCCCACGGCTCCGGCGACGGCTCGGACCACGCCTCCGCCCACGGCTCCGGCGACGGCTCGGACCACGCCTCCGCCCACGGCTCCGGCGACGGCTCGGACCACGGCTCCGCCCACGATTCCGGCGACGCTTCGGGCCACGCCACGGGCCAGGTTCCGGGCTCCTCCGCCGACAGGTCGGGCGGCGCGCCGTTCGGCAAGGCGTAGTCGGTGGTGGGCGTCCGGTCGTCGTCCCACCGGTCGTCCTCGAACAGCTCAGGCTCTTCGGACTGGGCCATTCGGGGAGGTGGGTCCAGCGCGTCCCAGGCCGGCGGGCGGGACGTCTCGGGGTCGGGTCGCACCGGGATGGGCGGGTAGGGCACGGCGTCCACCGCGACCTCGGCGAAGCGGGCCACGAGGTAGTCCGCGAGCGCGGACTTCCAGCGCTGCCAACGGATCTGGCGAGGACTGAGCAGGCGGTGGCGTGCGCGGGGCCGTGTTCGGGTCAGGTAGGCGACGGCGAATCGGCGGAGGCGTTCCGCCGATTCGTGCAGGGCGATGACGACCATGAGCCCGGACGCCTGGAGCAACAATGTCATGTGTCAATGGTCGAACTGCTGTTCGACGCTGGCAAGATCACCTTTGAGTGATCACCGACGGGCGGATTTCTCCCCCTCCTGGACCAGTGGGGCGAGGGAACCGGGACGGGTGAACGTGCGTCGCATTGCCGGCGGCAGGCGGCGCGAAGGGTGGGCGATCGTGTTCGGGGTGCGACCAGAGACGTTGCGCGAGGCGTCCAAGCAGTTCCACGAAGGCGCGGACGCGGCAGGCGACGGCGCGGAGATGATCTCCATGCTCAGGCTCGACGCCGACGCGCTCGGCCAGGTGCCCGCGGCGGCGGAGTTCGTCGACGCGCTGGCCAAGTGGTCCGGCGAGCAGTCCGACGACCTGCGCCGGGGCAGCGCCTGGTACCGAGACGCCGGTGACGGCCTCAACGAGAACGCCGACGCCTACCAGCGCGCGGACGACGACTCGAACACCTCGTTCCGCGGCATCGAAGGGGGCATGGCGTGAGCTTCACCGACCCTGAGGTCCTGTACGGGCAGCTGGCCGCGGGCGACGCGGGCCGGGTCGCGGCGGCCTCCGACCCCATCACCGGCGCGATGAGCGCCGTCGGCCGCGCGGGGCAGGCGGTCTCGTCGGGCGGCAGCACGGCCACCTCCAGCTGGCAGGGCGACGCCGCGGCGGGTTTCGGCGCACGCGCCGAGCTGTCCGCGAAGTCCGCGACCGTGGCCGGCGAGCGGCTGGGCGCGGGCGCCGACATCGTCCAGGCCGCGTCCCGCGCCTACGCCCAGATGCGCGGCAGCGCCGACCAGCTGATCGACTTCTGGCGCGGCCGCTCGCCCGCGTTGGACGAGGCGCAGACCCGTGAGCTGGCCAGCCGCGTCAACGAGCAGCTGAACAACGTCAAGACCGGCTACGAGCGCGTGCTCCGCTCCTACGCCGACGCGCTCACCAAGGTCCGGCCCGGCTTCGAGGAGACCGCGAGCAAGGACCCCGGCTGGAACACCGCCGTCGCGGCCATGCGCACGTCCGCCACCGTGCCCGGTCCCGGCACCGACCCCAAGCAGGTCGCCGCCTGGTGGAAGTCGCTGACCAAGGAGCAGCAGGACGAGCTGCTGCGCACCAAGTTCCAGGAGCTCGGCCAGCTGCGCGGCCTGCCGTCCGGCGTGCTGGACCAGGCCAACCGGATGCGCATCGCGGACGACCTCCAGCGCTTCGGCGACCAGCGCGACCAGCTCGACGCGCAGCTGGCCGAGCGGGCGCGGGAGCTGGGCCTCGACCCGAACAACTCCGACGACATGACCAAGCTCATGAACGACGAGCAGTACGCGTCGCTCAGCGAGCAGCGCCAAGAGGCCGCCACCAAGGCCGAGAACGCGCAGAAGGCCGCGGACAGCCTCGAGAACGCCGAGCAGATCGCCGTCAAGAAGGGCTGGGACGAGAGCGATGTCCGCCTCCTCGCCTACGACCCGTACGGCCCGCGTGGCGACGGCGGCATGGCGGTCGCGTACGGCGACCCGGACACCGCGAACAACCTCGCGGTCTGCGTGCCGGGCACCGGTTCGGACCTGGGCAGCTTCGGCCTCAGCCAGGCCGCGAACCTGCGCGAGCAGATGGGCGCGGACGGCAACGCCACCATCCAGTGGCTCGGCTACGACGCGCCCGGCTGGGCGATCGGCGAGGTCGACAACCCCGCGCAGGCCCGCGAGGGTGGCGCGAACCTCGTCGCCGACGTCAACGGCTACCGCGCCGCCGCCGAGGCCGCGGGCCACGACCCGCACGTGACCGTGATCGGCCACTCCTACGGCTCCACCACCGTCGGCTACGCGGGCATGAACGGCCTTGCCGCGGACGACATCGCGTTCATCGGCTCGCCCGGCGTCGGCGCGTCGAACGTCGACCAGCTCTCCGCGGGCCCCGGTCACGTCTACGTCGGCGCGACCGAGCACGACCCGGTCGTGCAGGGCACCAGTTCCAGCTGGTTCACCGAGGACGGCTCCTCGATCGGCCCGTACGACGACCGGTTCGGCGCGCGGACCTTCGGCACCACCGACGGCACGTCCCTGGTCGGCGCGCACTCCGAGTACTACACCGAGGGTTCGGAGTCGGTGCAGAACCTGGCCCGGATCGCGACCGGCGACGGCGGCTCGGTGACCTCGCAGGACTGGGACGAGAACCCGCTCGGCCCGTCGCTGCCCGGCTCGCACCTCCCCGGCGTCGGGCCGGTGGTGGACTTCGTCGGCGGCACGGCCGTCGGCGCGGCCGACCTGGCGAAGGACGCGGGCACCGGGCTCTGGAACGCCGGTCGCGACGCGGTCAACGGCAACTGGTCCGAGGCGGGCACCGGTCTGCTCAACACGGGCAAGGAAATCCTCAACGACGCCGGGGACGTGGTCGTGGGCGGTGTCGGCGACGTGGTCGAGCTGGGCCGCGACGCGGTCGAGGGCGTCGGCAAGGCCTGGGACAAGACCGTCGGGTCCTGGTTCTAGGCCAAGCGGCAAGGACCGACTTCGGACTCCGGTTCGAGGCCGTCGAGGTTGTTCTTCTCGACCTGGCGCACCTGGCAGATCACCGAGTCGCCGACCTTGATGCCGTCGGGGAAGCGGTCGATGTCGGCCCCGGCGGTCTTGAGGGACACCTTCGCGCCGGGGTCGTCCTGGTCCAGCGCGAGGACCACGTAGGGCGGGGACGTCTTCCCCGGGACGGTCTCGTGCTCGGGCGTGATCCGGGTGACCTTGAACCGGACCTCTTCCTCCCAGTCCGAGCTGCAACCGACGAGGAGGGTTCCGACCGCGAGGATGGCGAGACACGCCTTGAGCGCCTTCACGCGGTCGAGCTTAGCTAGAAGCGGAGCACCGGGAGCAGGGTTGAGAGATCGGCCCGGCTCCCGGACGCGGTGACCTTGGCGTCCGCCACCGCCTGGGCCCACCCGAGCCTGCCGACGGCCAGTTCCAGCCACGTGCGCGGGTCGGTCTCGACCACGTTCGGCGGCGTGCCGCGGGTGTGCCGGGGGCCCGCCACGCACTGCACGGCGGCGAACGGCGGCACCCGCACCTCCACGCTGCGGCCCGGCGCGACCTGCTCCAGCGTGCGCAGGCTCAGCCGCACGGCCGCGGCCAGCACCGGGCGGTCCGGCCGCTCGGCCTCGCCGGCGAGCCAGGGCAGCACGGCCTCGACCGCGGCGCGAACCTCGTGGGGGTCAACGGACTTCGACGGCACCCGCCCAGGCTATCGCCGCGCGCCGGGCCGTCGTCGGGCCCGGTGCCACGCGGATGACCACCCGTGGCGGCGGCGTCAGGACTTCGCGGCGCGCACCGCTTCGGCGAGCAGTTCCTCGACCTGGTGCGCGAGCCGGCGCGAGTCGGTCGGGCTGAACGTGCTCCACGGCGCGGTGCCGTTCGACGCCCGTCGCTGTTGCAGGTAGCGGCCGTCCTCGGTGTCGAAGAACGCGACCACGCGGTCCGGCCGGCACCGCTTGCCGTACTTGTCGCGGGCCGCCGCGCCGAAGTTGCCGGTGTGCACGAGCCCGGTGAACATCTTCACCAGCGTGACGGCGTCCTCCTGGCGCACGCCGTGCTGGCGCAACGAGTTCTCCAGGCTCTTGGGCGAGCCGTCGGACTTCTTGACCGCGGCCTCCAGGTCGGCGCTCGGCATGGTGACCGAGTGCCCGGTGCCTGCCGGGTGCGCGGGCAGCGCGCCCAGCACCGCCGACGGCAGGCCGCTGCCCGCCGCGCGCCGGAACGTGAGCCGGTCCCCGGTCAAGGTGGCCACCGCGCCCTCGTCACCGTTGGCCACGGCCAGCACCCGCACGCTCTTGCCGATCCACACCCGGCCGTCGACCTCGCGTTCGGGCCTGCTGAACAGCCGCAGCAGGTAGTCCAGCTCCGGGTGCAGCCCGGTCGGGCCGCCGAGGCCGCGCGCGCCGATGCCCTGCCAGACGCGGCGTTCCAGGTCGGCGCGCTCGGCGTGGGTCTTGCCCGGCGACGGCACCTTGATCACCAACGGCATCTGGCCCAGGTCGAGGCGCTCCCAGAGCACGTCGAACTCCTCGGCCGAGAGCTCGATCGGCTCCCGCTCCGCGGACCCCCCGAAATACGTCACCGAAATCCCCGTCCCCTGAACGCCGGACACGGGCCCGCATCAGGTCGACGCGAGCCCGTGCACCGGAGGATCGAACCCTACTGAGGCGTTTCCCCGATCACCGGCGGCGCGACGAGCCGGTCGTCGCCGAACACGTCGTTCGTCTCGACCAGGTAGTCGGCTGCCTTGTGCTCGATGTCGTCCTCGCCGTTGCCGCCGTGCGCGCCGGCCGCCCCACCGGCCATGCCGGGACCGCCCGCACCCGGACGACCCGCCGCGCCTGGACCACCGGCGCCGGGACCGAAGCCGCCGACGCCCGCGACGCCACCGCGACCGGGCACGCCGGCCGGGTTGCTACCGCCGGGCATGCCCGCTCCGGGCACGCCGGAACCGGGCATGCCGCCCATGCCGGGCATACCGGGACGCATGCCGCCGGGACCCTGCTGACCGGGGCCGGGCACACCGGGCATGCCCGGCATGCCGGGGCCGCGACCGGTCGGCAGACCGGGACGCGGCGGACCGCCGGGACCGGTCGGCACCCTCGGCGGGACCTGAGGGCCGTTGTTCGGCGGCTTCGGCGGGACCCACTGGGGAGGGGGCATCGGGCCGACGGGCGGCTTCGGCGGCAGGTTCACCGGGGGGTTGACCGTCGGCGGAGGCGTCGGCGTCGGCCCGCCGGTCGGCGGGGGCGCCCACGAGGTGTTCGTGTTGCCGCCGGTGCCGGGCACCAGGCCGGGCTGCGGCACGGGCGTGCCGGTCGACGGCGGGGCCCACGACGTGTTCGTGGTGCCACCGCTGTCGGCCGGCGGCGTCCACGTCGGGGTGGCGTTGTAGTTCGCCCGCGTGTTGTTGAACTCGCCCGCGCCGGCGGGCGGCGGGGTGTCGATCACGACCTGCGGCGGCGGGACGAACTTGCCCAGCGTGTCGGCGTTCCACTCGCTGCTGGACTGGTAGTTGTTCATCACCTCGACAGCCTTGGCCTCGGCGTTGTCCTGCGCCGCTTCCTGCTGCTCGTGGTCCTGCTGCTGCTGGATGACGTGCATCATCCCGACCGGACCGGTCAGCCCGCCGAGGATCTTGTCGCCGAGCGACGGCGCCTCGGTGGTCACCGGGACCGGCTCGGGCATCTCCTTGCGGGCGTTCGCGATGTAGTCCGCCTGCAGCTGGGCGGAGGTCTCCATCGTGCTCGAACCCTGCTGGGCGTCCTCCGCCCACGCGGCGAGCGGCGACAGCGTGGCCGTCGTGGTGTCGGCGGTGTCGCCCTCCCAGCTCGCGCCGAGCTTGGCGAGCCCTTCCTTGATCGAGACGTCGATCTCGCCCAGGGTCTCGGACAGCGACTTCCAGGAGTCCTCGAGCGGCCGGGACGCGGCAACGCCCGGACCCTCGTTGATCATCCGGTAGAGATCGGGGTGGGCATACCCGCGCCAGCGGTGGTCACCCATCGTGCTCGCCCCCCTCGGGTGCGTAGGTCAGCAAGGTTCAGCCGTTGTGGATGCGTCCCCAGGACGCGGAGTTGTCGCCTTCGACCCGGCGGTAGTCGGCCTCGATCGCGGTGAGCTGGTCGACCACGCCCTTGAGCTGCTCGCGGTACGCCTTGAGCGCCACCACGCCGGCCGAGTCCCCGGACTTGAAGGTGTCCTGGTTGAACCGCTGCGCGGTCTCGTCGCTCACCGGGTCGCCCGCCCAGGGCTTCGCTTCGAGCTGCGTCATCGCGTTGGCGAGCTTCGTCTCGAGCTGGTCCAGCGCGTCCGAGAACACCTTGCGCGCGGCCGGGATCGCCGAGGGCTCGATGCTCAACTTGCGCTGCGCCCCGCTGTAGTCGGGCAGCGTCGTCGGCGTCGTTCCTCCGCCACCACCATCCGCGATGTACACGGCACACCCCTCCTCAGTGCTGCACATACCCCAGCGTGTGCATCTGGGACGACTTTAGCTCTGATGCATGACGCAGGTGACCGGTTCCACCTGCAAAGGGAATAGTTCTACTTGTTCACGTTGGCGACCACCGCGGCCGCGACCGGCTGGACGACCTGGCACAGGGTCGGGATGTCGGTCTCGTCGACGCTGGAGGCCTGCACGTCGACCACCTGGCCGTCCGAGACGTCCACCGTGACGGAGCAGGAGACGCCGAGCTGGGTCGTCGCCTCGATCATCAGCGCGGGGAAGCCGCCGACCTCCAGCTTGGTCACCTTGCCGACCGACTTGGCGTAGTCGTCGATGCCCGCCGTGGTGTCGGCGGTCAGGCCGACGAAGTACTTGCGGTCCTCGCGGCTGATCGTGCAGCTCTTCTTGTCCGGCTGCCCGCCCGGCTGCGGCGGCCGGTCCAGGCCGAACTCGGCGCGCTGGGCCTCGGTCAGCAGCGTGCACGGGTCCACGTCGTCGATGTTGATCGTCTTCGGGCGCTTGGCCGGCTCCTTCGTCGTCGAGGAGGGCTTGCCCGACCCGGACGCCTGGCCCGACGCGGTGGTCGTCGGCGTCGAACCACCGGGGTTGGCGGACCCGTCCGTGGCTTGCGAGCAGCCCCCGAGCAGGGCCAAGGCGGCGATGAGCGGCACGACACGGCGCATGAGGACCAACGTATCGGATCAACGTCACCCGCAAGGCGGGTTGGGGCAACCCGCGCGACAGCGCGCACGGCCGAACACGGGTACGTAGGGTCGGCGGCGTGGGAGACACGGGACCTGGACGGATCGAGGACTACGCGCTGCTGTCCGACCTGAGGACGGCGGCCCTGGTGGGACGGGACGGGTCGATCGACTGGCTGTGCATGCCGCGGTTCGACTCGCCGTCCTGCTTCTCCCGACTGCTCGGCACCGAGGACGACGGGCACTGGCGGATCGCGCCGACGGGCGAGGTGGTGTCGGTGCGACGGTCCTACCGGGACGGCGGCCTGGTGCTGGAGACCGAGTTCGAGACCGTGGACGGCGTGGTGCGGCTGATCGACACCATGCCGCCCGAGCAGGACGACTGGGACGCCGACACGCGGGTGGTGCGCGTGCTGGAAGGCGTGGCCGGGCAGGTCGAGATGTCGTTGCGGTGGGTGCTGCGCTTCGCCTACGGCGACTCGGTGCCGTGGGTGCGGCGCGGCGAGCGGGACGGGCAGGAGTGCATCGTCGCGCTCGCCGGACCGTCCGCGGTCGCGCTGTACGGCGACCGGCTGCCCTACCGGGTGCACGGCCAACGCGCGCACGAGGCGGAGTTCACCATCTCGGCGGGCGAGCGGCTGTCGTGGGTGATGGAGTTCGCCTACTCGCCCGACGAGCCGCCCGCGCCGGTGGACGCGATGGCGGAGGTGGCGCGGTCGGAGGCGTTCTGGCTGGGCTGGTCGTCCCGGATCGGCTACGACGGTCCGCACGCGGAGGCCGTGCGGCGGTCGCTGATCACGTTGAAGGGCCTGTCGTACGCGCCGACCGGCGGGATCGTGGCCGCGCCGACCACGTCGCTGCCGGAGACGTTCGGCGGCGAGCGCAACTGGGACTACCGGTACTGCTGGCTGCGCGACGCCACGTTCACGTTGCTGGCGCTGGACAACTTCGGCTGCACGGACGAGGCGGCGGCGTGGCGGCGGTGGCTGCTGCGCGCCGTGGCGGGCGACCCGGCCGACCTGCAGATCATGTACGGCCTCGGCGGCGAGCGGCACCTGGTCGAGTGGGAGGTCGACTGGCTGCCCGGCTACCGGGGCGCGCGGCCGGTGCGGGTCGGGAACGCGGCCTACCGGCAGTTGCAGCTGGACGTGTACGGCGAGGTGATGGACGCGTTGCACCTGGCCCGGGAACGCGGCCTCGGCGAGACGCCGGACTCGTGGGCCATGCAGCGCGGCATGATGCGGCACCTGGAGAAGGTGTGGGAGCAGCCGGACAAGGGATTGTGGGAGGTGCGCGGCCCGGACCGGCACTTCACGCACTCGCGGGTGATGCTGTGGGTGGCGTTCGACCGGGCGGTGCGCGCGGTGGAGGAGCACGACCTGCCCGGTCCGGTGCAGCGGTGGCGCGAGCTGCGCGAGGCCGTGCACGCCGAGGTGCTGGCGAAGGGCTGGAACGCGTCGCTGGGCGCGTTCACCCAGTACTACGGCGGGACGGAGCTGGACGCGGCCACGCTGCTGATCCCGGCGGTCGGCTTCCTGCCCGGCGACGACCCGCGCGTCACCGGCACCCTCGACGCGATCTCGCGGGTGCTCAAGCGCGGCGACCTGGTCGACCGGTACGAGACGGGGCACGGCGAGTCCGAAGTGGACGGGCTGGTCGGCGTTGAGGGAAGCTTCCTGGCGTGCTCGTTCTGGTACGTCGACGCGCTGGCGCTGGCCGGGCGGCGCGAGGAGGCGCTGGCGATGTTCGACCGGCTCGTGGACCTGTGCAACGACGTGGGGCTGCTGGCGGAGGAGTACGACGCGGGCACCGGGCGGATGCTCGGCAACTTCCCGCAGGCGTTCAGCCACCTGGCGCTGGTGAACAGCGCGGCGGTGCTGTTCGGCGGCCACACCCGCGACGAACGCCACCGCGGCGGTGCGGCGTGAGGGCGGCGGAGGTCGTCCCCGGCGAGCCCTCGGCGTCACGGGTGGTGGACCGCGAGGTCGTCCCGGTCGACGGCGAGCTGCTGGTCGAGGGGCTGCTGGCGGGCGTGTGCGGCACCGACGTGGAGATCGTCCGCGACGGTTTCGGCTGGTTGCCGCCCGGTCGGGGGCACATCGTGCCGTTCCACGAGTCGCTCGGCCGGGTGATCGGCAGCCCGACGCCCGAGTTCGCGCCGGGCGACCTGGTGGCCGGGGTGGTGCGCCGGCCCGACCCCGAGCCGTGCCCGGCGTGCGCGGTGGACGCGTGGGACTTCTGCCGCAACGGCAAGTACACCGAGCGCGGCATCAAGGAGCTCGACGGGTACGGCATGCAGCGCTGGACCGTGCCGCCGAAGTTCGCCGTGCGGCTGGACCCGACCCTGGGTGACGCGGGCGTGCTGACCGAGCCCGCCTCGGTGGTGGCCAAGGCGTGGGCGCAGGTGTCGGCGGTGGCCGCGCGGTCGCACCTGCCGGTCCGGTCGGCGCTGATCACCGGCGCGGGGCCGATCGGCCTGCTGGCCGCGCTGCTCGGCGTGCAGCGGGGCTTGGAGGTGCACGTGGTCGACCGCGTCACCGACGGCCGCAAACCCGACCTGGTGACCACGCTGGGCGCGACCTACCACCCCGACCTGGCCAAGGTCACCGCCGAGGTGGACGTGGCGATCGAGTGCACCGGCGTGCCGGCCCTGATCTGGGAGTGCGCCCGCCGCGCGTCGGTCACCGTCGTGGCGGGCATCTCGGGCGAGCACGACCCCGTGCCGCTGGACCCGGGCGTGTTCGACGGCATGGTGCTGGGCAACAAGACGGTCTTCGGCACGGTCAACGCGGGCCTGCCGGACTACCTCGCGGCCGCCGACGCCCTCGCCGAGGCCAGCCGACCGTGGCTGAACGGCCTGATCACCCGCCGCGTGCCCCTCGACCGCTTCACCGAGGCGCTGGAGCGGGAGCCCGACGACGTGAAGGTGGTCGTCGACCTGGCTTGACGCCGGTCCCGCCCGGCGGTGCCGTCGTCCCGCCGGGCGACCCGGGCCCGTCCGCCCGTCGCCGGATCCCCACCCTGAGGTGATCCCACCCGGAGGTATTCGCGATCGGACGGCACCGGCGGCCCGGTCCCCGCGTCGATCAGGGGGAAGGTCGGCCTTCCGCCGCCGGGACGGCGCCCCGTGCGGCACGATGGCCGCGCACCGATCGACTCAAGCGGGAGGCTGGACGTGCCTGGAGGTTGGACCACCCAGCGGTGGACCGAGGTCTTCACCGCGCAGGCGGGGATGTTCCGGGCGGCGGTCGGGAAGGCCGACCCCGCCGCCAAGGTGCCCAGCTGCCCCGGCTGGACGTTCACCGACCTGACGCTGCACGTCGGCAGGTTCCTGGAGACGTCGCTGGAGTACCTCCGCACCGGCAGCCCCGTCCAGCTCCGCCTGCCGAGCCCGCCCGCCGAGGTGGAGCCGCTGACCTACCTGGACACCCAGCTGGCCAAGGCCGCCGAGCTGCTGCCCGCCGTCCCGGGCAACCGGGCGGCCTGGACGTTCTCGCCCGCCGCGCCGGACCTGGCGTGGGTCTGGCACCGGCGGATCGCGCACGAGCTCGACCTCCGCCGCTGGGACGCCCAGGCGGCCCTGCGCGAGCTGGTGGTGGGCGACGCGGACTTCGCGGTCGACGGCATCGACGAGGCGCTCACCACCCTGCTCGCCGCCAAGTACGCCACCGACGTGCCGCCGACCACCAAGGGCACCGCCCTCGTCCAGCTCACCGACGTGCCCGAGGCGTGGGTGGTGACGTTCGCGCCGGGCGTCGTGCCGGAGGTGCGGGCGGCCTGGCCGGGCGAGGAGACGGACGTCCAGATCACCGGCGAGGCGCAGCTCGTGCACTACGGGCTGTGGGGCCGGCTGCCGCTCAAGCACACGGGCGACGAGCGGGTCTGGTTCGCGCTGAAGCTCGACTGACGGCCGGGTGAGGGTGCGTTTCGTCACGTCGCAGGGGGGCTGAGGGGGGTGGGACGCCCCCTCTCAGCCTTACACTCGATAGTGCAGCCCACCCTCGTCGTTAGGGAGCAACCCGGTGGTCACCGACCATTCAGCAACCGGCCGCATTGACCCCGACACCCAGGAAGAGCGCGAACCCCGCGAGGAATGCGGTGTGTTCGGCGTGTGGGCGCCCGGCGAGGAGGTCGCCAAGCTCACTTACTACGGCCTCTACGCCCTCCAGCACCGCGGCCAGGAAGCCGCCGGCATCTCGGTCGGCGACGGCAGCCAGGTGGTGGTCTTCAAGGACCTCGGCCTGGTCAGCCAGGTGTTCGACGAGCAGGTGCTCCAGGCGCTGCGCGGCCACGTCGCCGTCGGCCACTGCCGCTACTCCACCACCGGTTCCACCACGTGGGAGAACGCGCAGCCGACGTTCCGCACCACGGCCACCGGCTCGGGCCTGTCGCTCGGCCACAACGGCAACCTGGTCAACACCGCCGAGCTGATGGTGAAGGCGCGCGAGGTCGGCGTGGACACCAGCCACGGCGCGACCACGGACTCCGACCTGATCTGCGGCCTGCTCGCCGCGCAGGCCGCCGACATCGGCATCGAGCAGGCGGCCCTGGAGCTGCTGCCGACCCTGCGCGGGGCGTTCTGCCTCACGTTCTCCGACGAGTCCACCCTCTACGCGGCCCGCGACCCGCAGGGCGTGCGCCCGCTGGTGCTCGGCAGGCTGGAGCGCGGCTGGGTGGTCGCCAGCGAGACGGCGGCGCTGGACATCGTGGGCGCGTCGTTCGTCCGCGAGGTCGAGCCGGGCGAGCTGATCGCGATCGACGAGAACGGCCTGCGGTCCAGCCGGTTCGCCACGCCCGAGCCCAAGGGCTGCATCTTCGAGTACGTCTACCTGGCCCGTCCGGACACCACGATCGCCGGCCGCTCGGTGCACGCCACCCGCGTCGAGATCGGCCGCCGGCTGGCCGCGGAGCACCCGGTGGAGGCCGACCTGGTCATCCCGGTGCCCGAGTCCGGCACGCCGGCCGCGATCGGGTACGCGCAGGCCAGCGGCATCCCGTACGGCTCGGGCCTGGTCAAGAACGCCTACGTCGGCCGCACGTTCATCCAGCCGTCGCAGACCATCCGCCAGCTGGGCATCCGGCTGAAGCTGAACCCGCTGCGGGACGTGATCCGCGGCAAGCGCCTGGTCGTGGTGGACGACTCGATCGTGCGCGGCAACACCCAGCGCGCCCTGGTCCGGATGCTGCGCGAGGCGGGTGCGCTGGAGGTGCACGTGCGGATCGCGTCGCCGCCGGTCAAGTGGCCGTGCTTCTACGGCATCGACTTCGCCTCCCGGGCCGAGCTGATCGCCAACGGCCTGGACACCGACGGCATCCGCCGCTCGGTCGGCGCGGACTCGCTCGGCTACGTGTCGCTGGAGGAGCTGATCGCGGCCAGCGAGCAGCCCAAGACCCGGCTGTGCACGGCCTGCTTCGACGGGGACTACCCGATCCCGCTGCCCGACGACGCGCTGATCGGCAAGCACCTGCTCGAGGGGATCCGGGGCGTCGCGGGCTCGGCGACCCCCGTCCTGACGAACGGGTACGGTGCCGAAGACGCCCTGCAACGCCCCTGATCGCCGGCGGAGCCGGGCGCGCGCCCGGCCCGGGAACAGATGTACCGAATGTGGATGCCCTGAATGTGGAGCACAGAGACGTGACGGACAGCGCCAAGGCGACCTACGCCGCAGCTGGAGTAAGCATCGAAGCCGGCGACGAGGCGGTGGAGAAGCTCAAGCCGTGGGCGGCCAAGGCGCAGCGTCCCGAGGTGCTCGGCGGGATCGGCGGCTTCGCGGGGTTGTTCCAGCTCAAGCTCGACCGCTGGAAGGAACCGGTGCTCGCGGCCTCGACCGACGGCGTCGGCACCAAGATCGCGGTCGCGCAGGCGTTGGACAAGCACGACACGGTCGGCATCGACCTGGTCGCGATGGTCGTGGACGACCTCGTGGTGTGCGGCGCGGAGCCGCTGTTCATGCAGGACTACATCGCGATCGGCCGGGTCGACCCGGACAAGGTCGCGGCGCTGGTCAAGGGTATCTCCGAGGGCTGCGTGCTGGCGGGGTGCGCGCTGCTGGGCGGCGAGACCGCCGAGCACCCCGGCCTGATGGGCGCGAACGACTACGACATCTCCGGCACGGGCGTCGGCGTGGTCGAGGCGTCCGGCATGCTCGGCCCGGACCGGGTGCGCGCGGGTGACGTGGTGATCGCCATGGGCTCGTCCGGCCTGCACTCGAACGGGTACTCCTTGGCGCGGCACGTGCTGCTGGACATCGCCCGGATGCCGCTGGAGGGCCACGTCGAGGAGTTCGGCCGCACCCTCGGCGAGGAGATGCTCGAGCCGACCCGCATCTACGCCAAGGACTGCCTCGCGCTGGCCGCCGAGGCAGAGGTGCGCACGTTCGCCCACGTCACGGGTGGTGGCCTGGCCGCGAACCTGGCCCGCGTGCTGCCCGAGGGCCTGCGCGCCGAGCTCAACCGCCGCACCTGGACGCCCGCGCCCGTGTTCGCCCTGATCGCCCAGCGCGGTCGGGTGGAGCGCGAGGAGATGGAGAAGACGTTCAACATGGGTGTCGGCATGGTGGCCGTGGTCGCGCCCGAGGACGTGGACCGCTCCCTGGCCGTGCTCACGGCCCGCCACGTGCCCGCGTGGGTGCTGGGCGACGTGGTCCGCTCGGACGAGCCGGGCGCCGCCCTGGTGGGCGACCACCCGCGTTTCTAGGCGCCGGCAGCAACCTCCGGCGGTCGCCGATCCGTATCAAGCGGCGACCGAGGAGGGGCCGAGTGGATCGCGATCGTGAGTTCGACGAGTACGTCGACGCCCGGGCACTGGTGATGCGGCGGACCGCGTACCTGCTGTGCGGGGACTGGCACCGCGCCGAGGACCTGGTGCAGACGGCGCTGACCAAGCTGTACGTCGCCTGGCCCAGGGTGCGGCGGGACGCGTCGCCGGACGCCTACGCGCGGAAGGTGCTGGTCCGCGCGGCCATCGACGACTCGCGCCGGGCGTTCCGGCGGCGGGAGACGGTGGTCGACGCGGTGCCGGACACACCGGTCGCGGGCGCCCCGTCCGACATCGACGTGCGGCGCGCGCTGGCGTCGTTGCCGGTCGGGCAGCGGACGGTGGTGGTGCTCCGCTACTGGGAGGACCTGAGCGTCACGGAGACCGCGCGCCTCCTCGGGCGAACCGAAGGCACCGTGAAGAGCCAGGCGGCCAAGGGCTTGGCCGCGTTGCGCGACCTTCTCGGGCACGACGTCCTGGAGGAGCAGCGATGACAGACATCAAGCAGACCCTGGCCACGGCGTTCGCCGACGAGCCGCCGCTGGCCGTCGACAAGTCCGCCATCCGCCGCGCGGGCCGGCGCAAGGTCGTGACCCGGCACGCGTCCGTCGGCTCGGCGGTGGCGGTCGCGGTGGCCGTGGCGATCGTGCCGTTCGGCCTGGACGCCGATGGTGGCGGCGGTCCGGACGTGGGGCAGGCGAGCACCGCCGAATCCCAGGTGGCGGTACCGCGATCAGCGCCTGGTCCGTACACCAAGCCACTGGATTCGGGCCTGTCGGACGAGCGGGCGGCGGAGCTGACCGGGATCCTGCGCGACTCGGGCGCGATCCCGGCGATGCAGACGCACAGCCCCGCCGGGGCGGAGTTCGGCCCCTGGGAGTTCGAGGCGTGGGGAGCCTTCTACAAGGCCCACGCGGAGGTGTTCGACGCCCGCGGCAGTGCCATCGTGACGGTGGAACTGGTCGCGCGCCCGTACGAGGGCTGTGAGGCGGTCACCTTCCAGTCGGCCGCCCGGACGTGCGAGGTGCGGACGACGCCCGACGGTCGTGAGTACAAGGTCGAGCGCGGACCGGACGTCCCGGGCGATCTGATCAGGGTCACCGCGAAGCTCCCGGACGGTCGGAAGCTCGAGGTGTCGGCCCAGGGCATCGAGGACCGAAGCGGAGGCCCTTACAACACGACGCCGGCGGTGGGCGGTGGGCCGAACCCGATGACGGTGGACGAGCTCGTAAACCTGGCGACCGTGCCGGGGCTGGTCTTCTAACCTGTACCGGTGGCCGAGGACCTGACCGTGACGCGGACGCTGGTGATACCGGCGGCCGAGTTGAGCGAGCGGTTCTCCCGGTCCTCGGGCCCCGGTGGCCAGGGCGTGAACACGGCGGACAGCCGGGTCGAGCTGAGCTTCGACCTGGCTGCCTCGCCGTCGGTGCCGGAGTGGTTGCGCGCGAGGATGCTCGGCCGCCTGGAGAAGCGCCTGGTGGACGGCGTGCTCACGGTGACCGCGAGCGAGCACCGGGCGCAGTTGCAGAACCGCCAGGCGGCCCGCGAGCGGCTGGCGCGCCTCCTGCGCGACGCCGCCGCCGCGCCCCCGCCGGTGCGCCGCGCGACCAAGCCGACCAAGGGCTCGAAGGAACGCCGCATCGCGGAGAAGAAGCGCCGCGCCCAGACGAAGCAGGGCCGCCGCGGCGGTGGCTGGGACTAAGGTCCCAGGGCGTGACCGAGCCCGATTTCCTCACCATGGCGCGCACCGCCTACGACACCGTCGCCCACAGCTACGCCGACCTCGCGCGCGACCTGCTCGCGGAGATCCCCGCGGACCGGGCGGTGCTCGGGATGTTCGCCGAGCTGGTGAGCGGGCGGGTGGCGGACGTCGGGTGCGGTCCCGGCCGGATCTCCGGGCACCTCAAGCGGCTCGGCGTGGACGTGTTCGGCGTCGACCTGTCGCCGGAGATGGTCGAGGTGGCCCGCCGCGAGCACCCGGACGTGCCGTTCGAGGTGGGTTCGATGCTCGACCTCGACCTGCCGGACGGCTCGCTGGGCGGCGCGCTGGCCTGGTACTCGCTGATCCACGTGCCGTGGGAGGAGCACCCGGCCGTCCTCGCGGAGTTCCACCGCGTGCTCGCGCCCGGCGGCCTGCTGGTGCTGGCGTTCCAGGTCGGCGACGAGGTCCGGCGGTACGAGCAGGGCTACGGGCACGACATCCTGCTCGACGTGTACCGGATCAACCCCGACCGGGTGCTCGGCCAGCTCGCCGAGGCGGGGTTCGAGCCGCACACCCGGCTGGAGCGGGAGCCGGCGGACCCGAAGTGGGAGAAGACCCGGCAGGCTTACCTGATCGTGCGCAAGAGCGGTCAGCCCAGCCAGACGTAGAGGCGTTCGGGCCGCCCGGTGCCGCCGTACTTCAGCCGCACCTCGGCCTTGCCGGTGCTCACGAAGTGCTCCAGGTACCGCCGCGCGGACACCCTGGCCAGCTCGGTGGCGTCGGCGCACTCGCTGGCCGTCACCGGGCGTTCCCGCAGCACGCGCTCCACCAGCGCGGCGGTCTGCGCGGTCAGCCCCTTCGGCAGCACGGGCGCGCTGCTCGGCCGTGCGCCGAACACCTGGTCCACGTCCGCCTGCCCGGCCGAGCCGAGCTGGTCGAGCCGCCGGTCGAGCGCGGCGAAGTGGGCGAGCTGGTCGCGCAGCGCCGCGTACTCGAACGGCTTGATCAGGTAGTGCAGCACGCCGCCGCGCATGGCGCTGCGCACCGTCTCCACGTCGGTCGCGGCCGTGATCACGATGACGTCCACGTCCTCGGCCACCCCGCGCAGCTCCCGCAGCACGGCCAACCCGTCGACGTCGGGCAGGTACACGTCCAGCAGCACGAGGTCCGGCCGCAGCTCCCGCACCAGCCGCACGGCGTCCGCGCCGTTGTGGGCCACGCCGACGACCTCGAAGCCGGGCGTGCGCGCCACGTATCCACTGTGGACCTTCGCGACCATGAAGTCGTCGTCCACCACCAGAACCCTGATCACACCGGCACCTCCACGGGCAGCCGGGCGGTGAACACCGCGCCGTCCTCGTTGTGCACCCGGACGGACCCGCCGCGCCGCAGGCAGGTCTGCCGGGTCAACGCCAACCCGAGCCCGCGCCCGCCCTGCTCGGCGGCCTTGGTGGTGAAGCCGTGCCGGAAGACCTCCTCGGCCAGCCCCGCCGCCACACCGGGCCCGGAGTCCCGCACCACCACGACGACCTCGGCGGCCGTCGACCGCACCGACACCTCGATCCACCCGCGCTCCGACAGCGCGTCCAGCGCGTTGTCCACCAGGTTCCCGATCACCGTCACGAGGTCCGTGGACAACGCCTCGTCCACCTCCCCGAGCGAGCTGTCCGGCGCCATCCGCAGCCCGATGCCGCGTTCGGCGGCGAGGCTGGACTTGGCGATCAGCAGCGCCGCCACGGCCGGGTCGGCGACCTTCGAGCCGACCTCCGCCCGCCACGCGCCCTGGGCGGTGGTGAGGCGGCTGATGAACCCGCGCACCTCGTCGTACTCGCCGAGCTCGACCAGGCCCGCGATGGTGTGCAGGCGGTTGCGGAACTCGTGCGCCTGCGCGCGCAGGGTGTCGGTGGCGTGCCGGTTCGCGTCCAGCTCGTCGCGCAACGCGGTCAGCTCGGTCCGGTCCCGCAGGGTGACCACGGCGCCGTGCACGTCCAGCGGCATGTAGTTCAGCGTGAGCACCCGGCCGCCGGTGAGCGCGAGCTGGTCCACGCCCCTGGCCCGCCCGGTGAGCACGTCGCGCAGCCGTTCGTCCAGGTCGAGCTCGGTCACCGACCGGCCGACCGCGTCCGCCGGCAGCGCCAGCAGGTCGCGCGCGTGGTCGTTGACCAGCGTGATCCGGTGCTGCGGGTCGAGCGCGACGACGCCCTCCTTGATGCCGTGCAGCAGTGCCTCCCGGTACTCGACCAGCGCGGTGATCTCGTGCGGCTCCAGGCCGAGGGTCTGGTTCTTCACCCGCCGCGCGAGCAGCAGCGACCCCGTGACGCCGATGACCAGCGCCACCCCGAGCAGCCGCAGCGCGTTGTCGGGCGAGTCCAGCACACCCTCCCAGAACCCCGGCGCCTGCCGCCCGGCCGCGACCAGCCCGATCACCGCGCCGTCGTCGCCGATCACCGGCACGTGCGCCACGGTCGCGCCGCCCAGCTCGCCCACCCACGACCGGCCGCGCGCCGCCGTGCTGTCGCCGACGTCGAGCGGCTCGCCGACCTGGCTCGGGTCCGGCGAGGTCAGGACCTCGCGGTCGGGGCCGGTGATGATCACGTAGCTGGCGCCGGACAGGCTGCGGGCGCTCTCCGCGAACGGCGCCAGCGCGTAGTGCCGCAGCGGGTCGGCCAGCGACGCCCGCACCCCCGCCGTCGCGGCCACGTCCTCGGCCACGGACAGCATCCGGCGTCCCTCGGTCGTGCGGAAGTTGTTCCCCGCTTGGACGACGGACAGCACTCCCACCGCGCACAGCAGCGCCACGACCACTACCAGTTGCCACACGAGCAGCTGACGTGCCAGCGATCCGCGTCCGCGGCGGACTTTCTCGGCCAATCAGCACCTCCCGGATGACCACAAAGAACAAAAGAACCCTTAGGCGCGCAAGCGGGACATCCCTGTTTACACGAGTGCAACATGTCCAACCACGCGGAAGAGAGGTGGGGATCACAGTGCGGATCAGGAACTGGGTCGCGGTCGCCGGCGCGTTGGCGGTCGTCGTCCTCGTGCCGCCGCTGCTGACGTCCGGCGCGGACACCACGGCGTCGTTGCGCAGCCTGCGCGTGCTGGTGCCGAACGCGCCGGGCGGCGGTTACGACATCACGGCGCGCACCGCCGCGAAGTCGATGGAGGACGCGGAGCTGATCCGCAACACCGAGGTGTTCAACCTGCCCGGCGCGGGCGGCACGGTCGGGCTCGGCCGCACGGTCAGCGAGCGCGGCAACGGCAAGCTCGTGATGTCCATGGGCCTGGGCGTGGTCGGCAGCGTCTACACGAACAAGGCGCCGTCGTCGCTGCTGGACACCACGCCGATCGCGAAGCTCATCGAGGAGCCGGACATCGTCGTGGTCGGCGCGGACTCGCCGTACCGGACGCTGGACGAGCTGGTCGCGGCGTGGCGGGCGAACCCGGGCGAGGTCACCGTCGGCGGCGGCTCGTCGCCCGGCGGGCCGGACCACCTGGCGCCGATGCTGATCGCCAAGGCCGTCGGCCTCGACCCGCGGCGGGTCAACTACATCCCGTACGACGGCGGCGGCGAGCTGCTGGCCTCGGTGCTGGGCGGGAAGGTCGCGTTCGGCGTGTCCGGCGTCGGCGAGTACCGCGACCAGATCGAGGCCGGGCAGATCCGGGTGCTGGCGGTGACCAGCGGGTCGCGGCTGCCGGGCGTGGACGCGCCGACGCTGCGCGAGTCCGGTGTGGACGTCGAGTTCAACAACTGGCGCGGCGTGGTCGCGCCGCCGGGGATCTCCGACGCCGACCGGGCCCGGCTGGTGGACCTGTTCACCGACCTGCACGGCACGCCGCAGTGGCGGGAGGCGTTGGCGCGCAACGGCTGGACGGACGCGTTCGCGCCGGGTGACGAGTTCGGCGCGTTCCTGCGCGAGGAGAACGACCGGGTGGCGACCGTGCTCAAGGACCTGGGGTTGGCATGAGTGGAGGGTTGGGCGTGCACAAGGCGGTGAACAAGCCCTTGAGCCGGGCGTGGCTGCGGGAGCGGTCGGAGCTGGGCGTGTCCGCGGTGCTGGTCGGGTTGGGCGTGCTGGTCCTGGTCGACGCGATCCGGATCCACACCGACTTCGCGCAGCGCGGACCGGTGGGGCCGAAGGCGGTGCCCGTGGTGGTCGGCGTGGGGCTGGTCGTGGTCGCCGCGCTGCTCGCGCGGGACGTGCTGCGCGGTGGGCGCGGCGAGGCGGAGGGCGGCGAGGACGTCGACCTCTCCGCGCCGGCCGACTGGCGGACCGTGCTGCTGCTGTGCGGGGCGTTCCTGGCCAACGCGGCGTTGATCGGGGTGGTCGGCTTCCCGATCTCCGGGGCGGTGCTGTTCTGGGGCGCGGCCTACGCGCTGGGCAGCCGCGCCTTCGTGCGCGACCCGCTGCTCGCCGCCGGGCTGTCGGTGGCGACGTTCGTGCTGTTCAACAACCTTCTGGGCGTGCCGCTGCCCGGCGGGCCGCTGATTGGGATGTTCTGACGTGGACTCGTTCACCAACCTCCTCGAGGGCTTCGCGACCGCGCTGACGCCGACGCACCTGGCGCTGGCGGCGCTGGGCGTGCTGCTGGGCACGGCGATCGGCGTGCTGCCGGGCATCGGTCCGGCGATGGCGGTGGCGTTGCTGCTGCCCGTCACCTACGGCCTGGAGCCGACCGGCGCGTTCATCATGTTCGCCGGCATCTACTACGGCGGCATGTTCGGCGGTTCGACCACGTCCATCCTGCTGAACACGCCGGGTGAGAGCGCCGCGGTGGTCGCGGCGATCGACGGCAACCCGATGGCGCGCAGGGGACGCGGTTCGCAAGCGCTTGCGGCGGCCGCGATCGGGCACTTCGTCGGCGGTCTCATCGGCACGGTCCTGCTGGTCCTGCTCGCGCCGACGGTGGCGAAGTTCGCCGTCGACATCGGCGCGCCGGACTTCTTCGCGATCATGGTGCTGGCGTTCATCGCGGTCACGTCCGTGCTCGGCGCGTCCCGCGTGCGCGGGTTCGCGTCCCTGCTCATCGGGCTCACCATCGGCCTGGTGGGGCTGGACGAGATGACGGGCCAGCAGCGGCTGACGTTCGGCTCGCTGCACCTGGCCGACGGCATCGACGTGGTGGTGGTCGCGGTGGCCCTGTTCGCGGTCGGCGAGTCGTTGTGGGTGGCCGCCCACCTGCGGCGCAAGCCCGCCCGGCCGGTGCCGGTCGGCCGCGCGTTCCTGGGCCGGGAGGACTGGCGGCGGTCGTGGAAGCCGTGGCTGCGCGGTCCGGTGATCGGGTTCCCGTTCGGCGCGATCCCGGCCGGCGGCGCGGAGATCCCGACGTTCCTGTCGTACGTGGCGGAGAAGCGGCTGTCCAAGCACCGCGACGAGTTCGGCAAGGGCGCGATCGAGGGCGTCGCCGGTCCGGAGGCGACGGCCAGCGCGTCGGCCGCGGGCACGTTGGTGTCGATGCTGACGCTGGGCCTGCCGACCACGGCGGTGGCGGCGGTGATGCTGGCGGCGTTCCAGCAGTACGGCATCCAGCCGGGGCCGCTGCTGTTCGAGCGGGAGTCCGCGCTGGTCTGGGGCCTGATCGCGTCGCTGTTCATCGGCCTGTGCCTGCTGCTGGTGCTGAACCTGCCGCTGGCGCCGGTGTGGGCGAAGCTGCTGAACATCCCCCGGCCGTACCTGTACGCGGGGATCCTGTTCTTCGCGGGCGTCGGCGCGTACGCGGTGAACGCCGACGTGTTCGACCTGCTGGTGATGTTCGTGATCGGCGTGCTGGGTTTCGTGATGCGGCGCTACGGCCTGCCCGTGCTGCCGGCGATCATCGGCGTGATCCTCGGCCCGGCCGCCGAGCAGCAGATGCGCCGTGCCCTGCAGCTGTCGGACGGTTCCCTGACGGGCCTGGTCAACACCCCGTTCGCCCTGGTCGTCTACGGGATCGTGGTGGTCCTGCTGCTCTGGCCCCTGATCCGCCGCCTGCTGCGCAAGCCGACCCCGCCGACCGAGGCCTCCCCGGAGCCGGAACGGCCGAAGGTGGACGCCTAGCCGGTGAGCAGGCCGTCCAGCAGGGTGTCGAGGCCGCGCTTGATCCTGGCGGCCTCGACACCCCGGTGGGCGACCAGGTTCGCGGCCAGGGGGGCGAGGAGGGCGTCGGCGGTGAACGCGGCGTCCACGTCCGGGCGGGCTCGGGCGATCAGCACGGCCAGGTGGCGGTGGTGGGCGTCGTAGGCGCCGCCGAAGCGGGCGAACGGGCCGGTGGTCTCGGCCATCAGCAGCAGGTCCAGCTGGGCGAGCGTGCGGTCGACCAGCGCGTGCAGGAAGGCCCGGACGCGCTCGGCGGGCGGTGCGCCGGGGCCGACCGGCGGCGGGCCGGTGAGGAACGCGGCCTGGAACTCCCGCTCCGAGGCGTCGATCAGCGCGTGGGCCAGTCCGGAACGGTCGCCGAAGCGGCGGTAGAGCGTGCCGACGCCCACGCCGGACGCGGCGGCGACCTCGGCCATGGCCAGGCCCTCGATGCCCCGTTCGGCCACGATGTCGGCGGCGGCGGCCAGGATCTTCGCCCGGTTCTTGGCGGCGTCGGCCCGCTCCCGCGTCACGTCGGCAGCTTAACGACCTCGACAACCGGAACTGATTCCGCTTAAGCTGAAGCGGAATCAGTTCCGGTTAGTGGGGGTTCAGGTCATGCGGCAACTCGAAGGCAGGTCCGCGCTCGTTACCGGGGGCAGTCGCGGTATCGGGGCGGCGATCGCCAAGCGGCTGGCGCGCGAGGGCGCGAACGTGGCGATCACCTACGCGCGCTCCGGCGACCGCGCCCGCGAGGTGGTCGAGGAGATGACGGCCCTGGGCGTGCGGGCGCTCGCGGTGCGGGCCGAGGCGACCGACGTCGACGCCCTGCGTGACGCCGTCGCCCGTGCGGCGACCGCGTTCGGCGGGCTGGACGTCCTGGTGAACAACGCGGGCATCGCCGAGCACGGCCCGTTCGAGGACGTCACGGTGGACGCCGTCGATCGGATCCTGGCGATCCACGCGCGGGCGGCGTTCGTGCTGGCCCAGGCCGCCGTGCCGCACATGACGGCGGGCGGTCGGATCGTCGCCATCGGCAGCACCCTGGCCGAACGGGTGCCGTACCCGGGCTGGGCGCTGTACGCGATGAGCAAGTCGGCGCTGGTCGGGCTGACCAAGGGCCTGGCCCGCGACCTCGGCCCGCGCGGCATCACGGTCAACCTCGTCCACCCCGGCTCGACCGACACGGAGATGAACCCGGCCGACGGCCCGGACGCCGACGAGGAGCGCCGCTACACCGCGCTGGGCCGGTACTGCGACCCGGAGGACGTGGCCGCGACCGTCGCGCACCTCGTCGGCGACGGCGGGCGCAACATCACCGGTGCGGCGTTCGTCGTGGACGCGGGCGCGGTGGCGTAGCGGTGGCCTGGTTGCTGCTGCTCGGCGCGGCGTTGCTGGAGGTCGTGTGGGCCACGGCGGTGGGCCGGTCGGACGGTTTCACCCGTCCGTGGCCCACCGCGGTCGGGATCGCGGCGGCGGTGACGAGCTTCGTGATGCTCGCGATCGCCATGCGCGACCTGCCCGTCGGCACCGCCTACGCGGTGTGGGTCGGGCTCGGCGCCGTCGGCGTGGTCCTGGTGGGCGTCGCCGCCGGCGAGAGCGCGTCGCCGCTGCGGCTGGCGTGCCTGGCGTTGATCGTCGTCGGCGTGGTGGGCCTCAAGCTGGCCTGACCGGCGGTGCGGTCGTCGAGCGGACGACCAGCGACGGGTGCAGCAGGTGGCGCACGGGCTCGACCCGTTCGCCCCGCACCCGTTGCAGCAGCGCCTCGGCGGCGAGCCGGCCGAACTCGTTGCGCGGCTGGTCGACCGTGGTCAGCGAGACGTGCCGCAGGGCGGCCAGCGAGGTGTTGTCGTACCCGACCACCGAGACGTCGCGCGGCACGCGGAACCCGGCCTCCTCCAACGCCGAGATCGCGCCGACCGCGTTGAAGTCGTTGCACGAGACGATCGCGGTGGGCAGGTCGTCCGTCAACCCCCGCACGGCACGCGCGCCGCCCACGTCGGTGTACTCGCTGCCCACCACCCGGGGCGCCAGCCCGTGCGCCGCCATCGCGGCAAGGTAGCCACGCCTGCGGGGCGCGGCCTGCGAGCCCTCGCCGCCGTCGAGGTGCGCGATCCGCTTGTGCCCCAACGACACCAGGTGGTCCACGGCCAGCGCGATGCCGCGCTCGCCGTCGTCGTTCACGGTGTCCACAGTGGCCAGTCGGGACGACCGCGCCACCAGCACCACCGGCGTCTGCTCCGCCGCCCGGCCGATGTCCGCCGTCGGCACCACGGGCGACAGCAGGGCCAGCCCCGCCGGCCGGAACGACAGCAGGCTCCGCAACGCCCGCCGCTCCCGCGCCGGGCTGCGCCCGCCGGTGTTGAGGATCAGGTCGAAGCCGTGCTCGGCCGCCACCGCGTCCAACCCGTCCACGACCTCCGCGAAGAACGCGTTGTGCAGGTCGGACACCATCACGCCGAGCACGTGCGACGTGCGGCTGGCCAGCGAGCGCGCCATCGCGTGCGGCGAGTACCCCAGCTCCTCGGCCGCCTTGAGCACCGCCGCCCGCCGCCGGTCGCTCACTTTCGGTGACCCCCGCATCACCAGCGACACCAGGGCGCGGGACACCCCGGCGCGGGCCGCGACGTCGTCCATCGTGGGTCTGGCCAACGGTGTCTCCCTCCCGGACGCGGCGGCGGACGTCACGAGCGGGCAACGCGCCCTTGACACCCGTGTGACGGACGCTACAGCCTTAGAGCGCTCCAACAAATAGAGCGCTCTAACCGGAGATCGCCTCTACCAGGACGGAGACCAGCGGGATGCGCATCGGAGTTGCCGGAGCGGGTCGGATCGGCACCATGCACGCCACCAACCTGGCCACCCTCGACGAGGTCGACGAAGTGCTCCTGTTCGACCCGGCGCCCGGCCGCGCGGCGCAGGCGTCGGCCCTCCTGCCCGGCAGCCGGAGCGTGGACGACCTCGACGCCCTGCTCACCGACAGTGACGGCGTCCTGCTGGCCACGCCCACCACCACGCACCCCTCGCTGCTGCGCGCGACCATCGCGGCGGGCGTGCCGACGCTGTGCGAGAAGCCGATCGCGAGCCACCTGGACGAGATGCGCGCGTTGGTGGACGACGTGGAGGCCTCCGGGGTGGAGGTGCTGGTCGGCTTCCAGCGCCGGTTCGACCCGGCGGTGTCCGAACTGCACCGGCGCGTCCGCGAGGGCGACGTCGGCGACGTCTACCTGGTCCGCGCGCTCGGCAACGACGCCCGGCCGCCCGACTTCTCCTACCTGCCGCAGTCCGGCGGCATCTTCCGCGACCTGCTGATCCACGACCTGGACGCGGTGCCGTGGCTGGTCGGCGAGCCGGTGGTGGAGGTGTACGCGTCGGGGTCCGTCCTGGTGGACCCGGCGTTCGCGGAAGCCGACGACGTGGACAACGCCGTGGTGCTGCTGAAGTTCGCGGGCGGCGCGCACGCCGTGCTGGCCGGCGGGCGGCACGACCCGCTCGGCTACGACCACCGCATCGAGGTGCTGGGCAGCCGCGACTCGCTGGCCGTCGGCCTCGACCCGCGCACGCCGCTGACGTCGCTGGAGCCCGACGGCCCGAAGGCGGCGGGCGACGCCTACCCCGGCTTCGCCGAGCGCTTCCACCGCGCCTACCTGGCCGAGGTGGCCGCGTTCACGCGGGTCGTGGCGGGCGCGGCGGCGAACCCGTCGCCGGTGCGGGAGAGCCTGGTCAGCCTCCTGCTCGCCGAGGCGTGCGAGCGGTCGCGGCGGTCGGGCGCCCCGGTCCGCGTGGACGCGGGGGCGCGCTGGTCATCCGGCGCCGATCCCTCGTCGGCCGGCGCTTCACCGATCGGCGTGGGACCGGTGCCGGACGGCCGACTTCCGGGCGCCTCCGTCGCCACGCCCGAGGCGGGGCACTCGAACACGGGGGTGGTCGCGTGAAGATCGCCGGTGCGCCCATCTCGTGGGGCGTCTGCGAGGTGCCCGGCTGGGGCAAGGTCCTCGAACCCGCGTCCGTGCTGGGTGGGATGGCGTCCCTGGGACTGCGGGCCACCGAACTCGGTCCGCCCGACTACCTGCCCGCCGACCCCGCGTCGTTGAAGTCCCTGCTGGACGAGCACGGGCTCACGCTGGTCGGCGGTTTCCTGGCCGTGCCGCTGCACACCGGCGAGCAGTCCACAGTGGACGAAGCAGGCCGGGTTGCCGCGCTGCTCGCCGCCGGCGGCGCGGAAGTCCTCGTGCTGGCCGCCGCCACCGGCCTCGACGGCTACGACGAACGCCCCGCGCTCACCGACGACGAGTGGCGCACCCTGGTCGACACCGCCGCGCTCATCCGCGACCGCGCCGCCGACCACGGCCTGCGCACCGTCCTGCACCCGCACGTCGGCACCCACGTCGAACGCGCCGCCGAGGTCGAGCGCTTCCTCGCCGACTCCGACCTGGACCTCTGCCTGGACACCGGCCACCTCCTCATCGGCGGCACGGACCCGGTCGACCTCGCCCGCCGCCACCCCCGGCGGATCGGGCACGTGCACCTCAAGGACGTGCGGGCCGACATCGCGGCCACCGTCCGCGAGGGGAACCTCGGCTACATGGCCGCCGTCCAGCAGCGGATGTACCTGCCGCTGGGCGACGGCGACGTGGACGTGGCCGCCCTGGTGGCGCTCCTCCGGGACGCCGGCTACACCGGCTGGTACGTCCTGGAGCAGGACACCGCGCTCGGCGACGACAGCCCGCTCGACACCCCGGTGCGGGACACCGCGCGCAGCCTCGCGCACCTCACCCGGATCACCGCCTGATTTCCACCAGCGAGGAGAGACGATGACGTCCACTCGAAAGGGCCTGCGTGCGGGCCTCGCCCTGACCGGGCTCGCGCTGCTCGCCGCGTGCAGCGGCCCCGGCGCGGACAACACCGCCGCGACCACCGACACCGCGGCCGCCCCAGCGCCGACCGGTGACCTGCGCGTCGCCGTCGTCACCCACGGCACGGCAGGCGACGCGTTCTGGAACGTGGTGAAGAACGGCGCCACCGCCGCGGGCGAGCAGCTCGGCGTCACCGTCGACTACCACTCCGACGGCGACCCCGGCCGGCAGTCCACCCTGATCGACAACGCGGTGTCGCAGAAGGTCGGCGGCATCGTGGTCTCGATGGCCAACCCGGACGCGTTGCAGACCTCGATCCAGAACGCGGTCAAGGCGGGCATCCCGGTCATCACCATCAACTCCGGCTCGGACAAGAGCACGTCGTTCGGCGCGCTCGCGCACGTCGGCCAGGAGGAGAGCGTCGCCGGCGAGCAGGCCGGGCAGAAGCTGAAGGAAGCCGGCAAGGCGAAGCTGCTGTGCGTCATCCACGAGGCGGGCAACGTCGGCCTCAACCAGCGCTGCGACGGCGCGCGCGCCGGGTTCGGCGGCACCGTCACCAACCTCCAGGTCGACATCAACAACCCCACCGACGTCGAGTCCCGGATCAAGGGCGCGCTGCAGACCGACCCGTCGGTCGACGCCGTGCTCGCGCTGAACCCGCAGGTCGCCGTCTCGTCGGTGAGCGCGGTCAAGGGCGCCTCCTCGAAGGCGGCGGTGGCCACGTTCGACCTCAACGCCGACGTCACCGCCGCGATCAAGGCGGGCGACGTGCTGTTCGCCGTCGACCAGCAGCAGTACGAGCAGGGCTACCTGCCGATCGTGATGCTCAAGCTCTACCGCGACAACGCCAACACCGTCGGCGGCGGCAAGCCCGTCCTCACCGGACCCGGCTTCGTCGACCGGTCCAACGTGGACAAGGTGGCCGAGTACGCCGAGCGCGGCACCCGCTGAGGAGGACGCCGGTGACATCGCGGTCGGAACTGCCGGACGCGCCGTCGGCGCCGCCGGACGACCGGGTCGGCTCGGCGCGGCCGCTCGACCGGCTCGTGCTGCGGCCCGAGATCGGCGCGCTGCTCGGCGCCGTGCTGGTCTTCGCGTTCTTCTCGGTGGTGACCGAGCGGTTCCTCAGCACGGGCGGCGTGGCGACCTGGCTGGACGACGCGTCCACGCTCGGCATCATGGCCGTCGCGGTCGCGCTGCTCATGATCGGCGGCGAGTTCGACCTGTCCGCCGGCGTGCTGACCGCGTCGACCGCGCTGGTCACGGCCGTCCTGGCGACCAGGCTCGGCTGGAACGTGTGGCTCGCGCTGCTCGCGTCGCTGGTGTTCGCGCTGGCGGTCGGCGCGCTGAACGGCTGGCTGGTGGTGCGCACCGGGCTGCCGAGCTTCATCGTGACGCTCGGGACGTTCCTGGCGTTGCAAGGCCTGAACCTCGGCGTCACCCGCCTGGTCACGGGGTCCGTGCAGGTGTCCGGCATGCGTTCGGCCGAGGGCTACTCGTCGGCCGGGTACCTGTTCGCCTCCACGTTCACCCTCGGCGGCACGGCGTTCTACGTGTCGATCCTGTGGTGGGTCCTGGTCACGGTGGTCGCGGCGACCGTGCTGCTGCGCACCCGGTTCGGGAACTGGATCTTCGCGGTCGGCGGGTCGCCGCTGTCCTCACGCGCGGTCGGCGTGCCCGTCGTGCGCACCAAAGTGCTGCTGTTCATGACCACGGCGGGCGCGGCGTGGCTCGTCGGGTCGATCAACATCCTGCGGTTCACCAGCGTGCAGGCCAACCAGGGCATCGGGCTGGAGTTCCAGTACATCATCGCCGCGGTGATCGGTGGGTGCCTGCTCACCGGTGGGTTCGGCTCGGCCGTCGGCGCGGCGATCGGCGCGCTGATCTTCGGCATGGCCCGGCAGGGCATCGTCTACGCGAACTGGAACTCGGACTGGTTCCAGTTGTTCCTCGGCGTGATGCTGCTGGCCGCCGTGCTCGTCAACAACGCCCTGCGGCGGCGGGCGGAGAGGGTGCGGCGATGACTGCTCCACTGCTGGAGGCCCGCGACCTGGGCAAGACCTACGGCAGCGTGATCGCGCTGCGGGACGTCTCGACGGTGGTGAACGCCGGCGAGGTGACGTGCGTGCTGGGCGACAACGGCGCGGGCAAGTCGACGCTGATCAAGGTGCTGGCGGGCGTGCACCGGCACGACTCCGGCGAACTGCTGGTCGGCGGCACGCCGGTCCGGTTCTCGTCGCCGCGCGAAGCCCTCGACCAGGGCATTGCCACGGTGTACCAGGACCTCGCGGTCGTGCCGCTGATGAGCGTGTGGCGCAACTTCTTCCTCGGGTCCGAGCCGACCGTCGGCTTCGGGCCGTTCCGGTTCCTGGACCGCAAGCAGGGGCGGCGGGTGACGCGGGCGGCGTTGGCCGAGATGGGGATCGACCTGCGGGACGTGGAGCAGCCCGTGGGCACGCTGTCCGGCGGCGAGCGGCAGTGCGTGGCGATCGCGCGGGCGGTGCACTTCGGGGCGAAGGTGCTGATCCTGGACGAGCCGACGGCCGCGCTCGGGGTGAAGCAGGCCGGCGTGGTGCTGAAGTACGTGGCACGGGCGCGGGACCGCGGGCTCGGGGTCGTGCTGATCACCCACAACCCGCACCACGCCTACCCCGTCGGCGACCGGTTCCTGCTGCTCAAGCGGGGGCGCGCGCTGGGGGCGTACGAGAAGTCGGAGATCGGGCTGGAGGAGCTGACCAGGCAGATGGCCGGCGGGGCGGAGCTGGAGGCGCTGGCCCACGAGCTGCGCGGGGTCGGCGAATGACGATCGAGGTGCTGACCGTCGGCCGCGTCGGGGTGGACCTCTACCCGGAGCAGAGCGGCGTGCCGCTGGCGGAGGTGCGGACGTTCGCCAAGTCGCTCGGCGGCACGGCCACGAACGTGGCGGTGGCGGCGGCGCGCCTGGGCCGGGCGTCGGCGGTGCTGACGAAGGTGGGACCGGACGGCTTCGGGCCTTACGTGCGCACGGCGTTGGAGTCGTTCGGCGTGTCGTCGTCCTACGTGGGCACGGCGCCGGACCTCCAAACACCGGTCGTGTTCTGCGCCCTGGACCCACCCGAGGACCCACCACTGCTCTTCTACCGGGCGCCTCTCGCCCCCGATCTCGCCCTCACGCCGGAGGACGTGCCGTGGGACCTGGTGGCCGACGTCCCGCTGTTGTGGGTCACCGGAACGGGTGTCTCCGCCTCACCCGCCCGTGAGACGCAACGACGGATCCTGCACCACCGGTCGGGCCGCACCCACACCGTCCTCGACCTCGACCACCGCCCGATGTTCTGGCCCGACGTGCCGACCGCGCGCCGTGAGATCGGCTGGATGCTCGACCACGTGACGGTCGCCGTCGGCAACCGGGCCGAGGTCGAGGTGGCGGTGGGGACGTCGGACCCGGAGGAAGCTGCCGCCCGCCTGCTGGCGCGGGGCGTCCGACTGGCCGTCGTGAAGCTGGGCGGCTCGGGCGTCCTCCTCGCCACCGAGTCCGACTCGTGGACCGTCCCCCCGCACCCGGTGGACGTCGTCTGCGGCTTGGGCGCGGGTGACGCGTTCGGCGGCGCCCTCGCCCACGGCCTGCTGTCGAACTGGCCACCGGACCGGATCGGCCGCTACGCCAACGTCGCCGGCGCCCTGGTCGCCTCCCGCCTGGCCTGCGCCGACGCCATGCCGACCGAGGCAGAGATCGAGGCCCACCTGTGAAAACCCTTCGACAGGCGCCCACCGCACCCCCGTGCCAAGATCAATCGACCCCCGCCCACCCGGCGACACGATCGGATGAACATGGCCCGAAAATGTACGGAAACACCGTTACCAATCCTCGGTTAAACGAGGACCGAGCGCCCGACAACCACCCCCCATCCGCCCAACCCACAACCCACCCCTCCACCCCAGCCCTCGATCCGACCACCCCGACCACCCAAGCCAACCCACCCGACCCAGCCGACCTGACCACCCCGCCCGACCTGGCTGACGCGGCCCACCCAGGCGGCCCGACCAACGACCCGACCGGCACGGCCGACCCAGCCAACGCGGCCAACCGGCCCGACCTGGCTGATGCTGCCGGCACGGCGGACCCAGCCGACCCGGCAGGCTTGGCCGACCCGGCGACCCTGGCGACCGCAGCGCTTCGGCCGACTCCGGCGTGGCTGCGCACCCCGGTGTGGCTGCCGGACCCGACTTGGCGATCGGACCCGACTTGGCGATCGGACCCGACTTGGCGATCGGACCCGACTTGGCGATCGGACCCGACTTGGCGATCGGACCCGACTTGGTTGCGAGCCGCGGCGGGGTTGCCGGCCCTGATCGGGGCGACGATCACGGCGGATTTTGCGCGGTCGGTGCCCGCTCCGGCCTTGGCGGGAGGCGTCAGGTGATCAGCGACGAGCGGTGGGCGGCGCTGTTGGAGGCCAGGGCGACCGACCCGGCCGCGATCCGCCGCGCCTACCAGACCCGCCGCCGGCGGAGCCAGTTGCTGTCTGACCAGGGCACCCTGTTCCTGGTGGCGGCCGACCACCCGGCTCGCGGTGCGCTGGGTGTCGGCGGCGACCCGCTGGCCATGGCCGACCGCCGTTCCCTGCTGGACCGCCTGCTCACGGCGCTGGCGAACCCGGCCGTGGACGGGGTGCTCGGCACGCCGGACGTGATCGAAGAACTGCTGCTGCTCGACGGCCTGCACGACAAGGTGGTCATCGGCTCCATGAACCGCGGCGGGCTGGCCGGTGCGGATTGGGAGATCGACGACCGGTTCACGGCCTACGACCCCACGTCGATCGCGGGCAACGGGTTGGACGGCGGGAAGATGCTGCTGCGCCTGGTCGACTCCGACCCCGGCACCGTGCCCACGCTGGAGAGCTGCGCGGCGGCGGTGTCGGCGTTGGCGGAGCGCAGCCTGATGGCGTTGGTCGAGCCGCTGCCGTACGCGCGCGACGCGGCGGGGGAGTTGGTATTGCAGCGGGACGCCGCGGCGTTGGCGCGGGCCGGGAGCGTCGCGGCCGGGTTGGGGGCGACGTCGGCGTTCACCTGGTTGAAGCTGCCGCCGTCGCCCGACGAGGTGCTGGACGCGACGACGTTGCCCGCGCTCGTGCTCGGTGGCGTGCCGTCCACCCGGTTGAGTGACGACCTGGCCTCGTGGGGCCGGTCGCTGCGTCACCCGACCGTGCGCGGGCTGGTCATCGGGCGCGCCCTGCTCTACCCGCCGGACGGTGACGTGGCCGGGGCGGTCGACGCGGCGGCGCGGGTGTTGCGCACGGCGCGGGAAGTCACTCGATCAGGTGACGGCGAGACCATCGGCGAGACCGTCGGTCAAGCCGGGAGAGGTGGGGCGGGATGAGCCTGCACCGACCGTTGGGCACGCTGGCGGACGGGGAGAACGCGGTCGAGCTCACCCCCGAGGCCGCCGGGTGGGATCACGCCGGGTTGCGCGTGGTGTTGTTGCACCCCGGTGGGATGACCACGTTCGAGACCGGTGATCACGAAGCGTTCGTGCTACCGCTCTCCGGCGGGTGCGTGGTCGAGGTCGACGACGAGCGGTTCGAGCTGCGCGGGCGGGACTCCGTGTTCACCCGCGTCTCGGACTTCGCCTACGTGCCGAGGGACGCCACCGTCCGCCTGTCCACAAAGGACGGTGTCGAGGTCGCGCTGCCGACGGCCCGCTGCGACCGCAGGCTGGCGCCGAAGTACGGCCCGGCCGAGGACGTCCCCGTCGAGGTCAGGGGCGCGGGCAACGCCACCCGCCAGGTCACCAACTTCGGCGTCCCCGGCGTCTGGGACCACGCCGACAAGCTCATCGCCTGCGAGCTGATCACCCCCGACGGCAACTGGTCGTCCTACCCGCCGCACAAGCACGACCACACCTGCGACGTCGTCAACGAGGAGATCTACTACTTCCGCATCGCCGGCCGCGACAAGGTCACCCCATCGCGTGAAGGGTTCGGCTTCCACCGCACCTACACCGACGACGGCGACATCGACGAGGACGTGCTCGTCCGCGACGGCGACGTCTTCCTCATCCCCCGCGGCTACCACGGCCCCTGCGTCGCCGCGCCCGGCTACCCCATGTACTACCTGAACGTGCTGGCGGGCCCGAACCCCGAGCGCTCCATGGCGTTCTGCGACGACCCCGCGCACACCTGGGTCCGGGACACCTGGGCGAGCCAGGACCTCGACCCCCGCTGCCCGGTGACGACCGCCGAAGGACGGGTCGAATGAAGCTCACCACCAGGCTCACCACCGCACAGGCACTCGTCCGCTGGCTCACCGCCCAGCACACCGAGCTGCCCGACGGCCGCCGGGCGCCGCTGTTCCCCGGCGTGTTCGCGATCTTCGGCCACGGCAACGTCCTCGCCCTCGGCAACGCCCTGGAGGACGCCAAGGAACAACTCCCCGTCTGGCGCGGCCACAACGAGCAGGGCATGGCGCTGGCCGCGGTCGGCCTCGCCAAGGCCACCCACCGCCGCCAGGTCGGCGTCGCCACGTCCTCCATCGGCCCGGGCGCGCTGAACATGGTCACCGCCGCCGGCGTCGCCCACGCCAACCGGCTGCCCCTGCTCCTGCTGCCCGGCGACACGTTCACCAGCCGCGCGCCCGACCCCGTGCTCCAGCAGGTCGAGCACTTCGGCGACCCGACCACCACGGTCAACGACGCCTTCCGCGCGGTCAGCCGCTACTTCGACCGCATCACCCGGCCGGAGCAGCTGCTCAACACCCTCCCGCAGGTCGCACGCGTGCTCACCGACCCCGCCGACTGCGGCCCGGTCGTGCTCGCCCTCCCGCAGGACGTGCAGGCCGAGTCGTTCGACTTCCCGGACGCCCTCTTCGCCCCGGTCCTGCACCGCCCGCAACGCCCGCGCCCCGACACCCAGGCCCTCGCCGAGGCCGCCGCCACCCTCCGCGCCGCCCGCAAACCGCTGCTCGTCCTGGGCGGCGGCGTCCGCTACTCCCGCGCCGCCGGCCGCGCGATCCGCTTCGCCGAACAACACGCCATCCCCATCGCCGAGACGACCGCCGGCCGCACCGAAGTCCCCCACGAGCACCCCCTGCACGCCGGGCCGCTCGGCGTCACCGGCTCCGCCTCGGCCAACGCCCTGGCGGCCGAAGCCGACGTGGTCCTCGCCGTGGGCACCCGCCTGCAGGACTTCACCACCGCGTCGTGGACGGTCTTCGCCCCGGACGTCCGGATCGTCTCCCTCAACACCGCTCGGTTCGACGCCGTGAAGCACGGCGCGCTGTCCCTGGTCGCCGACGCGGACGAGGGCCTGCGCGAGCTCACCGACGACCTCGGCGACTGGCGGGCCGACCCGACCTGGGCCGCCCGCGCGACCGAGGAGCGGGGCAAGTGGGACGCGCACGTCGACGGCCTGCGCGCCCCCGGCGGCACGCCGACGTACGCGCAGGTCGTGGGAGTGGTGAACGAGGAGTCCACCCCGGAGGACTACGTGCTGACGGCGTCCGGCGGCCTGCCCGGCGAGCTGATCGGCGGCTGGCGCGCGGTCGGCGAGGCGACCATGGACGTCGAGTACGGCTTCTCCTGCATGGGCTACGAGCTGGCCGGCGCGTGGGGCGCGGCGGTCGCCCGGCCGGACGGCGTGGTGACCGCGCTCGTGGGTGACGGCTCCTACCTCATGCTGAACTCGGAGCTGTTCTCGGCGGCGTTCGCCGGGCACGGTTTCGTGGCCGTGGTGTGCGACAACGACGGCTACGCGGTGATCCACCGCCTCCAGACCGGCCAGGGCGGCACGGGCTTCAACAACCTCTACGACGACGTGACGACCCGGCACGCGAACCCCCCACGCACCGATTTCGCCGCGCACGCCGCCTCGATGGGTTGTGCGACTTTCCCGGTGGACGACCTCGACGGCCTCCGCGACGCCTACCGAAAAGCCCGGGAAGTCGCCAAGACCGAACACCGCCCGGCCGTGGTGGTGATTCGCACCGACCCGTCCTCGTGGACCGAAGCGGGCGCGTGGTGGGAAGTCGGCGTGCCGGAAGTGGCGCACCGCCCGGGGATCACCGCGGCGCACGACGAAGTGGCCGCCGGTAAAGCGAAACAAATTCGCTACCTCTGACCCGGCCGGTCGATTTCACCGCCCCGCGGTGGCGCCCGCCGCGAAGTCCTCGGCCACCCGCGGCAGGGCCGGCCCCACGTCGTGCAGCACCGCGCGCAACGGCCCGGCGGCCTCCGGGCGTTCCCACAGCATGGTGTGGATCGAGCCGCGCCACTCGGTGGTGAACTCGGCCCGCGCCAGCTCCAGCCGCGCCCTCGGCACGGCGACGAGCCGGCTGCGCGCCTCGTCCAACCGGGCGCTGACCAGGTCGACCAGGTCGGGGGCGAGGGCCGCGGCCACCCGGGTCCGCAGGTCGGGCCACTGCTCGGTGTCCGCCACCGTCGCCAGCGCGCCCGCGGCCGCGCCGGCGAGGAGTCTCAGCGGTTGCTCGCGCACCTCACGCCCTCTCGTCGTTGTCCCTGCGGTAGGTCGGGCCGAAGTGCGAGCCCCGCTGGTCGTTGCGGTCGAAGTGCTGGATCACGTCGGCCTTCTGGTGCGTCACGTGCGCGTCGCGGCCCGCCTGGATCACCGTCGACCCGCCGGAGGCCACCGCGCTCTGGTTCACCGACGGCGAGCCCACGACGGGCGAGACAGGCTCGGGCGTGACCGGGTCGGGCGTGACCGGCTCGGCCGCGGCGCCCGGCTCGTCGACCGGCCCGCCGCCCAGGACCAGCGCGTGCACGTCACCGCTCGGCAGCCACATCCACCCGTGCCCGTGGAACGTCTTCACCCGCACGTCCACCCGCCGGAAGTCCTCGGGCCGCAGCGTGGTGTGCCGGGCGGCGACCAGCGACGTGAACAGGGAGTCCGACAGCACCACGACGAGGTCCGAGTGCGGCGACTGCTCCAGCGCCGCGTGCGCCGGCTCGCTGTTGAGCAGCCTGCTGACCAGCACGGCGTCCTGCCCGGGGTAGCCGTTGGCGCCCTCGACCGTGGTGCCGAAGTGGATGGCCATCCGCATCCGCAGCTTGGCCTCCGGTACCCGGTAGCGGTTGGTCGAGGCCAGCTCGGCGTCCAGCGCGCGCACGTACCGGTCGACGACGTCGCCCTCCGGCGTCGTGGCGGGCAGCACGGCCCACTCCTCGTCGCCCTTGGCCTGCCGCCGCCACGTCGAGCGGTCCAGGCCGGCGGCCGCGCCCGCCCGGTCCAGGCTGCGCACCAGCAGCTCCTGGAGCTCGCGCTGGAGCAGGTCGTCGGCCGACCCGTAGCTCCTCAGGTCACAACACACCAGCAGACTGCGCTGGAAGCTCATCGGCCAGGCCTTTCGACGGGTGCTGACGCACTGCGGACACACGACTGCGCAGAGTCACTGTGGACTACTGCATCGGCGGGAATACCGCAGAAATGCGGTCTCGCGTCAGAAGCCCGCGAATTTCCTCAGCCCCGCCAGATCCGGCACCAGCACGTCACGCCTCAGGTGACTCACCACCACCCCCGCTTTTCGCAGATCGGAGAACGCCTTCTCGGCCGTCCTGGGCTTCATCCCGGCGATGGAGGCGAGTTCCACCTTCGTCAGCGGAATTCCCAACGTCCACCCGTGCGACTCTTCGCGCCCGTAGGTCTGCACCAATTCGGCCAGCACCCGGGCCACCCGTTCGGCGGCCGGGTGGGACAGGAAGTCCCGCCGGCGCTGGTTCGCCCAGCGCAGCCGGTCGTTGATCATCCCGATCAATTCGACGAAGACGTCGTTGCGCCGGTGCAGGAACGCCATCAGCTCGCCGCTGGTGATCAGCTTCGCGACCACGTCGCCACAGGTCACGACGGTGGCCGAGCGCGGCTTCTGGTCCAGCGCCGCCATCTCGCCGACCAGGTCGCCCGCGACCCTGATCGCGAGCAGCGCCGTGTCACCCGTCTCGTCCGTGGTCTGCACCTTGACCACGCCGTCGAGCAGCAACAGGACGTGAGTGTCCTTCGCGTCCTGCTCGATGACCTCGCGGTCGGCCGTGTACCGCACGACCGTGCCGATGTTCAGCAGCTCTTGTCGGGTGTTGTCTCGGAGGCGACCCAGGAGGCTGTTGCTGGGCCACCCTGGATCCTGCGTCATCGTGGTCGGCATGGGCAGCATGTGGATCCTGTTACTGTCGTGACCGGCGGGAACTTCCAATGGGCCGACCTGCGTCGGGCGGCAAGTGATGGTCTCCCCGAACGTGCTGCGGACAGTACACCCGAATGGGCGTAACTGGTGTCCTCTTGTTCGGCGTTTTGCCGGCCGACCTCCCATTGAAGATCACGTGCGAATGCACGCGCAATACCGAATCGAATGGAATTGCGCAGCTCCCGTGAGGTGGGACGGGGGCCACACCGGGGAACAAGGGGCCGATCCGGTGGACTTGGACGTGGTGACGCGCCGCGAGGCCGTCGTCGTACCGGAACGCCTCCAGGAGTCGCACGTGAGCCAGCTGTTCAGCCCGCTGACCCTCCGCACGGTCACGCTGCCCAACCGCATCGCGGTCAGTCCCATGTGCCAGTACTCGGCGCGCGACGGTCACCCGGACGAGTGGCACCTCGTGCACCTCGGGTCGCGCGCGGTCGGCGGCGCGGGCCTGGTGTTCACCGAGGCGACCGCGGTGCAGGCCATCGGGCGCATCTCGCCCGAGGACACCGGGCTCTGGGACGACGCGCACGTCGAGTCGTGGCGGAAGGTCGTGGACTTCATCCACGCGCAGGGCGCCGTCGCCGGCGTGCAGCTCGCCCACGCCGGCCGCAAGGCCTCGACCTACGCGCCGTTCGCGGAGCAGCGGGGTGGGGTCGCGGACGCCGACGGCGGCTGGACGCCCGTCGCACCGAGCGCCGTGCCGTTCCACGAGACCTACCGGACGCCGGTCGAGCTGGACGACGAGGGCATCGCCGGGGTGGTCGCCGACTTCGCCGCGGCGGCGAAACGCGCGCTGGCGGCCGGCTTCCGGGTGGTCGAGGTGCACGCCGCGCACGGCTACCTCCTGCACGAGTTCCTGTCGCCGCTCAGCAACCACCGCACCGACGCCTACGGCGGTTCCCCGGAGAACCGGACCCGGCTGGTGCGCGAGGTCACGGCCGCCGTCCGGGAAGCCGTCGGCGAGGACGTGCCGGTGTTCGTGCGCATCTCCGCCACCGACTGGGTCGAGGGCGGCTGGACCGCGGAGGACAGCGTCGTGCTGGCACGCGACCTCGCGGCCCTGGGCGCCGACGTGATCGACGTGTCCACCGGTGGCAACACGCCCACGGCGGACATCCCGATCGGCCCCGGCTACCAGGTGCCGTTCGCCGAGGCCGTGCGGCGGAAGGCCGACGTGCCCACCGGGGCGGTCGGCATGATCACCGACGCCCGGCAGGCCGAGCAGGTCCTCGCCGATGGCTCGGCCGACCTGGTGCTGCTCGGCCGGGAGCTCCTGCGCGACCCGTACTGGCCGTTGCACGCGGCTCGGCAGTTGGGGGTGCAGGTCAGCCCGCCGAGGCAGTACGCCAGGGCGTAGTTGGGCCCGCTGCAAAGGTCGGGCTGCCGGTCTGGATAACCGGCAGCCCAACCTCAGCAGCGGGTGTTGTGTGTGTCAGCGACGGTAGTCGTCGTATTCGTCGTCCGACGGGTCGTCGAAGCGTTCTTCGCTTCGGCGAACACCTGCGGACTCGCCGCCGGACAGCTCGCGTTGCAAGGCGTCGACGTCGATGTTGTGAGAGCTGTATTTGAGCTCCCGCGCCACCTTGGTCTGCTTGGCCTTCGCTCGGCCGCGCCCCATGGCTCGACCCCCTCGCACAGGGACGGGGGCGGCCGGGGGAACGGCGGCCCCACTCGTCTCGACAACTAGTTCCTGGTAACTACCGTACCGTGTCGAAGGGGTTCCCCGCGACGCGGTAGGCGTGACACGTACCGCCAAATCTCACCGTGGGAGGATGCGCGGGTGCCTCAACCGTTCGTCGCCTACCTCAGGGTGTACGAACCGCTGTCGGCTCTTGACGCACCGTTGGCGGATCAGGTGCGAAAAGCCCTGGAAGACGGGGTCTTGAGCCGTGCGGACGTCGGCGCGCGCGAACGGGAGCTGTGGTTGCGATCACAACTCGCCCGGCCGCGCCGCCTCCTGCCCGGTGAGCGGTCGGACGGCAGCGTCTCGCCCGACGCGCCGTTCGACGTGATGACCATCAGTCCCGCCGAGGTGCCCGGCGAGGTCGGCCCGGGTCCCCTGGTCTGCCCCTTGGACCTGCGCGCCCGGTCGGCCGCCGCGCTCGTCGGCTTCCTGGCCACGGCCACCGGCCCGTTGCGCGAGGAAGCCGTGGCGGTGGAGCCGGAGGAGATCCGGTCGCGGGCCTCGGCGGTGATGGCCGAGCTGACCGCGGGCGCCGTGCACGTCATCTCGACCACCTGGACGGTGCCGCTGCCCTGGTTCGCGCTGGTCGAACCGGAGGCGCGGCGGGTCGTGCTCGCGCCGAAGGGCGACCCGGAGCGGCAGGTCTCCTGGCGGGTGTCCATGCCGGACGCCCGCGCGCGGGTGGCCCGCGCGCACCGGGTGGTGTCGGGTTCGCTGGGCGAGGCGGGTCCGGCCAAGGTGCTCGCCGACACCGGGCGCTGGCTCGACCACTTCGCGCCCGACTCGGCCGTCGAGCTCGACTACGGCGGGTTGGTGCAGCTCATCGACGACGAGGACCTGCTCGAGGACAGCTCCGCGACCGACGTGAACGCGATCGTGGACGCCCTGGAGACCGGTGACGCCGAGGAGGTCGCCCTCCGGTACGAGCGGCTACGGGAGTTCTGGGGCGAGCTCGCGCGCCGCGAGCGGCACGGCTAGCAGCACGCGGGCGCCCACGGCCGCCGCCGCGGCCACGAGCAGGGCGGCGGGCCAGCCGACGCCCACCGCCACCAACCCGGCCAGCGGCGGCGTGACGGTGGCGCTCAGGTAGTTGGCGGTGTTCTGCATGCCGAGCGCGATCCCGGTCCGGCCGGGCGGCGCCAGCTCGCCCGCCGCGGTGATCGCGACGCCGTTCCAGCACAGCGCGAGCGCCGCCGTGGGCACGAGCACGGCGGCCAGCAGCCACACCGGGGCCCGGTCGAGGGCCGCGCACAGCGCGAACCCGATCGCGATCAGCACGCTGAGCACCTTCAGCGGCCCGACCCTGGTGGCCGACCGGTCCGACCACACGCCGACGAGCAGCCGGCCGACACCGCCGCTGACCTGGGCGGCGGCGAACAACCCGGCGGCCAGGCCCACGGCCACGCCCCGGTGGTCGTGCAGGAGCTCGACCATGAGGGCGGCGGCGGTGAACTGGGGCACGACGAGCAGGCCGCTCGCCGCGCTGAGCCGGATGAGGCCCGGGTCCTTGAGCACGAGACCGTGCTGCCCCTGCCCGGACCGCACGGCCCACGGCGGCTCCCGGATCCACAGCGCCACCGCGATCGCGACGAAGCCGGTGAAGCCCGCCAGCGCCAGGAACGCCGCCGGCACGCCGGCCCGCAGCGCGACCACCGGCAGCACGGCGGCGGCGAGGGCCGCGCCGAGCGGGGTGGCGGTCTGCCGGATGCCCATCGCGAACCCACGCCGTTGCGCGGGGAACCAGGTCAGGACCGCCCGGCCGCTGGCGGCGTTGACGCTCGCGCCGAACAGCCCGACGCCGACCAGCGCCACCCCGGCCACCACGGGCCCGTCGAACGCGGCCAGGGCCAGGCACCCGGCCGCGCCGAAGCCGCCGATGGCCATGACCAGCCGCTCACCGCGCCGGTCGGCCGCCGCGCCCCACAGCACGAGGGTGAGCATCGTGCCCAGGTTGACCGCCCCGAGCAGCATCCCGACCTGCGGCAACGACAGCCCGAAGTGCGCGCGCAGCTGCGGGGTGATCGCCGGCAGGCCGAGGAACACCGCGGCGTTGGCGCCCTGGGCGACCGCGCCGACCGCGAGCACCACCCAGCGGTACCGGGGCGAGGCCGAGCGTTGTTGTGCCATCGACCGGCCACGTTAGGCGGCCGGCCCACATGTCGGGAGAGCGTTCCTATTCCTTGGAACGGCCGGGGTTGGCCGGCCAGCCCCGCTCCGCGGCCAGCAGCTCGTCGACCGAGGCGCTGCCGCTCTGGTAGCGGCCGGCGATCTCGGCGTTGAGCTGGTCGACCACGGCCTGCACCTCGCGCCGCCGTGACGAGACCGAGGCCTCTTCGCCGACGAACACCCGCAGCGCCAGGATCAGCTTGTCGTCCGTGAGCGCGCTCACGTCCGACAGGTCGACGTCCGAGACGAGGGCCTCGACGTGCCGCCGGTGCGCCTCCGCCCGGGAGGGCTCCTGCGTCTGGTACCGCCCGTGGCCGGTCGCGGGACCGACGGCGTTCGAGGCGAGGATGGTCGCCAGCTGGTCGACCACCGCCGAACCGCCGGACGTCCGCCGCTCCTGCTCGGCCCGCACGATGTCGATCCGCGCGTGCAGCAGCCTCCGCAGGTACGACAGGTCGGTCTCCTCCTGCGCCGCTTCGTCGCGCAGCGCGCGCACCTCGGCGAGCGGGAGCCGCTCGACCCCCTCGGTGTAGTCGGGGGCGAGCACCCGGTCGATACGGCGGCGCCCGCCGGGGCGCACCTCGATCACGTACTCATCCTGAGGTAGTTCGTGTCCACCCGCCAACACAAACCTGCTTCCAAAGTTGTCTCAAACCTGTACCGGACTGCGCACGCCCAGAAGTGCACGTGCGTCCGCGGGCGACAGCGGCGGGCGCTGGGCGATCTTCGCCAGTCCCGCCGCGCGAGCGACCAGTTGCGCGTTGTCCCGGACCGGCTGGCCCTTGGCGTAGGACACGGTGTCCTCCATGCCCACCCGGACGTGACCGCCGGCGGCCAACGCCGTCAGCATCACCGGCAGGGTGGTCCGCCCGATGCCCGTCGCCGAGAACGACGCGCCCTCCGGCAGCAGCCGCAACGCCGCCACCAGCGTCTCCGCGTCGCCCGGCATGCCGCCCGGCACGCCCATCACCAGGTCGACGTGCACCTTGCCGCCCGCGGGCAGCCCGTGCTGGTCCAGCAGCCGTCGCAGCGACGCCAGCTGGCCGATGTCGAAGATTTCGTACTCGGGGACGATGCCCCGCTCCTGCATTCCCTTGTGCAACGCGACCACGAACTCCCAGCGGTTCAGGAACACGTCGTCGCCGAAGTTCACCGTGCCCATGGTGCAGGACGCCGAGTCGGGCAGGGCGTCGAGCACCTTGAGCCGGTCGGCCTCCGGGTCGGTCACCGCGCCGCCCGTGGACAGCTGCACGACCAGGTCCGTCTGCTCGCGCAGGGCGGCGACCGTGGCCTTGAGCAGCCCGAGGTCCAGCGTCGGCCTCGTGTCCGCGCCCCGGATGTGCACGTGCACCATCGCGGCGCCGACCTGCTCGCACGCCCGTGCGGCGGCGACCAGTTCCTCCAGCGTGACCGGCAGCTGGGGCACGTCGGCCTTCGCGTGCTCGGCCCCGGTGGGCGCGACGGTGATCAGCGTGCCGTGGGATCCGGGTCGGGACATGTCGTGATCCTGGCACAGAACCCGTTCGGGCTAGCGCCTCAGCGGTACCCCGCGGGCCGGGAACCGCAGGCAGGGGAAGTCGCCGGTTTTCCGGTCCGGACGATCACCGGCCCAGGTTGCGCGCCGCCTCGCGGCCGAGACCGGGGGTGTCCGGCGGCACCGAGTCGGGGTCGACGTTCGCCTGCACGCGCCGGTCCTCCGCGCCGACCAGCAGCTCGGTCTCCGGCGAGACCGACCGCTTGACCAGCGCGAGCACGATCGTGCCCAGCTCGTGGTGCAGGGCGACGCTGCCGACGCGGCCGACCACGCGGTCCTCGACCAGCACCGGGTCGCCGGTCTCCGGCTGCACCTCGCGCGACCCGTCCAGGTGAAGCAGCAGCATCCGGCGGGGCGGGCGGCCGACGTTGTGCACCTTCGAGACGGTCTCCTGGCCCCGGTAGCAGCCCTTGTCGAGGTGCACGGCCTCGCCGATCCAGTTCACCTCGTGCGGGATGGTCTTCTCGTCGGTGTCCACGCCGAGCCGGGGGTGCAGCGACTCCACCCGCAGCGCCTCGAACGCCCAGCTGCCCGCCGGGCGCGCGCCCGCGTCGGTGAGCCTGGCCCACCAGTCGGCGATCCCGCCGCGCGGGACGACCAGGTCGACCGCGTCCTGGCCCGGCCACGTCATCCGGCGGGCGAAGCCGCCCTCCAGGGCGACCACGCCGTGCGGGCCCGCGGGCACCGGCAGGTCCAGCTTGGCGAACAGGCCCTCGACCTCCGGGCCGACGACGGTCAGCACGGCCAGCTCGGCCGTCGCGTCCCGCGGCTCGACCTTCGACCAGAAGACCATCTTGGTCAGGTACGCCAGCAGCTCGGCCGCCCGCGACGCCTCCGTGTCGAGGTAGACGACACCGCCGACGTTCGCCACCACGGCGTGGTGCTCGACCCGGCCCTGCACGTCCAGGATCAGCGCCTCGGTGCCCTCGTCCTCGCCGAGCGCGGTGAAGTGCTGGCTGGTCAGCGAGTGCAGCCAGGTCAGCCGGTCCTCACCCGGCACCGCGAGCACGGCCCGGTTCGACCGGTCGAACACCGCGACCGACCGCGTCGCCGAGCGCTGCTCGGCGAACGGGTCGCCGAAGTGCCACGGCACGCCCTGGTCGGGAGCTCCCTCGAACGGGGCGACGGCACCGGGGGCGGTCAACAGCGGTGAATTCACTCGGACTCCTTCGGTGCGCTCAGGCACTCGCGGCACGTGCCGGACAGCGCGAGGTGGCTCGCATCAAGTTCGAACCCGTACTCGTCCCGCAGTGTTCCCCCGAGCGGGGAGAGCAACTCGCACGGCACCTCGTCCACCCGGCCGCACCGGTGGCACACCAGGTGCACGTGCTCGTGCGCGTGGACCGAGTAGTTCGGCGCGCCGTGCCCGAGGTGGGTGTGCCGGACCAGGCCGAGCCGGTCGAGCAGGTCGAGCGTGCGGTAGACCGTGGTGATGTTGACCGTCGGCGCGGTGACCTGGACGCGCTGGCAGATCTGCTCGGGTGTGGCGTGCCCCAGCTCGCGCACGGCGTCGAGCACGAGCTGGCGCTGGGGTGTCATCCGCATGCCGCGTTCGTGCAGCGTCTTGCGCAGGGCTTTCGGGGCGCTGGCGGTGTCCACGAATCCGATGGTAGGCCGTGAGTAGTCTCACGGTATGCGCGTGCTCGCACTACTGGACGGAACGCTGGCCGACCCCGACGCCCCGCTGATCCGGGTCGACGACTTCGGCCTGATGCGCGGCGACGGTGTCTTCGAGACCATCCTCGTGGTCGACGGCAAGCCACGGGAGCTCGCCCCGCACCTGGACCGGCTGGCCCGCTCGGCGGCCATGCTCGACCTGCCCGAACCCGACCGGGCGGCGTTCGAACGCGCCGTCGACCTCGTGCTGGACAACTGGGCGGGCGGCGCGGAGATCGCGCTCAAGCTCGTCTACACGCGGGGGGTCGAGGGCGGCGACGGCACGCCGACCGGCTTCGCGCTCGGCATGGACATCTCGCCGAAGGTGATGGCGCAGCGGGCCGAGGGCATCGCCGCGGTCACCCTCGACCGGGGCATCGAGCCGGGCCTGATGGAGCGCGCGCCGTGGCTGCTGCTGGGCGCCAAGTCGCTGTCGTACGCGGTGAACATGGCGGCGATCCGCGAGGCGGAACGGCGCGGCGCGGCCGAGGTCGTGTTCACCACGTCGTCCGGCTCGGTGCTGGAAGGCCCCACGTCCACCCTGATCATGGCCCGCGGTCGGACCCTGACCACGCCGCCCGCCGAGCTGGGCATCCTGCCGGGCACCACGCAGGCCGCGCTGTTCCGCGCCGCCGGGCGCGAGGGCTGGGCGGTCGAGGTGCGGCCGATCGAGGTGGAGGAGCTGTACTCGGCGGACGGCGTGTTCCTGGTGTCGAGCGTCCGCAAGATCACCCGCGTGCACACGCTGGACGGCAAGACGCTGCCGGACGCCGCGGAGCTGCACGGGCGGCTGGCCGCGCTGTACGAGGCTGAGTACTAGGCCGCTGTGTTGGATTGCCGCTGCTCCGCAGACGGCGCGGGTGGTGGTGAGGCGTGGTGGTGAGGCGCGAGTGGTGGCCCCGGGATGGTCGAGCCCGGGGCCACCCGCTCACCGCAGGCCGGCGTCCACGGCGTTGATCAGGGTGCCGTTGGCGGTGTCGCCGGACATCTCCCAGATCATCGCGCCGAGCAGGCCGCGCTGCTTGAGCCACGCGGTCTTCTTCTGGATCGCCCACACGTCGTCGAACGTCCACCACTGCCCGCCGTTGCCGGTGAAGCAGGACGTCGCCACGGCGGCCTCGTCGTGGTGCACCGCGCAGCCGGGCACGCTCGCCAGCAGGTTCGAGTAGCCGCGCGTGCCCGCCTCCTCGGCGAACTGACCCGGCGCGGCGCCGGTGGCCGACTGCCACTCGCCGTTCTTCGCGCCGGCCTGGACGCCCTGCCAGCCGCGGCCGTAGAACGCCAGCCCGATGGTGATCTTGCGCGGGTTCACGCCGACCGAGGTGTAGGCGTTCACTGCGTTCTCCACGCTGAAGTGGAACGAGTAGGGGTCGTCCACGTCGGCGTAGAGGTTGCCCTGGTGGCCGGTGCGGTTGGGCTCCCACGAGTTGTCGCTGCCCGCGCCGTGGAAGTCGTAGCCCTGCACGTTGAAGACGTCCAGGGACTTCGCCACCTGTGGCAGGTCCCACCCGGCGTCGATCTTCGCCGGGTCGGCCGGGGTGAACGCGGTCAGGTCGTACCGCCTGCCGGTCTCCCGGCTCAGCTCGTCGAGCTGCCGGCGGAACTCGTCGATCAGCAGCGTGTTGTTCTGCTTGTCGTTCGGCCCGATGTGGTTGCCCGCGTGCCCCTCCGCGCCCGGCCACTCCCAGTCGAGGTCGATGCCGTCGAAGATGCCCGCCGCCGTGCCGGGGCCGCCCGCCGCGTTGTAGACGGGCAGGTTGCCCCTGATGTAGACGTCCAGGCAGGACTTGACGAACTTCTTGCGCGCCGCGTCCGTGGCCGCGACGTCGGAGAAGTACTTCGAGTAGGTCCACCCGCCCAGCGAGATCAGCACCTTCAGGTGCGGGTGCTTGGCCTTGAGCTTGCGCAGCTGGTTGTAGTTGCCGCGCAACGGCTCCCAGCCGGTGTCGCCGACGCCGTCCACCGACTGCGCCGCGCTGAACGGCCTGCTGTAGTCGGCTTCCGCGTCACCCGCGCCGTCGCCCTGGTTCGGGTCCTGCGGGTCGGGTGAGGTGCCCTTGGTGACGCCGTGCAGGCAGGTCAGGTTGACCGGGTCGATGTTGCCGAACGCGTAGTTCAGGTGCGTCAGCTTCGCCGCCGTGCCGCTGGTGTCGAGGTTCTTCACGAAGTACTGCCGGCCGTAGATGCCCCACTGCACGAAGTACCCGACCCGCGCGTACCCGTCGACGATGTCCGAGGTCGACACCGTGACGGCGTTGCCCGGCCCCGACACGTTGTCGTACAGGTCCCGGGCGCGGACGGTGAAGGTGTAGGCGGTGGACGGCGACAGGCCGTCGACGCGCGCCGTCGTGCCGGTGACGGTCGCCTTCAGCGCGGCGCCCTGGTAGACGTCGTAGTTGGCCACGCCCCGGTTGTCGGTGGCCGCGTCCCAGCTCAGCGTGATGCTGCCGGCGTCCTTCGCGGTGCTGCGCAGGTTGGTCGGCGCGGTCGGCGGCTGGGTGTCGTCGGCCGGGTTGTTCGTGGTCACGGCCAGCACGTTCGACGCGGTGGACAGCGTGCCCTTGGTGTCCTTGGCCTTGACCGTGAAGGCGTAGGCGGTGTTCGGGGTGAGGCCGGTGACGGTGGCGCTCGTGGACGTGACCGCGGTGGCCAGGGTGGCGCCGTTGTACACCTCGTACCCGGCGACGGGGAGTGAGCCGGGTGCCGAGGCGGTCCACGCCAGGGAGACGGTCTTGGTGGTCCGCACCGGCGAGTGCAGGTCGGCGGGCGGGGTGGGCGGTGTGTCGGGCGTGCCGTCGCAGTTGGCGTTGTTCACCCGGCAGGTGACCGGCTCGGCGGCCCGGCTGAGGGCGAACGTCGGGCTGTACGGCTCGGTGGAGCGGCGGGCGCCCACGCTGCGGTTGTAGTGCACCGGGTTGAGCGTGACGGCGTTGCCGGTCTGGCTGATCGTGGCGTGCTGCGCGCCGCTCGCCGTCACGCCGGCGGGCAGGGTGAAGGTGATCGACCAGTCGGCGAGCACCGCGTCGGTGTTGTTGTTGACCACGAACTTGCCGGTGGAACCGGTGAGGCTGAAGTCGGCCGTGGTCGGCGCGGGCGGCGGTGGCGGGGGTCCGCTGCCGTCGCAGTTCGCGCCGTTGACCGCGCAGGACGTCGGGTCGACGGCCTGGCTGAGGGTGAACGTCGGGCTGTACGGGTCGGTGGTGCGGCCCGGCTGGATGGTGCCGATGTAGAACGCGGGCGTCAGGGTCACCCGCGTGCCGGTCTGGGTGGTGGTGGCGTGCTGCGCGCCGCTGACGGTGACGCCCGCGGGCAGGTCGAACTTGATCGACCAGCCGGAGACGGCGGCGGTCGTCGGGTTGGCGACCACGAACGTGCCGGTGGCGCCGGTCCTGCTGAACGTGGCGGTCAAGCCGGTCGCGGCGGCGGCCGGTGCGGACAGCGCTGCGGTGGCCAGGAGGAAGGCCAGGAGTGCGGTGAACGGTCGGCGCATCAGGGTGTGCCTCTCGAGTACGGGGACAGTCGAGAACCACGGCGGCCTGGTCGTGCCGGTCTTTTCCGGGACGCTGCCGAAGGTAGGTCGTGCGGCGGTCGTTGACAATGGGTCTAGACCAATTGCGTCCGTTCAGCCGTGTGGCGCGAAGCGCAGGCGGGTGCCGGGCCCGGCCTGCCCGAGCAGCGGGAGGACGTGCCCGGCGACCACGCCGATCACCGGGTAACCGCCGGTCGTGGGGTGGTCGGCGAGGAACACCACGGGCCGACCGTCGGCCGGCACCTGCACCGCGCCGGTCACCAGGCCTTCGCTCGGCAGCTCCTGCCCGACCCGGCACGCGGTCCGGTCCAGCGCGGTGCCGGTGAGGCGGATGCCGACGCGGTTGCTGCGGTCGGACACCGTCCAGCGGCCGTCCCGCAGTCGGCGCGCCGGGTCGTCGAACCAGTCGTCGCGTGGGCCGAGCAGGACGGGCACGACCAGCTCGTCCGGGGTGCGCGTCGGCACCAGCACGTCCACGCCCACCGGCACGCCGGTCGGGTCGCCGAGGGGCAGTTCGTCGCCGGGGCGCAGCGGGGCCGGGCCGAGGCCGGAGAGCAGGTCGGTGGACCGGCTGCCCAGCTCGGCCGGGACCGCGATGCCGCCGGACACCGCGACGTAGGACCGGAGGCCGCCGCTGGGCGTGCCGAGGGTGAGGGTGTCGCCGGGCGCCAGGTGCAGCGGCGAGTCGCGCGGGACGCCGTCGACCAGGGCCGGGGTCGACGGGCCGGTCACGGCGACGGTGCAGGAGGCGTTGGCGCGCAGGGCGAGGCCGCCGAGGAGCACTTCGAGGCCGGCGGCGCCCTCGGGGTTGCCGACCAGGCGGTTGGCGAGCGTGAGCGAGGGGAGGTCGAGGGCCCCGGAAGGCGGGACGCCCAGGTGCGCGTGGCCGGGCCGGCCCAGGTCCTGGACCAGGGTCTGCGGGCCCGTGCGAAGGACGGTGAGGGTGCGTTGGCTTCGGGGGTCCTGGACGTGGGGCACCCGTGCGCTGGACGTAGGACTCACGGGGTGGGTGGTCATCGGACGGCCTCGAAGCGGACGCGGTCGCCGGGGGTGAGCAGGGCGGGGGTGGGGCGGCGCGGGTCGAACAGGGGCGCGTCCGTGCGGCCGATCAGCCGCCAGCCGCCGGGGGTGGCGCGGGGGTAGGCGGCGGTGAACTCGCCCGCCACGCCCACCGAGCCCGCCGGGACCTTCGTGCGCGGCGAGTCCAGGCGCGGTTGGCGCAGCGGCTCGGGCAGGCCGGTCAGGTAGGCGAAGCCGGGCGCGAAACCGCAGAAGGCGACCCGGTACTCCGCGCCGGTGTGCAGCTCGACCACCTCGGCCGCGGTCAGGCCCGCCGTCTCGGCGACCAGGTCCAGGTCCGGGCCGTCGTAGCGGACCTCGATGACGACCTCGTCGCCGTCGACCTCGGAGTGGTGGACGAGGTCCGCCGCGGTCAGGAGCTTCCGCACCGCCGCCGCGCCACCCGGCCTGGTGACGATCAGGACGGTGCGGGCGGCCGGGACGAGTTCGACCAGGTCGGGCAGGTCGGCCGCGGCGACGGCGGCGCGCACGGCCTCCACCTCGCCGAGCGAGTCCACCTCGACGAGCACGCCGTCCGTGCCGCAACGCCGCAGCTGCATGGGTACAGGTTAGATGAGGATTGTTGAACAATCAGCATTGAACTGCCGCTGCCCGCAGACGGCGGCTCGGTCGCCCGGAAGTCGATCGCTCGCGTGGTGGCCGGCTTCGGCGGCAATCGAACTCAGCCGACGACGCGCTGCAGGTGTGCCGAGGTGTGCGGCTGGAGCGGCTGGCCGACCATGGCCCGCTCCTCGACGTACGCCAGGTCGCCGTTGTTGACGATGCCGTACAGCCGCTGCGCGCCGACGACCTCCTTGGCGGTCGCCGTGCGCACCACCGCGTCCGTGGTCATCTCCCACGACGTCTGGTTGCGCGGCTTGCCGTAGTACAGCTCCACGATCCCGGTGTTGTGCGTGATCAGCACCTCGATCGTGTCGTCCGGCTGCGGGCGCCAGAAGCCCGTCTCCCGCGCCGCCTGGCGGATCACGCCGCCGTCCTCGTCCAGCAGCCAGGCCCGCGCCTCGTAGTACAGGAACGGCCGACCGTCGTGCGCGAACGTGATCTGCTGCCCGTACCGGAACGGGCCGTCGATCGTCGGGTACACGACCTCGCCCTCGCCGCGCCACACGCCGACCAGCGGCAGCAGCGCGAGGCAGGCGTCGTGCAGCGAGGGTCCGGAGCGCAGGTTCGCCGTGTCCGCCGGGATCGGCAGGTCGTCGAACTGCGGCAGGTTGCGCGCCCCGGTCACCGAGGCGCGCGAAGCGGCGGCCTGCACGGCCGCGTCACCACTGCCCGGAACGGGCCCGTTGTCGCTCACCGCTGGTCGGAGAACAGGCGGTACACCACGTACCCGGCGAACCACACGACCAGCAGGGACACGAGGACCAGCAGTCCTGTGAAGAAGTGTTCCACCCGCCCAGTTTAGGCACCCGGGCCCGGAAGCCGCCGACCCCGGTGGCGAACGCCACCGGGGTCGGCGAGGGGTAGCGCCGGGGGCAGCCCGTGCGCTCCCCGGGTCTCGGGGGTGTGGTGTCAGGCCACCGCGACCTCGACCGGGTGCACGCCCGGCCCCTCCGCGCTGACCGACGCCTGCCCGTTGCCCGACCGGTGCAGGGCGCGGATCGTCCACGTGCCCGGCGCGGCGAAGAACCGGAAGTCGCCGTCGGCCGAGGACACGACCTCGGCGGTGAACTCGCCCGAGGCGTCCAGCAGGCGCACGAACGCGCCGCCGACCGGTGCGCCCTCGGACCGGACCTTGCCGGACAGCACGACCTCGTTCGCGCCGACCTGGATGTCGACGCCCTGCTCGGGCGCGCCGCAACCGTCCAGACTCATGATCAGGCCTCCTTGCCGCTGCCGAGCTCGACCGGCACGCCGACGAGCGAGCCGTACTCGGTCCAGGAACCGTCGTAGTTCTTCACGTCCTCGTGGCCGAGCAGCTCGTGCAGCGCGAACCACGTGTGCGACGAGCGCTCGCCGATGCGGCAGTAGGCGATCGTCTTGCGGGAGCCGTCGAAACCGGCCTCGCCGTAGATCTCGGCCAGCTCCTCGTTCGACCGGAACGTGCCGTCCTCGTTGGCCGCCTTGCTCCACGGCACGTTGATCGCGCTCGGGATGTGGCCGGCGCGCTGCGCCTGCTCCTGCGGCAGGTGGGCGGGCGCGAGCAGCTTGCCGGAGAACTCGTCGGGCGAGCGCACGTCGACCAGGTTCTTGTTGCCGATCGCGTCGACGACCTCGTCGCGGAACGCGCGGATCGCCAGGTTCTGCTCCTGGGCGGTGTAGCTCGTCGCCGGGCGCTCGACCTGCTCCTTGTCCAGCGGGCGGCCGTCGAGCTCCCACTTCTTGCGGCCGCCGTCGAGCAGCTTCACGGCGTCGTGGCCGTAGAGCTTGAAGTACCAGTAGGCGTAGGCGGCGAACCAGTTGTTGTTGCCGCCGTACAGGATGACCGTGTCGTCGTTGGAGATGCCCTTGGCGGACAGCAGCTTCTCGAAGCCCGCGCGGTCGACGAAGTCGCGCCGCACCGGGTCCTGGAGCTCGTTCCTCCAGTCGATCTTCACCGCGCCCGGGATGTGGCCGCCGTCGTAGGCGGTGGTGTCCTCGTCCACCTCCACGAACACCACGCCGGGCGCGCTGAGGTTCTCCTCGGACCAAGCGGCCGAGACCAGGACGTCTTCACGGCTCATCGAGCTGCTCCAATTTCTTCGTTCTGACTGCGACTTGGTGTCACTGGGGTCGGGCGAGCGCGGGTGCGTAGCGGCGCAGGAGCAGGAACAGCTCACAACCCAGGCACAGGCCGACCGCGGCGTTGAGCAGCGCGGCGACCAGTGCGGCGGAGGTGGCGACGACTCCGAGCGCGGTGAAACCGGTGGTGTAGCCGATCGTGCCGATGAGCGCGAAGACGAACCCGACGCCCTGCGCGAACCGCAGCGGGGCGGCCTCCTCGCGCTCGGCCGTCGGCTTGATCCTCGGCTGCACGGCGAACCGGTAGACGTGGCCCCACGGGTTGAGCTTCAGCGAGATGAACGCGCACATCGCGAAGAGCACGGTCTGGGCGGCGAGCAGCCGCCACGAGCCGGTCAGCAGGACGACCGCCAGGATGGCGGTGGTGATCCAGGCGCTGAACCGCGGGCCGCGCGGGTCGACCGGCGCGTCCTTGGTGGCGGTGGCATCTAAAGGCATGGCGACCTCCTGACGGTGGACAAGACTGGTAGTCCGTCTCAGGCGGTGTTAGGGGCAGGCGCGCACCACCGTCAAGGGTGTGCGGGCCGCCGGGAACCGCCCGGTCAGCGCGCCGCGCGACACAGGCTGCTGCGCACGCGGCACAGGTCCACCGCGAGTCGCTTGGTCAGCAGCGTGGTCATGGGTTCGAGACTAGCCGCTCGTCCCTGCTGTCGGGAGTGGCGTCCAAGGCGTGGGAATACCGAGGTTCACCCGATCGGGCCAGGAAGGTGTGGGCGCAAAGCCGCAATGAGGCGGTCCGCCTTCGGGACGCCACCGACCCGGAGCAGTTCCGCGCCCGAGGCGTCCAGCGCCACCGTGGTCGGCGCGCGCAGCACCCCGAGGTCGGCGGCGACCTCCGGCAGGTCGGTCACGTCGAGCTCGACGTGCCGCAGCCCCGCGGTGCGGCCGGCGAGGTCCTCGAGCACGGTGCGGGCCTGCCGGCAGTTCGCGCAGAACGTCGTGGAGAGCTGCACCAACGTCACCGGGACGCCCGGGTCGATCAGGTCGCGCACGGGCGCGGGCAGGCCCTGGTGCGGTTTCGCCACGCGCACGCGGCCGTCCCGGGCGCGCAGCGCCACGGCGACCGCGGCGACGACCGCGACCGCGCCGAACAACGCCCACACACCGGTCATCAGCCGCCGCCCTGGTCCAGGAGGATGTCGTTGATCGCGCCTTCCACGGTGAAGGCCCCACTCTCCACCTTGACCGCGGTCGGTGTCACCGTGAAGGGCAGCGCGCCGGGGTCGATGGTCACGCTCAACGCCTCGCGCACCACGCCGAGCACCGCGTCCAGCCCGTCCAGCGCCATGTCGTCCAGCTCGACGTCGTTCACCGCGATCATCACCTGGCCGTTGACCAGCGACACCGTCCCGTACGCGGTGATGCGGAGGTCGCGGCCGGCGACGTTGGTCTTGCCCGACAGCCGCACCGCCGCGACCGTCGGGTCCGGCGCCTGCCCGTCCGTGACCTTGGTGCGCTTGTCCGGGTCGATCGCCAGGTCGGTGAACGGCGTGATCTGGTTGACCAGCCGGCTCAGGTCGTTGACCTTGATCTTGACGCTGCCCTTGACCTGGTCGATCCGCGCGTCGCGGGTGTTGCCGGCCAGCAGGTCCGACAGGCCGATCCGGGTGTGCTTGAGGTTCGCCCGGATCTCCAGGTCGCGCAGCTGGTCGCGCACCGGCACGCCGGTGGCGCTGATCTCGATGTCGCGGTAGTCGCCGCCGATCGCCTGCGTGATGAACGGGAAGCCGTTGATCCGGACCGACGGGTCCTCGCTGAGCCCGAACTTCTCCCGCATCTTCTGCGCCACCTGGTACTCGCCGACCGCGGCCAGCGCGAAGTCGGCGGCGACCAGCAGCGCGCCCACGACGAGCGCGGCGATGATCAGCTTGCGCCCGCGCGTGGAACGGCGGCGGTTCGTGTCGGTCGCGGTCATCGCCTGCCCTTTGTCCGGTCCGGGTGGTGCTGCGAGGTGCGTTCGGCCAACCAGGTCGCGATCCGGTCTACCAGAGCGGGCGTCATCGACGACTCGGCGTGCCGCACGCCCGGCTCCAGCCACAGCTCGGCGTCGCCGCCCGCGGCCCGGTGCAGCGCGACGGCATGAGCCGGGCCGAAGTAGTGGTCCTGCTCACCGTGCACGATCAGCAGTGGGGTCGGGGTGATGCGGTGCACCACCTCCAGCGGGCTCTCCGGCGCGGTCCGCCACGGCGGGCCGAGGCGCACGCCCAGCGCGCGGGCGGCGAGCCTGCCGTGCGGCTGTTCGAGCAGCCAGTGCACGCGGCGCATCGCCACCGTGTCGCGCACCCACCAGCGCGAGGGCGCGCTGACCGCCGCCACGGCGTCCGGCCGCTCGTCGTGCAGGCCCGCGTGGCGCAGGGCGACGGACGCGCCCATGGAGAAGCCGACGGTCGCCACCCGCCGGTAGCCGAGCTCGCGGGCGAGCGACACCCCGGCCGCGAGGTCGTGGATTTCGTCACCGCCGACGGTGGACCGCCCGGCGGAGCGGCCGTGGCCCCGGAAGTCCAGCGCGACGACCCCGCCGTGTCTCGCGAACCGGTGCAACACGCGTGACACGAACGGCTTGCGGACGTGGTTCGTGAAGCCGTGACCCACCACGAATGCGAGATCCGTCACGGTCGGTGTCGATCTCACATGCACACCGCGCAGGAGGACGGCGTCATGTGACATGGATGTAACAGGCGTGACGCTTGTGGAAACAACTGTGACTCTGTCCTGCTGACCTGGGTCTTTCGTGGTGTGCACCGGTATCGTCTCCGTCATCCGCAGGCAACGGGGCCCGGTCACCGTACTTCGCCTGTGCCTGGTCGGTGACCAAGCACCGGCCGAACGAGAGGGCGCCGCGATGAGTATCGATGTGCTGCTGCTGACCACCGACTCCGACCCCGAGGCGGTTCTCCCCGCGCTGTCGCTCCTCCCGCACGAGGTGCGGCCGCTGCGCCCGGAGGTCTCGGCGCTGCTGGAAGCCGGTCCGCACGACATCGTGCTGGTCGACGCCCGGACCGACCTGGTCGCGGCGCGCAGCCTGTGCCGGCTGCTCGACTCCAGCGGCGTGGACGTGCCCGTGGTGGCGGTCGTCACCGAGGGCGGCCTGGTCGCGGTCAACTCCGACTGGAGCGTGGACGAGATCCTGCTCCCGACCTCCGGCCCGGCCGAGGTGGACGCCCGCCTGCGCCTGGTGCGCTCCCGGCGCGGCACCACGCAGCCCGGCGGCGACGGCTCGATCCAGCTCGGCGAGCTCGTCATCGACGAGGCGACCTACACGGCCCGCCTGCGCGGCCGCCCGCTCGACCTGACCTACAAGGAGTTCGAGCTCCTCAAGTACCTGGCGCAGCACGCGGGCCGCGTGTTCACCCGCGCGCAGCTGCTGCAGGAGGTCTGGGGCTACGACTTCTTCGGCGGCACGCGGACGGTGGACGTGCACGTCCGGCGCCTGCGCGCCAAGCTGGGCCCCGAGCACGAGTCGCTCATCGGCACCGTGCGCAACGTGGGCTACAAGTTCGTGCGGCCCCCGCGCCCGGGCAGCGCCCGCCGCGTGGACCACGCGATCGACGCGCCCGAGACGACGATCGACGACGCCGAGCTGATCTACGGTGTTTGATTGCCGCTGCTCCGCAGACGGCGGCGAGGTCGCCTGGAAGTCGGCCGCTCGCGCCTGATTTCCCGACGATCGAAAAGCGTGATCGCCGGAAAACGAGTCGCGAACGACCGACGCGACCTCGCGGGGCGAGCTCCGGGTAGGTTTTCGGTGTGGAATTGACCTGGTTCGAGGTGTTGTCCCCCGAGCAGGCCGACGAGGTCAGCGGTCTGCTCGGGGCGGCCGAAGCCGCCGACGGCGTGGCCCCGGTCGGCGAGGCGGTCGTCCTGCGCCTGCGCCCCGACGCGCGCGGCAGCCGTCACCTGCTCGCCCGTGACGGCGCGACCCTCGTCGGCTACCTGCACCTGGACGTCTTCGGCGACTCCGACGGCAACGAGGTCGCGGAACTCGCCGTGCACCCCGACCACCGCCGTCGCGGGCACGGCGCCGCGCTGGTCGAAGCCGTGGCCGACCGCGCCAAGCCCCTGCGGATCTGGTCGCACGGCGGGCACCCCGGCGCCGCGGCGCTCGCCGCGAAGCTCGGCTACCGCAAGGTCCGCGAGCTGCTGCGCCTGCGCCGCCCGCTGGACGCCGACCTGCCCGAACCCGTGCTGCCTCCCGGCGTGGCGCTGCGCTCGTTCGTGCCGGGCCGGGACGAGGCCGCGGTGGTCTACGTCAACCACCGCGCGTTCGCGTGGCACCCCGAGCAGGGCGCGATGAGCATCGAGGACGTGCGGGAGAAGGAAGAGCAGCCGTGGTTCGACCCGGCCGGCTTCCTGCTCGCGGTCGACGACGACGGGCGGCTGCTCGGCTTCCACTGGACCAAGGCGCACACCGCCGAGCTCGGCGAGGTGTACGTGGTCGGGGTCGACCCGGACGCGCAGGGCGGCGGCCTCGGCAAGGCGATCACCCTCGCGGGCCTGGCGCACCTGCGCGCGGCCGGGCTCACCGACGTGATGCTGTACGTCGAGTCCGACAACGCTGCGGCGTTGGCCGTGTACGACCGGTTGGGCTTCACGCGCTGGGACTCGGACGTCCAATACGCCCGGTAGTGACAAACCCATCACGCCATGCAAACGTGCAGGTCACGGGACACCCAAAAGGCGGTGTACTCGGTCACTTCCCGTGTGGTGTTCACCCGTCGTTCACCTTCTCCTGGGTGCCTGTCCACCCTCGCTACCTACCGTCCGTGTCGAGCGGCGGGGCTTCGCCGCGAAACCCGCTTCCGTAGCTGGAGGACTCCCAGGTGAAGACCAAGCGACACGGCGCCGTACTCGGCCTGATCGCGGCCGGTGCGCTTCTGCTCACCGCGTGTGGCAGCGACAACAACGCCCCCGGCACGGGTTCGACGTCGGCGGCCGGCGATTCGTCGGTCCCCGTCGAGTGCGGTGGCAAGTCGAAGCTGAGCGCCGAGGGCTCTTCCGCGCAGCAGAACGCGATCGCCACGTTCATCCAGGCCTACCAGGCGAAGTGCCCGGGCTCCGACCTCGCCTACAACGCCTCCGGCTCCGGTGCGGGCGTCAAGCAGTTCAACGCGGGCCAGGTCGACTTCGGCGGCTCCGACTCGCCGCTGTCGGAGAGCAAGGGCGAGGTCGCCGCGGCGGCCGAGCGCTGCGAGGGCAACCCGGCGTGGAACCTGCCGCTGGTCTTCGGCCCGGTCGCGCTGGGCTACAAGCTCGAGGGCGTCAACGACCTGGTCCTCAACGGCGAGGTGACCGCCAAGATCTTCAACGGCGGCATCAAGAAGTGGAACGACCCGGCCATCGCGGCGCTGAACAGCGGCGCGTCGCTGCCCGACAAGGACATCAAGGTCGTCTACCGCTCGGACGAGTCCGGCACGACGGACAACTTCCAGAAGTACCTGACCGCCGCCTCCAAGGGCGCGTGGACCCAGGGTGACGGCAAGCAGTTCAAGGGCGGTGTCGGCGAGGCCAAGGAGAAGTCCGCCGGCGTCGCGCAGGCCGCGGGCTCCGTCGACGGCGCCATCACCTACGTCGAGCTGTCGTTCGCGCAGGACAACAAGCTGTCCCTGGCCAAGATCGACACCGGCTCCGGCCCGGTCGAGCTGACCAACGAGACGGTCGGCAAGGCCATCGACGGCGCCACCATCAAGGGCGCCGGCAACGACCTGGTCCTCGACCTGGACTCGATCTACGGCTCCACCGCCGCGGGCGCCTACCCGCTGCTGCTGGCCACCTACGAGATCGTCTGCTCCAAGGGTTACGACGCCGACACCGCGAAGGCGGTCAAGGCGTTCCTCACGGTCGCGGCCACGACTGGCCAGGACGGTCTGGCGGACGCGGGCTACGCTCCGCTGCCGAAGGCCTTCCAGGACAAGCTGCTGACCGCCATCAAGGCCATCGCCTGACCAGGCCGGCACACTTCCCGGGAACGCCATTGCGATGAACGACCGCACAGTGGCCCCACGCCCCGCGGGCACCGGTTCGACCGGTGCCCGTGCGGGCGTTCCGGCTGCCCGACCCGACTCGGAGGCTCCGATTCCCCCGACCACGGAAGCCGACCAGAAGACCCACGTCCGGCCGGGTGACCGGATCTTCGCAGGCCTGGCCACGGGGTCGGGCATCTTCATCGTGGTCCTGATCGCGGCGATCGGCGTCTTCCTGCTGCTCCAGGCCATCCCCTCGCTCGCCCTGGACAAGGTCAACTTCCTGACCAGCCGCGAGTGGTCCACCGGCGACGTCGACGACATGCGCTACGGCATCCTCGACCTGCTCCTGGTCACCGTGGTGTCGTCCGCGTTCGCGCTGGTCATCGCGATGCCGATCGCGCTGGGCATCGCCCTGTTCCTCACCCAGTACGCGCCGCGCCGGCTCGCCCGGCCGTTCGCCTACGTCATCGACCTGCTGGCCGCCGTGCCGTCGATCATCTTCGGCCTGTGGGGCCTGCTCGTGCTCGGCCCGGTGCTCACCCCGATCGGCGAGTGGCTGACCGCCAACCTCGGCTGGATCCCGCTGTTCGCCGAGGGCAACGTCAGCATCGAGCTCGGCGGCACCATCTTCACCGCCGGCATCGTGCTGGCCGTGATGATCCTGCCGATCATCACCGCGGTCAGCCGCGAGGTGTTCGACCGCACGCCGGTCACCCACGTGGAGGGCGCCATCGCGCTCGGCGCCACCAAGTGGGAGGTCGTGCGCACCACCGTGCTGCCGTTCGGCAAGGCGGGTTACGTCAGCGCCTCGATGCTCGGCCTCGGCCGCGCCCTCGGCGAGACGATCGCGCTGACGATCATCCTCAGCGGCACGGGCGCCGCGTTCGCGTGGAGCCTGTTCGACGGCGGCGCGACGTTCGCGTCCAAGATCGCGCTGGCCGCGCCCGAGTTCAACGACCCGCGCACGGCCGGCGCCTACATCGCCGCCGGCCTGGTGCTGTTCGTCCTCACCTTCGGCGTCAACGCCCTCGCCCGGTCCATCGTCGCCGGTCACAAGGAGTACGAATGACGACCGACACGGCGGACCTGAACCGCCTCGCCACGCCGCCGACGTTCCAGAGCGTCAGCGGCGCGCGCAAGCTCAAGAACGGCGTCGCCACCGTCCTGGTGTACGGGGCGTTCCTCGTCGCGATCGTGCCGCTGATCTGGGTGCTGTGGGTGGTGATCCAGCGCGGTTTCCCGGTCGTGCTCGACGGCGACTGGTGGCAGAAGTCGCTGTCCGGCCTGCTGGGCCGCCAGCAGGGCGGCGGTGTCTACCACGCGATCTACGGCACGTTGGTGCAGGGCCTGGTGTGCGGTGCGCTGTCCGTGCCGATCGGCCTGTTCGTCGGCGTGTACCTGGTGGAGTACGGCGGCCGGTCCAAGCTGTCCCGGGCCACCACGTTCATGGTCGACATCCTCACCGGTGTGCCGTCCATCGTGGCCGCGCTGTTCGTCTACACGCTGTGGATCACCTACTTCGGCTTCGGCCGCAGCGGGTTCGCGGTGTCCCTCGCCCTGGTGCTGCTGATGGTGCCGGTGATCGTGCGGACCACCGAGGAGATGCTGAAGATCGTGCCGGACGAGCTGCGCGAGGCGTCCTACGCGCTCGGCATCCCCAAGTGGAAGACGATCGTGAAGGTCGTCATCCCGACGGCGCTGTCCGGCATCATCACCGGCATCATGCTGGCGCTGGCCCGCGTCATGGGCGAGACCGCGCCGGTGCTCGTGCTGGCCGCGTACGCGCCGTACATCAACTACAACCTGTTCGAAGGGCCGATGGCGTCGCTGCCGCTGCTCATGACGTCGGAGCGGAACAACCCGACGCAGGCCGGTTTCGAGCGGATCTGGGGTGCGGCGATCACCCTGGTCATCATCATCACGCTGTTCAACCTGCTGGCGACCGTGATCTCGCGGTGGCTGGCTCCGAAGACGAAGTGAGCGGGCGGTCATGGCCAAGCGCATCGACGTGAAAGACCTCAACCTGTACTACGGCAAGTTCCACGCCGTGGACGGTGTCTCGCTCGCCGTGCCGCCGAAGAACGTGACGGCGTTCATCGGCCCGTCCGGTTGCGGGAAGTCCACCGTGCTGCGGTCGTTGAACCGCATGCACGAGGTGGCGCCCGGGGCGCGGGTGGAGGGCACCGTGCTGCTGGACGGCGAGGACATCTACGCGTCCTCCGTCGACCCGGTGCAGGTGCGCCGGACCATCGGCATGGTGTTCCAGCGCCCCAACCCGTTCCCGACGATGTCCATCCGGGACAACGTGGTGGCGGGCCTGAAGCTCGCGGGCGAGCGGAACAAGAAGAAGCTCGACGAGGTGGCCGAGCGGTCGTTGCGCGGGGCGAACCTGTGGAACGAGGTCAAGGACCGCCTCGACCGCCCCGGCGGCGGCCTGTCCGGCGGTCAGCAGCAGCGGCTGTGCATCGCGCGGGCGATCGCCGTGCAGCCGGACGTGCTGCTGATGGACGAGCCGTGCTCGGCGCTGGACCCCATCTCCACTCTCGCGATCGAGGACCTGATCACGGAGCTGAAGAAGGAGTACACGATCGTCATCGTGACCCACAACATGCAGCAGGCGGCGCGGGTCAGCGACCAGACCGCGTTCTTCAACCTGCTGGGTGTCGGTCAGCCGGGTCGGCTGATCGAGGTGGACGACACGGAGAAGATCTTCTCCAACCCGGGCCAGAAGGCCACGGAGGACTACATCTCCGGCCGTTTCGGCTGATCACCGCCTTGGCTCCCGGAAGCCCTCCCACCAGCGGTGGGAGGGCTTCCGCGCGTTCAAATGACAGGGGAACCACGGGCCCGCCCCAGCCGTCAAAATCGAGACACGGTCGCCCGTTCGGGGGTACCGTGACCGTTGGGATCGGCAGACTCGCAGGGGGTAACCGTGGCGGCGGAAGGTGCGTTGAGCGCACAGTCCATGCAGGCTATGACGGCCAACATGGTGGGGCTGAAGCAGGCCGCCGAGTCGGGCTCGTTCGCCATCAGCCAGGAAGGCGCCGAGGCCTACTTGAAGGCCATCGACAACGCCCAACAGGACCTGCGGAAGATGGACACCTACCTTGTGCGACTCCGCCAGGAGACCAAACTCGGGACCAGTCCTGACGGCACGGCCATGGCGCGCTATAACCAGGAGAGCGTCGAAGGTGGAGCTGGTACTACCGGCATCCTGCCGGCGGTCGAGCAGTTGAAGTCCGCGTTGGAAGAGGCGCGGGCAGCATTGCAGAAAGCGATCGAGAACTACCGCGAGGTGGACGACTCGAACGCGAGCACCTACAAGCGCTACTGAGGGTGGAGACAGTTGATCAAGGGATTGTCGGCTCGCGTCGTATTGTCGTTGGCGGTATTGGGCGCGGTCGCCACGGGCTGCACGACCGGTGGGACCGCCACTCCGGGAACCACAACCAGCGTGGCCACGACGACCGAACGCACATCGAAGACCACGACCAGCACAAAGGCGTCCACCGGAGGCGACGCCCTGGCCGAATTCGACCCCTGTGCTGCACTGAATTCGGTGGCTGCTGGGCTCAACCTCACGGAGATCGAGCCTCGAGACGATCGCGAGTGCATCGCCGAGTACTCCTCGACCGTGTCCATCGGGCTGACGAAGCACCCCGAGCTTGCCATCGCGGACGCGGTCGGCGGCGAGAAGACCGACATCCCGATCGGTTCCCGTAAGGCCAAGCTTGTCAAGACCCCGACTACCAGTTCCTCGTGCCTGGTCGCCATCGAAGTGACCGCCACGTCAAGGGTTGACGTCGCTTCATCCGCCAATGCCTCGCTGGACGAGGCTTGCGAGGCTGCCACCAAGGTCGCCACCGCCATCGAACCGAAGCTGCCGAAGTAACCCAGATGGGGGAGAACGTCGTGACGCCGCCGAACTCGCAGCCGCCGTCCAACTCGCTGCCGCCGCAGAGCGGCAACCAGGCAACCCAGGTCACCTACGCCGGGCAGACCGAGGCTGAACTGCGCGCCGAGTACGAGCGCGAACGCGCCGCCAACCCGGGGATCTTCGGCGCCATCACGACGCTCGACGACTACCTGCGCTACAAGCAGCAGTCGGCGCAGTACCAGTCCACGCAGGAGCAGCAGCTCGAGCAGGTGGTGGAGAACTACCGGCCGCCGCTGTCGCCGCCCGGCTCCCACTACTTGGGCTACGACCACAAGGCGCTCAAGGACATGGTCACCACGAACATGTCCCCGAGCACGGCCAACGAGCAGGGCGAGGCCTGGACCAAGCTCGGCAACACCCTCGCCGAGCTGCAGACCAACCTGAGCAGCGCCACGGCCGCCAGCAAGGGCGCCTGGCAGGGCGCGGCGGCGGAGTCGGCGCAGGGCTACTTCACCAACGTCGCCACCTGGTCCGGCAACGCCGCCCAGGGCGCGCAGCTCACCGGCAACAAGCTGTACTCCCAGAGCCAGGCGGCCGAGACGGCGAAGAACGCGATGCCCGAGCCGGTCGAGTTCAGCACCGCCGACGCCTACAAGATGTTCTTCTCCGAGCCCAACCCGTTCAAGTGGGCCGAGACGATCGACCAGATCGAGCAGAAGTTCGAGGAGAAGCAGCAGGCCCACGAACGTGCGGCCGAGGTCATGACGACCATGTCCACGAGCTTCCAGGAGTCGGGCTCGACCATGCCCGCCTTCTCGGCGCCACCGCCGATGTCGGGCTCCGGCGGCGGCGACCCGAGCCAACCCGGCACGGGCCAGATCGGCGGCCGGCCGACCATGCCCAGCGGGACGGGGACGGGCACGGGCACCGGAACGGGTGACTTCAGCCTGCCCGGCGGCGGCGGAACCGGCGGCGGCAACACCAACCAGTCCGGCTGGAACGGCCCCGGCGGCATCTCGACGCTGCCCGGGCCCGGCGGCGGTGGCGGTGGTGGCGGTGGTGGTGGTGGAAACACCAACATCCCCGGCCCCGGTCCGTACCCGCCCGGCATCTACCCGCCCGGCACAGGGCCCAACCGGCCCCCGATGCCGCCCGGCGGACGTCCCAACCCGAACGGTCCCGGCGGTGGCGGCGGCAACCGCGGCCCCGGCGGTCCTCCCGGAGGCGGCGGCGGCCGCGGGCTCGGCGGTGGCCCCGGCGGCATGGCCGCGGCCGGTCGCGGCGGCCTGGGCGGCTTCGGCCCCGGCGGCAGCGCGGGCACGCTCGGCGAGGCGGGCCGGGCCGGCGCCGGCGGCTTCGGTCCCGGCGGCAGCGGCGGTCTCGGCGGCGCGGGCGCGGCGGGCCGCGGTGGCGCCGGCGGCATGGGCGCCGGCATGGGCGCGGGCGCCGGTGGCGCGCGCGGCCAGGGCGACGAGGACAAGGAGCACAAGGCCGCGTCCTACCTGGTGGAGACCGAGGACGTCTTCGGCGACGGCACGATGGTCGCTCCGCCGGTCATCGGCGGGTGAGCGTGTTCTCGTTCGCCCTGTCCCACGCGGCGGCCGACATGCTCTGGGAGGACCTGAGGCTCGGCAGCCGTCCCTACCCGTTCGAATTCCCCTACCTCGGGCAGACGGTCGACGAGCGGCGCGGCATCCGCAACGCCGTCTACCGCGACCTGGAGTCGCGCGGCCTGGCCCGGCGCGGCCGGGTCGCGCCCGAGGTGGAGGAAGCGCTCACCCTGCTGGTCCGCTTCGACTACAGCCTCAACGCGGTCGCGTCGCTCGACGCGCGCAACGTCGAGCGCCAGCTGCTGGCGCGCGGCGGCGCGGCCGGTGAGAACGCGGCGCTCGCGGTCATGGACGACCGGCAGCTCAAGGTCGACCTGATGCGGGCGCCCGCGTTGCTGCGCACGATCGTGGACCTCGTCCCGCCGTCCCGACCGGGCCCCGGCCAGTCGATCACCGTGCCCATGCCGACGTCCGCGCCGCCACCGCCGCGCCGCGACGACGACTTCGGCAACGCCACCTTCACCCAGACCATGGCGCCGCGCTCGACCGCGGGCACGCAGGTCCGGGCGCTGGAAGCGGTGTTCGAACGCCCCCGGCTGCGCGCCGGCCAGTTCGGCGTCACGGTGCGCGGCAGGCACGGCCGGGAGCAGCGCGCGCCGCAGATCGCGTGGTTCGACAACGACCAGGGCCGCTACATGTCGCAGACGCGGCAGGGGCAGGACGGCCAGAAGTGGCTCACCCACGCCCCCGCCGACAACGCGCGCATCGCGGGCCAGCTCGGGCAGGAGCTGAACGCCCTGCTCGCCTGAGGCTCAGGAACCGTCGCCGGTGTCGCCGTGGTAGCCGGGCATCCGGCCGGTGACCACGAAGACGGTCCGCTTGGCCACCGACACCGCGTGGTCGGCGAAGCGCTCGTAGAACCGGCCGAGCAGCGTCGTGTCGACCGCGGACGGCACGCCGTGCGCCCAGTCCTTGTCCATGATCACCGTGAACAGGTGGCGGTGCAGGTCGTCCATCGCGTCGTCGGCGTCCTCCAGCGACCGCGCCCGCTGCACGTCCTGCGTGCGGATGATGTCGGTCGCCTCACGCGCCAGCTCGACCGCGATGCGGCCCATCTCGGCGAAGTACGGCCGCACCGTGTCCGGCAGCACCGGGTTCGGGTGCCTGCGCCGCGCGGCCTTGGCCACGTGCAGCGCGAGGTCGCCCATCCGCTCCACGCTCTCGGCCGCGTGGATCACCGCGAGCACGATGCGCAGGTCGGTCGCGACCGGCGCCTGCAGCGCCAGCAGCGCGTACGCCTGCTCCTCGATGTCGGCGCGCACGTCGTCGATCTTGGCGTCGTCACCGATCACCTGCTCGGCGAGGGCTAGGTCCGCCCCGAGCAGGGAAGCGGTCGCGCGCTCCATCGCGTCGCCTGCCATGCCGCACATGTCGGCGAGCTGGTCGGCGAGTTGTCCGAGCTGGTCGTGGTAGGCCTCACGCATGGGCGTCAGCCTACGACGAGGTCATCGCGGTAGCGACCCGCCCCGGTGAACCCGGGGTGAACCCGAGACGTCCAGTCCTGTCAGGCGCAGGGGTCCTTCCCCGCGTTGACCACGTCCAGGTCCTCGGGCGGCGCCGTCTTGCCCGGATCGGTGCCCGCCGCCTGCGGCGCCCGGACCTCCTCGTCCCAGCCGGGCCCGATCAGCAGCTGCACCGAGCCGCCCATGTTCGCCTGGAACTGCAACGTCGCGCCGGGCACCGAGGACAGCAGCGTCGTCGCCGCGTCCTCCGCGCCGATCCCGTACAGGATCACGGTCTTCTCGGCGCGCGGCGCGTCACCGGCGATGACGACGTCGTAGCCGAGTTCCCGCAGCGCGAGGGTGGTCCGGCGGGACGCGCCGTCGTTGTCCGGGTCGCCGTTGCGCACCTGGACCTTCAGTCCCTTGTGGTCGATGACCTTGCCCTGCTTGGGGCCGGCCGGCGGGGTGGAGGTCTGCGTCGCGCCCTGGGCCGCCTGGTTCGGGTCGGCCGGCGTGTCGTCCGGGGTCTCCTCCGGCAGCGGCGTGCCGTCGATGATGGCCTGGAACAGCGCCTTGGTCTCCTCTTCCCGCAACAGCTCCAGGTTGTCGTCGTTGGACTTCGTGGCGCCCTCGGACGTCCGGTGCGGCACGGTGACGAACGTGACCCGGCCGGCTTCCAGGCTCTGCAACGACTGCGCCAGCGTCAGCATGTCGTTCACGCCGATGTTCTGGCCCACGGTGGACGCGGCGAACGCGTTGAGGAAGGCGTTGAGCTTGCCCGGGTTCAGCAGGATCTCCGACGACAACGCCTTGCGCAGCAACGACGACAGGAACTTCTGCTGCCGCGTGACGCGGTCGTAGTCGCCGAGCAGCTCGCCCTCGACCTTGCGGGCGCGCACGTAGTCCAGCGCCTTGTCGCCGTTGACCTCGAACTTGCCCGCCTTGTCGAAGATCAGGCCGAGCTCGTCGTCGTTCATCGGCTTCGGCACGCACACCGGGACGGTGCCGATGGCGTCGACCATGCCCTTGAAGCCGTTGAAGTCGACGCTGATGAAGTGGTTGATCTCCAGGCCGGTCAGCTCGGTCATGAACGCGCTGACGCACTTGGGCCCGCCGATGGCGTACGGCTCGTTGGCCTTCACGTCCTCCTCGGCCTCGAGCATCTCGCCGGTGTACTGGCCGGTGTTCGGATCCCACTTCTCGCACTTGGGCCGCTTGACGAGGAGGTCACGCGGCACGGAGACGACGACCATGCGCTTACGGTCGGCCGGGATGTGCGCGAGCATCAGCACGTCCGAGCGCGCGCCCGCGGTGTCCTCGGAGTTCGGGTCGCCGACGCCGTCCTGGGGCTTCGCGCCCGCACGGGTGTCCGAGCCGACGATGAGGAAGTTCTCGTCGCCGAGCTGCTTCTCCGCCTCGTGCACCGCGGCCGAGTTCGTGTTCAGCGCGTCGATCTCGGTGAACTTGCTGTCGATGTAGAACATCGCGCCCCAGCCGAGGCCGGTGGACACGAACACCAGCACGGCGGCGGCCAGCGCGACGACCTTGACCGCGCGCACGATCTTGCTGTGCTTGGCCGTGCGGCCGCGGCGGCGCGGGCCGTCGTCGTCGGGGTCGTCGACCGGCGAGGCGTACTCGGTGGCGTCCTCGTCGTGCTCGGCCTTCCACGGCATGAGCTTCTGGCGGCGTTCCTTGCGCAGGCGCTCCTGCTCGGCCAGCTCGTCGTGGACGGCGGAGAAGCGGGCCAGCGTGTGGTCGACCTCGCGACGCTTCTTGACGTCGTCGCTGATGGCCTCCATCTCCGTGGTGAGGCTGGCCGGGTCGATGGCCTCGCGCGGCTCCGGGCCCGCGTTGAGGCGGGCGGCGATGACGGGCGGCGCCGGGTCGGGAGCGGCGGGGCCCTCGTCGGCGAACCTCCGGCCGGGCACGTCGCCGACCGGCCGCGGTCCGCTGCCGTCCTCCGCGAGCCGGCGCGGTCCGCTGCCGTCGACCGGCACGACCGGTGGGCCTTCGGCGAGGCGGCGGGGTCCGCTGCCCTCGGGACGGCGGCTCGGGTCTTCACCGGGCGGGACGGGCGCGGGGCGGCGCGGGTCGACGGCCGGGTCGGGTCGGCGGCCGGGGCGCGGCGCGCCGGTCAGGTCGTGCGGGCCGCTGCCCTCGGCGGGGCGACGGGGTCCGTCGGCCGGGAGGCCGGGACGGGGGCGTTGGCCGGTGTGCTCGCCGGGCCGGGGCCCGTCCGCGAGCCGCCTCGCGATGCCGTCGGCGGGCGCGCCCTCGGCGACGCGGCGTCCGGGCGGTCCTGCTTCCTCGGGCCGCGGCCGGGGACCGCTGCCGTCCGGCAGGCGACGGGGCGCGTCGGGAGCCGGTGGCGGGTTGCCGTCCGCCGGACGTCGTGGCGCGAGGTCTTCGGGTCGCGGTCGAGGTCCGCTGCCGTCGGCGAGGCGGCGGGGCGCGTCGGGGGCCAGGTCTTCGGGGCGGGGGCCGCCGCCGTCCGCCAGGCGCCTGGGTGGTGCGTCGGGGGCGAGCCCTTCGGGCCGTGGCCGCGGTCCGCTGCCGTCGGGGAGCCGTCGACCCGGCGCGGCGCCGGGGAGGTCGGGGCGCGGGCGCCGGCCGGTGCTCTCGGCGGCACGTCGTGGCCCGGCCGGGTCCTGCGGGTGGCCGTTGGCCGGAAAGCGTTTGCCCGGCTCGCCGGGGGGCGCGGGGCGCGGGGCGGCGGGACGTCCCGGGCCGAGGTCGTCCGGTCGGCCGGCGTAACCGTTCGCGGGTCCGGCGGCCTGCGGGGGCGCGGGACGCCCGGGACGTGCCGGGCCGGGCTCGTCGGGACGGCGGCGGGCGCCGGTGTCCTCCGGCACGGGACGCGGCGTCCGGGTGCCGGTGCCGTCGTTCGCGGCGAAGAAGTCGTTCGGGGGCGGCGGTGCGCTCGGGCGTCGGCCGGCGACCGGCGGTGCGCCGTTGGTCGGCCTGGGCCGGGCGCCGGTGTCCTCCGGTGGCGGTGGCGCGTAGTCCGGCGGAGCCTGCCTGCGGGGCGGCTCCGGCGCGGCACGGCGGCCGGTTCCCTCGGGGGCGTGCCTGCCGTTCTGGGGCGGCGTGGGTCTGCGTGGCGGCTCTGGCTCGGGCGCGGCGCGCCTGCCGGTGTCCGACGGACCGGGCGGGACCGGGCGGGGGATGTTCGTGCGGCTGTGCTGTTCCAGCAGGTCGGACACGCTCAGCCCGCCATCGTCCAGCGACCTGCGGCGACGGCCGGTCGGCTGGTCCTCCTGAGGGGCCTGGTCACCTCCGGGTCCGGGGCCGCCACGGCGGGGCTCGTCGGGCACCCGGTCTCCCTTCAGCTTCGGTCATTAGTCGGTCGTCATCACGAGTTGACGACAGCAAGGACACATTGGTTGCACCAACGGCGTGTCACTTGCCTTGGCGATACTACGGATGACGGCCAGTCCTGACGACCACTCCCGGTGATACAGGGGTCGGCAGTACTCGGTTGCGCGCAGCAGACTACGTCCGAAAGGGTGAGTGGACGTGAGGTGTCAGTAACCGGCGACCCGCGATTCGGCTATACCTCGTCGCCCGGAAGCGGCACCCGCCAGGAGGACGCGGCCGTTCTCGCGGTAGGCGACGGCGTTCCGTCCTGACTGCTTGGCGGTGTAGAGCAAGCTGTCCGCGCGCAGGAGTTGCTGCTCCGGGGCGACCGGCGGACGGGTCGGCGCGCCGGCCGGCGGCGGCTCGTAGGCCAAGCCGATGCTGACGGTCACTCGCAAACCGGGCGCGAGGGAAGCCCAGGCGTGACGCTCGACACGCAGCCGGGCCGACTCGGCGATCTCCACGGCCGGCTCGGGCTCGACGTCGGGCAGCACGAGGACGAACTCCTCGCCGCCGTAGCGGGCGCAGAAACCGCCCTCCGGCAGCTCCTCCTGCAACAGCTCGACCACGCGCTGCAACACCCGGTCGCCCAAGAGGTGCCCGAACGTGTCATTCACCTGCTTGAACCAGTCCAGGTCGATCAACGCGATGGCGAGGCCCGCCGCGGTGGAGCCGCGCTCGGCGACCATGTCGAGCAGTCGCTCGTCCAGGTATCTGCGGTTGTAGCTGTCGGTGAGGCTGTCGCGCAGGCTCTGCTCGCGCGCCTCGGCGTGCTCGCGGCGCAGGCGGTCGACCTCCCGGCGCAGCTGCTCGGGCACCTGCGGCGGGTCGTCCTGGTCGGCGTAGACCAGGTCGAACGCCGAGCGCAGGTGCTGGTAGGCCTGCCGCCACTGGCCCCGGGAGGCGAGCAGCGCGGCGATCGACTCGTGCAGTTGCACCAGGCCGGTGCCCTCGCTCTCGGACGCGGGCATGCCTCCTCCGGGCCGGCCGTCGCGGTCGGACTCCGCGACTTCGGGTCGCAGTGCGGTCATCGCGCTCACCTCCCTCCTTGCCAAGGTGTCGTCTGATACGAGGCGACGCTTGAGCCGGCGGGACGCGTCATAGAGGGATTTCCCTCGACTGGTTGACCGTGCACTGCTCCGAACTAGTGGCATTCGGTGATCGAAAAGCCGACAAGTTCACGGAGCGTGGTCAACCGGGTCGGCGTCACCTCAATTGACGCACGGGGCGAAGCCGTAGGCCTTGCCGTTGAGCAGGACGACGTGCTGCGAGCCGATCTGGCTGCCGATCTCGGAGCCCTCCTGCACGACGGTCAGCGTGACCGCGACGACCAGCACCACGCCGCGCGGGTGCTCGTCCTCGCCGGGCGGCGCCCACGCCGGGTCCAGGCGCAGCGTCGACATGGTCGGCTGCACCTTGATCGTGCCCGCGGGCAGCTCGCAGTCCTCGTCGCGGAAGTCCGGGTGCTGGGTGTCCTTGAGCAGGTCGCGCTGCTCGCTCGTGCCCTGCCCGCCCGCCTCGTTGAGGTCGGCGAAGTAGCCGGACACCAGCTCCCGCTCCACGTCGGTGACCTGGAGCGGACGGGCCACGCCGGTGATCACCGAACCGCAGCCGGCCAGCAGGAGGGCGCACGCCAGCGCCATCGCGGCGCGCACCGCCTCAGCCACCCGAGTGCAGTTCGTCGGCGCCGACGGGCACGGTGACGTCCTCGGGGTCGTCCAGCCAGCCCTCGGGCAGCACGACCTTGCCGGGCGAGCCCTGCCGGCCGCGCGGCTCGTCGGCGTTGTCCGGGAACTCCAGCGTCGGGTCGAGCCTGCCGACCAGGTCGTCCAGCTCGGCGAGGGTGGACACCATGGCGAGGTTGCGCCGCAGCTCCGCGCCGACCGGGAAGCCCTTCAGGTACCAGGCCATGTGCTTGCGCAGGTCACGCAGGCCCTTGTCCTCGCCGAGGAAGTCCGCGAGCAGCGCGCCGTGCCGGCGCAGGATGTCCGCGACCTGGCCCAGGCGCGGCCCCGGTGGGATGGGCTCGCCCCGGAACGCCGCCTGCAGCTCGCCGAACAGCCACGGCCGGCCGAGGCAGCCGCGCCCGACGACGACGCCGTCGCAGCCGGTCCGGGCGACCATGTCCAGGGCGTCCCGGGCGCTGAAGATGTCGCCGTTGCCGAGCACGGGGATGCTGGTCACGGCCTCCTTCAGGCGGGCGATGGCGGACCAGTCGGCCTTGCCGGAGTAGCGCTGGGACGCGGTGCGGGCGTGCAGGGCGACCGCCTGCGCGCCCTCGTCCTCGGCGATGCGGCCCGCGTCGAGGTAGGTGAGGTGCTCGTCGTCGATGCCGATGCGGAACTTCACGGTCACGGGCACACCGGCAGGCTCGGCGGCGCGCACCGCGGCACGCACGATCTGCCGGAACAGCTGCCGCTTGTACGGCAGGGCCGCGCCGCCGCCCTTGCGCGTCACCTTGGGCACCGGGCAGCCGAAGTTCATGTCGATGTGGTCGGCCCGGTCCTCGGCCACGATGATCTTCGCGGCTTCGGACATCGACTTCGGGTCGACGCCGTAGAGCTGCATCGAGCGGGGGCTCTCGTCCGTGCCGAACGTGATCATCTGCATCGTCTTGGCGTCGCGTTCGACGATCGCCCGGGCGGTGATCATCTCGCAGACGTAGAGCGACGTGGGGCTGCCGAACTCGCGGCAGAGCTGCCGGAAGGCCACGTTGGTGATGCCCGCCATGGGTGCGAGCACGACGGCGGGATCGACCGGGTGGCGGCCGATCTTCAGGGGCTTGGTGGCGTGCAGGGCGGTGGACATCGCCGTCCATTGTCGCCCAGCGCTGGTAGTGGTGGGTGCCACATCACCGAATCGCCCTCACCCGCCACCCCTCCTCCAGCTCCAGGACGTGCCCGGTCGTGGACGTGATGTCGGCGTCCGCGCGGGCGCGGGCGCGCAGCCCGGGCACCTCGGCGGTGTACCGGTGGTGGGTGCGTGCGTCGGGCCAGAACGTGGCGACGAGGTGGCGGTCCGCGGACAGGCGCGCGACCACGCCGCCGAGCACGCCCGCCGCCACCATCGCCGGCGCCCACACCTCGCGCTGGACCTCGGTGAAGTGCTGCTGGGCGCCCTCGGCGAGCCGGCAGTCCGCGACGCGCAGCACGGGGCCCTCCAGCGCCTCGGCCACGGTCGCCGCCGTGCCGGGCAGGGTGAGGACCGTCTGACCGACCGCCACCGCGATGTTCCGGTAGCCGCTCGCGTCGGCTACCGCGTCGTGCCGGTCGCGCAGGAACACCTCGTGGCTCGCCGCGTCCGCCCACAGCGCGAGCACGTGCGCGCGGCCCGTTCGCGGGTCCCAACCGCCGACCTGCCCGACCAGCCCGGGCTGGTCGGCGATGACCGTCCACCTCGCCTGGGCCGCGCCGAACACGTCGCGCGATGCCTCCGGCACGTCACAGGTGATCCACTTCGCGAGCACCAACACCTCCGTCCGCCGAGGCCGTCGATCGTGCGACCTCGAGGGTGCTGGAGGTCAAGGGCCGGCGGCCGCGGCGGGATGGGGAGTGCGGCGAGTTCAGAACGGCACGGTGAGGCAGCCGAGCCGGGCGCCCGCCGTGCCGGCGTGACCGGGCTCGGTGTGGGTGTGCTCCTCGTGCAGCACGATCGACCCGGCCCGCCGTTCGCCGAACTGCCACGCCACCCGCGTCATCGCCTCACCACGGCCGTGCCCGTCGGTGGTGAAGTCGAGCCAGATCTCGTTGCGCGGGTTGGCGAACGCGGGATCCGTCGCACCGCCTTGGACGTGCTGGTAGTGCGGTCCGGCATCGGTCGGCTCCGTCCCGCAGGGGTTCACGTGCGCGTGCGCACCGTAGTCGCGGTCCGGCAGCAGACCACTGGCGCGCAGCAGCACGACCGTGCCGCCGTCCCTGGGCGCCACCACGACCTCCGCCCGCGCTCCGGCGGGCACACGGGGGTCATAGCTGATCAGTTCCCCGGCCACGGTCGTGACCGAAGCCGCAAGGGCGAGTGCCGCTACGAGGTGCATGGCACCTACTTATCGCCCACCCAGGGGCCACGCCAGCGCGATCACCCGTTCCGGTGGCGTCCCACACACATTCGCATTCCGGGCGCAGCACAATGGAAAAGAGTGGGCCGCCAGGGACTCGAACCCTGAACCCGAAGGTTGTGGATCTTACCTACTCGTCGTCTGTCGACGGCTTGCACTACCCACCACCACCTGCAATGTTCGCAGGTGTAAACGTCCATTGCAGACGATCAGATGCCGTCGCTTGTTGTCGTTTGTCGGGGGTAGCCGAGGGCTTCTATTTGGTCGTCACGCATGTCGACGGGCTGCGAGCGCGCTTCCCTCTGGAAGAGTCCACGTTGGACATATGGTGGTCGCCCGCCAGGTCAACACCGCGCTCACCCGGTCACGCCTATAGGCTCGCGCCGACCCAAGTCGAGAGCGGCACAGGAGGTTCAAAGTGAGCAAGGCTTCACTTGACCCCTCCAGCCCGAAGGTTGTTCACCAACTTGCGAACGCTGTCGGCGGCAGTCTGGCACTTCAGGCCGGACGCGACATGCACGTCTATTGCCTTGTGTATGTGACGTCACCCCTCTTCAAAAAACCCACACAGATCGGTATTGGTACACGGTGTGATTATCGCCTGACCAGCCGTTGACTAGCGGTGCCACCTGCGCACCACCACAGTTTTGCGTGGGGTGATCTTGCAAATGGTCCGACATTGGTTCAGTTGGGCCAGCTGCCGGTCGGGCGCGCCGCGACGGCTACAGGCCGTCGATCTACCGCACGAGCCACTCCCAGTAGCCCTGAGCGTTGGACACCTTCGTAGCGTCGTCAGGTAGGTAGACCTCGACGGCTCCGGCGTACTTTTTGCCAGGAAGCCAGTCCTCGTCGCCGAACCCCATGCGGCTGCCCTCTGGCGCACACTTCCAATAGGTGGACGGGTTGATCCTTCCGCTGGTGACGCCATTCGCACTGATGGCCGTGAACTGCGTGAAGAGGCTGGATGGCAGGTCCGAGGCATCGTAGGTACTACCCGTCTGCACCTCGATCCACAACAACTTGCGCGTCGTGCCACTGGGCGGGGGATCGCCCTCGTAGCCGCCAGTACAGTCCGACATCTTGCCGATGGTGAACTTCAGAGCACAGTCGGCCGCAGCGCATCCACCGCTCGCTTGCTCGCCGAGTCGGAACAGACTTGTCTTCGGAGTAGTCGAAGTAGGTGGTGACGTCGTCACTCGCGTCGTAGTGATAGTACTGGTCGTGGTCGACGTTCCTGTGGACGTATCACTTGAGGTTTGTTCACCTTCGGAACAGCTGGCAAGGACAGCCAGCATCAGACCTGCAAGGGTAAGACGATTGCGCATAGTGGCGAACCTCCGAGTCAGATCGGAAGTCGTGAACAATCACCGATCCGTTAGCCGGTCACCACTTGCGTTCGTTTGGTGACACTGCGTTGCCCCAGGCGCTCAAGGGCCATCACACTGCCAGCGACCAGCAACCCGCGACCTTCCGCGTAGGTCGAGGTCGACCCTGATCACGTGTGGTGCTGACAGGTGTCGCCGGTAGCGGTCGTTGCGGTCAAGGTTGCGTCCAGTCGAGCATAAATCCTCCCGATTCCCATACACTCTGGCCGGGCTAACTGCCATCGCGGACCGGTGTAAGGTAACCCCACTCTCCGTTCCGGCCCTCTATTACTGCTTCCTGCGGCGAACCCGGATCTGTGACATAGAACGCCACCGGCCAGTTCCTATTGGTGGCGTCAACTACATCGATTCGAACTCGTGCGTTGTCGAACACGGTGGCCCCCTTGAAAATCACCCTGTCGAACCTGACGTCCCCCTCGAACGTCGCCCTGCCGAACATAGCGATGCCCTCGAACGTCGTCCCGTCGAACCCGACGTCCCCCATGAACATCACCTCGACAAAACCGGCGACCCTCTCGAACGTTACCCCAACGAATCCGGCGAACGCCTCGAATGCTGCCCTGCTGAACCCGCCGAATCCGCCAAACGTAGCCCCGTCGAACACAGCGTCCCCAATGAATTTCGCCCCGCCGAACCCTGCAGCCCCCATGAATTTTGCTCCGCCGAACCCGCCGAACCCTCCGAATGTCGCCCCGTCGAACCCGGCGTTTCCCTGAAACGTCGCCCCGTCGAACCCGCCGAATCCGCCGAACGTGGCCCCGCCGAACACAGCATTCTCCTCAAACGTCGCCCCGTCGAACCCAGCGCTTCCCTGAAACGTCGCCCCGTCGAACCCGCCGAATCCGCCGAACGTGGCCCCGCCGAACACAGCATTCTCCTCAAACGTCGCTCCATTGAACCCGGTCAGCCCACCGAACGTAACCTGGTCGAACCTGGCGACTTTCTTGAACGTCGTCCCGTCGAACCCGGCGTCCCCCATAAACGTCACCTCATCGAACACGGCGATCCCCGCGAACATCACTCCGACGAACGCAGCATCGCCCTCAAACTTCGCCCCGGCGAACATGGCACCTCCCTCAAACGTCATGCCGATGAACCCCGCACCCCTCTCGAACTTCGCCCCGTCAAATTGAGCCGTCCCGACACGGCATCCATGAAGATCAAGCGCGATAAGTCTTGCCCCGGTGAGGTCAAGGTTGATGTGTTCCCAGAAGGTTTCCGTCGGGCGACCAGCGTCACACTGTGGGTGAAGATGCTCCGTGATGATGCGTTGCGCAGTAAGTCGTACCTCACGCTCCTGTATACGCCGTTCATTCTCGTCGCGATCTACGGTCGGCTCCGCACTCTCGCCAACCGCTGGCGTTTTCCACTGCTGCGGGATTATCAGCGCCTTGGCCCCTGTGGACTCGGTAGACACGGCATCAGGGCCAACCGGCGACTGGAAAGGCATCCGAAGGTAGGAGCACAACACGTTGACAATGGTCTGGCGCTGGTCTGGCGCATTCTGCGCCAGGCGTTCAAGCGCGTACATCCCACCGAGACGCACCGGGGCCTTCTCCGAGCCAAGCTGCTCCACCGCCTTGGTGTACAGCTCCGTAACCCGCCGCTCGGCGGCGTCCTGCTCCTGGTGCGCTTGGTCTGCGTCCTTCTGCCGCAGCGCTATCTCCGTGGCCTGCTGCCTCCGGGCCGCCAACCACAGAGCCGCGACTCCTCCGGTGCCCACCACGATGGTTCCGGCGGTTCTGATCGCGTCCAAGCGCGCCTTGTCGGCCTCGGTGCCAGCACCGTAGGACCACAGTAGAGCCGCCGCCAGACCCGCGCCGACCACCACCAAAAGCACGCCGAACCAGACGATGGTCTTGGTGGACAGGACCTTGTAAGCAGGTCGGTCCCGCTGGTCTCCCATGAGAAGAGGATCGTCGGTCGACTACAGGCAGTTACAACGGGTTCTTTGATCCGACGGAAGGGCTTCGCGCCATCCCGTCGACCTGGCGAAGCCCTATCACGGTTGCCGAGGGCCTGCGACATACCGGTCAGCTGGCGGCCGACGTGCCAGGCTCGCAGGCCCTCGGCAACCGTGATAGCCCTCCGGGAGGTCGACGGGATGGCACGAACCCTGGCCCACGCTGGCACGCATGCGTGCGCTGCCGCCTGGCCATCCTGGAGACCTGCCGCGCGGCGAGCGCATCTTTGATCTTTTGCGGACGCCTTCGGGGGCTGCTGGCCGTTCGTCGGTGACGACGGGACCGGCGCCCTTCCTCGCGCGGCACGCCCGCGGGCCGCCAGGCCCGCTTGGGCGGGCCGCACTACAGGGGCGTCGGTCCTTCGGCGTCGCCTTGGCACCAACGGCCAGCGGCCCCGGAGGGGGCCGCCTTGATGAAGAAAAGAAACTCTGAACACCGTGGTCAGGCCGCCTCAGTGCACGCTGGGGTCGATGTCAGTGTCGCGTGGCGGGCGGTGATGGCGTAGGAGTAGGGCATGGTCGCGGCGGTGGTGTTCGACGTGGGTGAGACGTTGTTGGACGACTCGCGGGAGTGGGGTGCTTGGGCGGACTGGGTTGGGGTGTCTCGGCATACGTTCTCGACGGTGCTGGGGGCGGTGACTGCGGCGGGGCGGGATAACGCGGAGACGTTCCAGTACTTCCGGCCTGGGTTTGATGTCGCCCGTGAGCGGCGGTTGCGGGAGGAGGCTGGGGTTGGGGAGCGGATCGAGGAGGGCGATCTGTACCCGGATGTGAGGGCTGGGTTGGAGCGGTTGAGAGAGCTGGGGGTCTGGGTTGGGGTGGCGGGGAACCAGACTGCTCGGGCGGCTGAGTTGCTGCGGCAGTTGAGGTTGCCGGTGGATGGGTTGGCGACGTCTGGTGAGTGGGGTGTGGCCAAGCCTGCGGCGGAGTTCTTTGAGCGGGTGGTGGGGATGACGCCTGCGGCGGTGGCTGGTGAGGTGCTCTACGTCGGTGATCACCGAGACAACGATGTTGTGGCGGCGAAGGCGGCTGGGCTACGCACCGCGTTGATCCGGCGCGGGCCGTGGGGATACCTGTGGGCGGATGACCCGTTGGTGCGTCGCGATGCCGATTGGGTCATCGACTCCCTGCACGACCTACCGGAGCTGCTGGCGAACGGCTGAGACGTAGCCGCTCAGCGAGCGCCCGCCCAGGCGGCGAGGTCGAGTAGGCCCGAGCTGAGTGACGGGTGAGTACGCAGCAACACCGACAGGGCTTGGCGGACCTGTGGATGGGCGCGCACGTGTTCGGGCGCTGCTTGGCGGGCGGCTTGCAGGCACAGGTAGGCGTCTTCGTGGTGGCCGAGGTCGAGTTGGGCTCGGGCCAGGTCGATGTAGTAGTGCGAGCGGCGTTCGGCGGGTAGTTCGGCGGGTGGGTGCCAGGTGGAGGCTCGTTGGATGCCTGCGGCGTCGCGTAGCTCGGCGGCGACGGCCAGCTCGTGGATACGCAGGGACGCGGGGCCGAAGGCGGTGCCGTGGTAGATGCCTTCGGGTGCGGCATGGGCGGCGTAGCGGGCGGTGAGTAGGTGGTCGGCGGCGATGTCGGCTTTGCCTGCTCGGGCGGCGACGACTGCGGCTCGCATGTGGAGTGCGCCGAAGGCGGCTGCGGTGGGTGCGTGTTTCAGGTCGCGGGTGGGGAGTTGGTCCGCGGCGTGGTCCAGGGCGCGGGCGGCGGTGTGGAGGTCGCCGCTGGCGAAGAACGTTTCGGTGCGCACGTAGGCCACTGCTGCGGGCAAGAGCGGGTTGTCGGCCTCGTTTGCGGTCGTGCGCATGAGGTCGATGAGGCGGGCCGAGAGGTCGAAGTAGCGGTATTTGTAGGCCACGCCGTCTGCCGCGCGTAGGGCCAGGGTCAGCAGGGATGCGACGTGGCGGCGGTCGGCTGGGTCGAAGAGTTGGCGGGCTCGGGCCAGTTCGCCGATCAGGGCGGGTAGGTGGCGGACGAGTTCGCCGTAGCGGGCTTCGAGGCGGTGCTCGTTCATGCGGGCGACGTCGGCGGCCAGCTCGGGGAGGCTTCGGGTGGGGCCGTCGTCGGGTAGGTCGAGGATGTCGAGCGCGCGGCGTAGGCGTGGGATGCCTACGTGCACGATGTCCGGTTCTTGGGCGGGCTGGGGTGGTGGTTGGTCGACCGGCGCCCATGACTGATGGGGCGAGTAGACCGGGCTCGGGTCCACGGTGCGGTTGGCGTAGAGGTTGCGGACGTCGTGGACTTCGCGCGCGGTGCCGTCGAACCAGCGGAGGTGGCGTGGGACGTGGAGGGCGTCGCACCAGCGTTCGAGGCGTTCGAGGTCGGTGACCGGGCGGCGGGAGCGTTCGACTTCGCTGACGCGGCCTTGGGTGAGTTCGAGCCAGGCGGCGAGGGTGGCTTGTGGGACGGTCGGGTTCTGGGCCTGGCGGTAGGCGCGGAAGACCTGGCCGATGTTGCGTGACTCGAACGCCTCGCGGATGGTGGGCTTGGCCCAGAACTCCGGCGGCAGTGTCGGGGCGCGGAGTGTAGAAGCCGCGGTGCAGCGGCCACAGTGTTCGCCCCGGTTGTCACTGGCCAGCAAGGTGTCACACGTGCGGCAGCGTCGCTTGGACGTGGTCACGTGGCCGTTCACCCCCTGGTCGAGCTGTGCCTACTTCGGAGTGTAACTCGGTGATTACCGTGCTGACCTGCGGTTAGTGGTGACGCCGATATCTGATCAGCCATTGGTATGGGATCGGTCTTCCTTCCGCGTGAATCTGGTCGAGTAAGTCCCAGGTGTACACGGAGGTCGAACCGATGGGGATGTACTTGCTCCTCCAGCCGGAGGAGGACGCCGAATCGGCGTTGGTGGAACGGGCACAGGGACATCCGTCCCTGGTGATCTCGTCCGGTGACGCGCGGCTGACCGTGCAGATCGCCGGACGTGAGGGTGGGGCGCAGCTCGCGATCAGCTTCGCGCGTGAGCTGGCCCAGTCGGCCACGCGGTTCGCCGACCGCTGCGAAGCGCTAACCAAGCTCGCACCGCTCGACTTCGAGCACTTGAGCGCCCTGGTGGGCACGACTCCTGACGAGGTGAACGCCCTGACGGCTTCGAAGCGTGAGGACGGGGAGGTCGACCAGTGAACGAGGTCGAAAACCTGAAGCCGTTGTGCGGTGAAGTGGAGTTCGAGGGGCTGCTGGACACGATGGTGACGACGGCTCCGCCGCGAGTGTTCGCCGTGGTGCAGGAGTTCGGCGAACGCGTGGACGCGTGGGTCGCCGCGTGGGGCTTTGCGTTCGAAGACCGTGCGGAGGTCTTCGCAGTGGATGACCACTCCCGCATGAGTCTCGGCAAGCCCGAGAACGCGTTGCACCTGTTCAGCAGCAAGCGCCACCAGCTGAGGGCACGGCTGGTCTGGCTGCCCGACGTCGGCGAGCGTCCGAAGTCGGAGACGGCGGAGGTGGCTACCTGCTCGGTGTAGCGGTCGAGGTTCGGGGTTCGGCGGGAACGGCAAGGGGGCGTGGTGTCTGAAGAGGACGAGTGGACGGCGGAGGACTGGCGGGATCTCCACGCCCAAGCCTCCGAACTCCTGGTGCGCCTGGAAGAACTCAGTGATCGGCTGAGTCGGGTTGAGGCTCGTCTGGCGTGGTCCCGAAAACCTCAGTCTCGACAGCGGCGACGCGCCGGCTGAGGTCGTCCAGGACCGAGTTGATGCGGTCGAACATCTGCCGAAGCTCATGCGGTGAGGGCACGTCGTCCCCCGCATGGGCTTCGGGCTTCTTCACCACGATGGTGCCCTCGCCCTGGCGGGAGATGACCAGTCCTTCGTTGCGAAGCTGGTCCAGCGCCTTCTGCAACGTCATCACGGCGCGGCCGTACTTGGTCTGAAGCTCGGTTAGGGACGGGAGCTTGTCGCCGACCTCGACTTCGTCGGACGCGATGTAGTGGCGCAGGTCGTCTGCGATCTGCTGGTACGCAGGTCTGCGGTCGGTTGCGTCGGGGCGCATGAACAGACTGTAGCGATAGAGCTAGCACTGCTGGAAGTCACTCGATCGGCCTAGTGTCTCTTATAGCTCTACTAGCTATGTTGGTTGTAGCGACAGGGCGACACCGGGTCGTCCTGCGAAGTGGAGGTATCCGAGATGGCGCTTCAGGACTTGCCGGTGATGCTCGGCGGTTACCGACTGATGATCACGGAGGCTCCAGCGGCGAAGATGCGTGAGGCCGACGACGGCACGGTGACGCCCGTGGTCGACCGCACCTCGGGTGAGGTGCAGTACGTGGTGACGCTGTTCGCCAAGCCGCTGCCGGTTGAAGGGCGGAAGGCGGGCAAGGGCGAGGAGATCCGCGTCAACCTGCCCGGTGACCCCGGCGAGGGGTTCGAAGAGGGCATGTATGTGGAGCTGGTCAACGCGGTGGTGAACACGTACGAAATCCCGGACCGTGTGGACCCGCGCAAGATCGCCTCGGCTGGCCTGTGGTTCAAGGCGGCGGGGTTGAAGCCGGTGGCGCGTCCGGTGCGCAGCGCGGCCTGATCATCGCACGCGTGCTCTGAGAATTTCCAAGCTCCTGTTTGGGGCTGTCTGATCTTTGTCAATTCCACAGTGGGTAGAGCCATGCCTGAATCCGGCGCTTGCTCGATAAGCGCCGGGGTTTTCGGTGAGCCCGGAGTCGGCTTCGTCGGTTCCGGGTTTGCCGTGGTCCCCGATATCGGAGGTGGGTCGTGCTCGAAGTCAACGATTACCCGGTCAAGGTCAATGTCGAACCTCCGGAAGAAGCGGAGTTGAAGGAAGCGATGACCGCGCTCGGTCGGATCTGTTCGCAAGGTGACGGCTACGTGCTGACCGTGCGCTCTCGACGGGTGTTCCGTGCTGTCGGGTCGCGCGGGATGCGGCGGTCGGCGGCGTGGGAGACGGCGGCGGTTCACCGGCTGGGCAATCTCGCCTTGATTTTCCCGGTGCCGGAGCCGGTGGTCCTGCGGACGGGAGCCGTGCACGCCCCCGTCAACCTGCTGCTCCCTACGGAGTTGGGGTTCGAGGTGGCGGAAGCGTGGCGCGAGCTGACGGGGCCAGGTGCGCGCGAGGAGGCAGGTGTGGATGGCAGGACAAAACAAGCGAGCTGAGCAGCGGTACGCGAACCTCGTCAACGCGATCGACTTCGTGACCGAACAGTTTGACCCGTTGGACAAACTGATCGCGAAGATGCGGGAGAACCCTTCTCCGCCGGGTTCGTGGCGGGTCACGCCGCCCGATGAGTTGAAGAAGTTGCTCGCCACGGTTCGACAGAGCCTGACGAACTTGAAAGACCAAGCGGCCCGTTATGAGACCGAGCTGAAGACTCGGGAGTGGAAGGTCTGATGTCACAGGAATTGACCACGGCTTTGGAGTGCATGGACAAGTCCATGCGGCAACTGCGTCTGGCGATGCTGGACGTCCCGTATCGGCGGGAGGGGTTCAAGAGCCAGCACAACGTGTTCGTGCGGTCGGTCGCGGTTCTGCGGACTTCGTTGTCCTACTCGCGTTCGCAGCTCGAACCGCTGTCCGCTCGTCGGCGTCGGCGAGGCAGTCCGCGCAAGTAGCGCATCTCCACGTCACGGCAACGGCCGATCACTACTCCTCGGTGGTCGGCCGTTGCCGTGCCTGACAGAAGGAACGATGCATGTCGCAGATGAGTACGGGCGCGTCCCGTCGTTCAGTTGGGTGGGAGTTCCGCACGGCGCGGTGGTTCGTCCGTCACCCCGGTGCGGTGGTTGGTCCGGGTGCGCTGGGAGCCTCGGTGGTCGAGGTCGGGCCAGAAGTGACCGGTGGCGTTCTCGGCGGCCTGGCGGCGGGCACCGCGGCTTGGTACCGGGCGCATCCGGACACGTTCGACACATGGGCCGCGCCGGTGCTGCGGGCGTGGCGGCGTCGGTGGGCCGGTGCCTATACCGGGCGACGCTGGGTGAACCTGATGGGCTCGTGCGGGTTGACCACGGTGCACTACCGGACCGGGGAAGTGCTGGTGCCGCGTGTGCTGCGGGTCCGGTCCTGGTCGCCGTCCATTGACGTGGTGCGGGTTCGGTTGGTGCCTGGTCAGGCGTTGCGGGCGTTCGCGGCGGTGCTGCCGGAGCTGGCGGCGACGCTCAAGGCTGAACGGGTCGCTGTCGAGCAGGGCAAACCCGGTGAGGTTGTGCTGATCATCCAGCGCGATGAGCCGTTCGACCGGGTCATCCCTGCACCTGCCATGCCGGAATCCTCTGACGCGGTCGACCTGCGGTCGCTGTGCCTGGGGGAAACCGAGCTGGGTGGGGAGTGGCGTGAGCCGCTGACCGGGACGCACCACCTGACGGCCGGTGCCACCGGTGCGGGCAAGAACTCGGTGGTCATGGCGAAACTGCGGGCCGTTGCGCCGATGATCCGTGACGGGCTGGTGCGGCCGTGGGTGTGTGACCCGAAGCTGTTCGAGTTCGTCGCGCTCAAGCCGATCCTCGACGGTCGGTATGCCGACACCCCGGAGGACTGCGCCGAGTTGATCGAGCGGTTCGTGGACAACATGGGGCGCAAGCAGAAGCGGTTGCAGCGCAAGGGGAAGCGCTCAGTTCCGGTGTCGCGTGAGCATCCGGTGGACTGGCTGATCCTCGATGAGGTCGGCTTCCTGATGTCCTACAACTCCGAGTACGCGCACGAGATCACCAACGCCTGCGCCGTCATCTCCTCCATGGGCCGCGCCACCAACGACGTGCTCGACGTGTACGTCCAGGAGCCGTCCAAGGACGTGCTGCCGATCCGCGATCTGCTCCCGCACCGGGTCTGCCTGCGGGTGACCTCCGAACGGCATCCGGACATGGTCCTGGGCGACGGGGCTCGTGAGCGTGGCGCGATCGCCGACGAGATCCCGGCTGACCCCTCCAGCGCCGGTATCGGTTACCGCGTCGACTCGCGCTCCCGCACTCCCCGCCGCGTGCGTGCGGCCTACACCAGCGACCACGAAATTGACGAGCTGGTCGCGTTCGTCAAGGCGGGGCCGGCCGACTCCGGTTCGGGTCTGCGCGTCGTCGCCTGACCTCATCACCTACTGACTTCTGGAGCTTTGCCATGCCCTCGAACAGCTCTCGTTCTCTCGACCGGATCATCCGCACTCTGCGGTCGCTCATGCGATCCACCGGGTTGCCCCGGCCGGATCGGTTGTTCATCTCGACTGTGACCCGCTCGGTTCAGGTCGAGTTCGCCTCCGGCACGGCATCCGACCGGTTGGGTTCGCTGCTGCTGTGGGTGACCCGGCTGGACGGTGTGGCGCTCACCTGGTCCCTGCACGCGGATTACACCCTGATTGTGGAGGCCACAGCCCGGAACGCGGCGGGCTTGAGGTTCGACCTGACCGCCTTGGCGGCCGTCTCGGACTTCGAGGGAACCCCTGGGCGTGACGGTTCGGTGGTTCTCGCTGGGACGTTCCACCTGGTGCCCTCAGTGGCCGAGTCGGTGACTTTCGAGGAGGTCGCCCGCCTGGTCCACCTCGGCCGCGCGGTGGCTGCTCGTCGCCGCGTGGCCGATGCAACGGCTGCGTGAGCGGGCGACCATGCCGCACACGATCAAGCTCCGACGCGACGTGTTCACCAAGGCCGCTCGACTTGCCGGTTTCCGGTCGGACTACGCCCTCGCCAAGGCGATGGACGTCAACCGCTCCACGGTCGCTCGCGTGCTGGCCGGCGAGCTACAGCCCGGATCCGCGTTCATCGCCGGGGCGCTGCTCGCGCTCACGCCGATGCAGTTCCACGACCTGTTCCACATCGTCCCGGACCAGCGGCGGATGTCTCGGGAGGTGATCGGTGTTCCGGAAGCACAGGACCGATGACCAGGGCGAAACGCGCACGGTACAGAGGCTGCGCGCCCGTCTCGCAGAGTCACACCAACTGCACGACCTGACCTCCGATCCGCTGTTGCACGCCGTCCGCCTGGAGCGCTTCCGCGTCTCGATCACCCGCTCTATGTGGTTCTTTCTCGCCCTCGGACTGGGCTTCACCACCACCGGAGTACACGAGTTCCTAGCCGGACACCTGACGCCGGCTGCGGCGCTGTGGTGGGGCGCGTGGCTGGTCGAGCCGGCCTTGGCGGGCATCCTTGTCACGCTGCTGCGGTGGGAAGCGGAGATGCTGTCCCACGGCCTGGCCGTCGACGCCGCTCCGGTCGTCTGGCTCAAGCGGCTCCTGCTCGGTGCAACCCTGATCACCAACGTGTGGTCATCGCTGCGCCCGCCGTCCGGCCAGGTCGAGTACGGCGTGGTCTTCCTCCACGTCGTCGTGCCGCTGGTCGTGTTCCTCATCGCCGAAGTCATGCCGGTTATCCAGCACCGCTGCAACGCCGCCCGTGACCGCGTGATGGCCACTGCGGCACCAACGCCGACCACCGCCACGGCCCTCAGTGCGCCTCGTACGGCGCTCAAGCTCCCGTCCCACCTGCAAGCCGTCCTCGGCACCAAAGCCGCTGAAGTCCGCGAACAGGGCCGCGCCATCACTCCGGCCGACGTGCAAGCCGCGGTGAACGTCCCCGACGCCTTCGCGGCCCAGCTCGCCGATCAGCTCAACGCCGCCTGACCACGGAAAGGAGGAGCCTTTGGTCCTCGCACTCGAAGATCGCATCGCCGACCGGGTCCAACGGGCCGACTACCGGGACTGGCGCGACAAGGTCACCGCCACCGGCGGATGCCTCGCACCGATCCGCCTGTTCGGAGCCTGGCAACTCCACAACCTCGACAGTACGAAAGTCCTCGCCCACCTCGGAGGCGACGTCATGGTGCCGTGCGGCAACCGCCGCGCCTCCGTCTGCCCGTCCTGCTCCGACCGGTACGCGGCCGACGCCTTCCACCTCATGCGAGCGGGCCTGTCCGGCGGCAGTAAGGGTGTCTCTGAGACCGTCGCAGAGAAGCCGCGAGTGTTCGCCACCTTGACCGCCCCGTCCTTCGGCGCGGTCCACAACCGGCGCGAGACCGGCGGCGGCAAGGTACGGCCGTGCACGGGGTGCGGCGAGTTCCACCATCCCGCTGACCCTCGCATCGGTGGCGCGGTCGACCCGGACACGTACGACTATGTCGGAGCGGTGTTGTGGCAGGCGCACGCCGGGAAGCTGTGGCACCGGTTCACGATCGCGCTGCGGCGGGCGCTGGCTCGTGCAGCCGGGCTGACGGTGAGGGACTTCAAGGACCACGCGCGGCTCTCGTACGCCAAGGTCGCCGAGTACCAGCGGCGCGGCCTGGTCCACTTCCACGCCGTCATCCGGATCGACGGCCCTGACGGCTCCCATGACCCGGCGCCCGCGTGGGCGACCGTGGACCTGGTCGACCACGCGGTTCGGGCTGCGGCCCGCTCCGTCCGGGTTGAGTCCTTCCGGCCGGATGGCACGGTGATCGACCTGGTCTGGGGTGAACAGGTCGATGTGCGTCCCATCCGGGCCGCCTCGGCGCACCAGGTCGAGGACGACGCGGGGGCGGTCAGTGACGGCAAGCTCGCGGCCTACGTCGCCAAGTACGCCACCAAGGGCACAGGGGCGCGCGACACCCCGGACCGGCCGATCCGGTCGCAGCTCGACATCGACCACCTGCGGGTCTCCGACCACCACCGACGCATGATCCAAACCGCCTGGGACCTCGGTGACCTGCACTTCTACGACGACCTGAACCTGCGGAAGTGGGCACACATGCTCGCCTTCCGGGGCCACTTCCTGACCAAGTCCAAGCACTACTCGACCACCTTCAAACGCATCCGTGAGGACCGGCGGGCCTTCCGAGCGGCCGAAACGCTCGAACGGCTCGGCCTGGCGGCCGAAGAGGTGATCGTCGTCAACGACTGGGCCTACGTGGGCTCCGGCTACGCCAACGACGCAGAGCGCGAACTGGCCTCCGGCATCGCCGAACGCCTCCGTGCCCAACGCCAACGCCGATACACAAAGGAGGACGCAGCGTGAACGAAATCTGGGACATCGAGCAGGTGGCGGCCTACCTCCGCATCCCGGTCAACACCATCTACCAGTGGCGGACCAGGAAGTACGGGCCTCCCGGCCGCCGGGTCGGCAAGCACCTGCGCTTCAACGCCGCCGACGTCAAGGCGTGGTTCGAGTCGTTGCCGACCGAGGCGGCCTGATGGGCAGAAGACCGATGCCGGTCGGCACCTACGGGAAGATCAGGGTCGAGACCCTCGGCCCGAAGCGGTACCGGGCTCGTTGTCGGTACCGCGACTTCAACGGCAAGGTCTACGACGTCGAGCGCATGGGCACCAGCCGCACGAACGCCGAGAACAACCTCAAGGCCGCTATCCGTGACTGGGTGACACCGGTCGCGGGGGCGACCGTCACAGCAAGTACCAGGTTCCGCGACGTCGCCGCTCGGTGGCTGGCCGAGCTGGTGCGCGACGCCGAACGGGAGTTCCGTTCCTGGGGCACGGTGGACACGTACCGCAACCGGCTGGAAGGGCTCGTGCTCCCGGCCGTGGGTGACCTGCGGATGAACGAGCTGTCCACGCCGATCCTGGACGCTCTCTGCAAGAAGGTCCGGGACAACTCCAGCGCAAGCTCGGCGAAGACGGTCAGGGCCGTTCTGAGTGGCGTCTGTGCCTACGCGGTGCGGCACGGGGCGCTGGAGGGCAACCCGGCGCGGGAGATCACCCGTCTGGAGAGCAAGCGGGCGAAGAACCGGCCGCAGAAGTCGCGGGCGCTGACCGCCACCGAAGTGCTCGACCTGCTCAAGAAGCTGGACCGGGACGAGCGGGCCGTGAAGGACGATCTGCCGGACCTCATCAGGTTCTTCCTGGCGACCGGTGAGCGGACAGGGGAGGCGCTGGGGGCGCACTGGCCGGACTTCAACGCAGAGGCACGACAGCTGGCGATGTCCGGGAACGTCATCCGGGCGCGTGGGCGGGGCAGGATCGTGAATCGGGGCAAGACCGAGAACGCCGAACGACCTATTCCGCTTCCGGACTGGTGCGTCACCATGCTTGTCGAAAGACGGGAGAAGGCGGCCGACCAGGAAGGTCCGATCTTCCCCAGTTCGACCGGCACGATCCGTGAAGCAACCAACGTCCGCAATCGCGCGTGGAAGCCGTTCATCGCGCGAGCGGGCTACGAATGGGTGACTTTCCGAACCTTTCGGCGGACGGTCGCGACGCTGCTCGATGAGGCCGGCTTGACGGCCCGGCAGATCGCCGACCTGCTCGGTCACTCCCGGCCGTCGATGATGCAGGACGTGTACATGGGCCGCCGGTCACCCGGTCGGGCGGCGGCGGACGCGCTCGGGGCGGTCATCCGGGTAAGTGAGGGGTAAATGAGGGCTGGAAGGTTGCTCGGTCTCCGACAGATCGTCGTGACCAGCAAGTCTGGTGGGCCGCCAGGGACTCGAACCCTGAACCCGAAGATTAAAAGTCTCCTGCTCTGCCAATTGAGCTAGCAGCCCGTGGCCGACAGCTTACCGAGACCGGGGCTCCCGGTGAGCGAGGTGGTCGACCGGGTGGTGTGGGTGGCGTCACGTTCGGTCGCACGGCGTACGGAGCAGTGCAGGTCAGGGGGTTGACGCTGCGTCCCGGAGGCGTATGCGGACTACGGTGGGGTTCGTGCGGGTGGCTACTTGGAACGTGAACTCGGTCAAGCAGCGGGTGCCGCGGTTGTTGCCGTGGCTCGACCAGAGGCAGCCCGATGTCGTCTGCCTGCAGGAGACGAAACTCGCGGACGACGCGTTCGCGGCCCTGCTCGGTGACGAGTTGTCCGCCCGCGGCTACGAGGTGGCGGCGCACGGCGAGAGCCGGTGGAACGGTGTGGCGATCCTGTCGAGGATCGGGCTGGACGACGTGGTCGACGGGCTCGCGGACGGGCCCGGGTTTCCGCACCCCGAGGCGCGGGCGGTGGCGGCCACCTGCGGTGGGGTGCGGGTGCACTCCGTCTACGTGCCCAACGGGCGGACGCCGGACTCCGACCACTACCACTACAAGCTGGCCTGGCTGGCGGCGTTGCGGGACGTGGTGGCGGCCGGGCCGGCGGACGCCCTGGTCTGCGGCGACGTCAACATCGCGCCCACCGACGCGGACGTGTTCGACCCGGCGGCCTACGTCGGCCACACGCACGTGACCGGGCCCGAGCGGGAGGCGCTGGCGGCGCTGCGGGCGGTCGGGCTGCACGACGTGGTCCGCGACCGGTGGCCGGACGAACGCGTCTTCACCTACTGGGACTACCGCGCCGGCATGTTCCACCAGGACCTCGGCATGCGCATCGACCTCGTCCTGGCGTCCGGCCCGGTCGCCGCACGGGTCGAGGCCGCCTGGGTCGACCGGCACGCCCGCAAGGGCACCGGGCCGAGCGACCACGCCCCCGTGATCGTCGACCTGGACGAGGCGCCCGACGGCGACATCGGCCCGGTCGTGCCGCCGCCGTCCGCGCCGCGCACCCGCAAGTCGGTGAAGCTCCCGCAGTCCTAGCCCGCCAACTCGTCGGGCTCCAGGTCCGCGCTCCACGACGGCTGCGGCGCCAAGGCCAGCGCCACCCGCAGACCCGCGTCGCGCACCCCGGTGAACCGGCGCATCCGGGCCAGCCGGTTGAGCTGGAGCGACCGCGCGGCCAGCCGTTGCGTCACCCGGCGGCGCTCCGAGTCGTACCGACGCAACCCCGCGTCGACGTCGTCACCCGCCAGGCACTCCGCCAGCACGACGCCGTCGACGATCGCCTGGCACGCGCCCTGCCCGAGGTCCGGTGTCATGGCGTGCGCGGCGTCACCGAGCAGCGCCACCCGCCCGGAGACGTAGCTCGGCAACGGCGACAGGAACAGCAGCTCGTGCCGCAGCACGTCGGTGGCCGAGGCGAGCACGCGCGGGATCGGGTCGTGCCAGTCCGCGAACAACGAGAGGTCGGGCCCCATCGCGTACCAGTTGGTGCGCCCGTCGGCCTGCGGCGTGAGGCCGAACTTGCCGCCACGGCCCCACGTCTCACCGCCCGCGTCGACCGGGACGTCCACCGTGCCGCGCCACCCGACCGCCCCCGACCGGCGGACCGACGCGTCGAACAGCTCGCCGCGCACCGCGCTGTGGATGCCGTCCGCCCCGATGACGACGTCGTACCCGGCGCAGTCCGCCAAGCCCGCCGCCGTGCCGAACCGGACCACCCCGTCCGGCAACGCCCCCGCGAGCACGCCCAGCAACGCCGGCCGGGTGAGCAGGTGCACCGAGCTCGCCGCGATGGTCCCGATCACCGTCCCGTCCGGCTTGCGCACCACCCCGTCCGCCTGCCGCCGCCCGACCCGCCGGGCCGCGTCGCCCACGCCCAGCCGGTCCAACGCCGCGAACGCGTCGGGCCAGATCCCGAGCCCCGTGCCGACGTCGGGCAACGCCGCCGAGCGCTCGAAGACGTCCACCGCCCACCCGTGCCGTCGCATCCCGATGGCCGCGGCCAGGCCGCCGACCCCTCCACCGATCACCGCTGCGCGCCGAAGTCCCATGCGGCACACCGTACTACAGCTGTAGTGATCAACACTACGGGTGTAGTGTCCGTGCCGATGACCAGGCAACAGCAGGTACTCGACGCCGCGATCCGCGTCCTCGGCACGGGCGGCATGCGCCAGCTCACCCACCGCGCCGTCGACACCGAAGCCGGCCTGCCGCAGGGCTCGACGTCCAACCACTTCCGCACCCGCGACGCGTTGATCGGCGCCGTCCTGGGCCGCCTGCTCGAACACGAGACCGCGCTGTGGGCGAGCGTGGCCGGCGACGTCACCACCCCCGAGGCCCTCGCCGACGCCGTCGGCGCGCTGGTCGAGCGACTGGCCGAGGACCGCGTCCTCACGCTCGCCCGCCACGCGCTGTTCGTCGAAGTCGCCCAACGCACCGAACTGCGCGGCCACGTGGACCGGGCCCACCGCGAGATCGGGTCCTGGGCGCTACCCCTGATCGCCGGCCTCGGCTCGACGAACCCTCCCGCCGACCTGGCGCTGCTCCTCGCCGTGATCGACGGTCTGCTGGCCAACGAGCTGGCGAACCCGAGCCCTCGCTTCGATCCCACCGCGGCGCTGCGCACGGTCCTCCGGGGGATGCTCGTGCACTGACCGGGGTGATCCGACCGCGTTGCGTCATTCCCCTCAGTTCTCCGCCGAAAACGGGTTAGGGTCCCGCGAAAGGGGGGTACATGGGGGAGTTCTTCGCGGCATCGCTGGGATTCCCGGTGGCCGTGCTCAGCGTCCTGCTGGTGATCGTGGTGGCCTACTGGCTGCTCGTCGCCTTCGGCGCGGCGGACGCGGACTGGGTCGAGCTGGACATCGGCGGCGTGCCCGCGACCCTCGGCATCTCCTTGCTGATCGCGGTGTCCTGGTTCGCCTGCCTGTCCGGCGTCGTCCTCCTCGAACCGGCCTCGGTGCTCGCGGGCACCGGCGTGCTCGGCGGGTCGCTCGCCGTCGGCCTGGTGCTGACCCGGCTGGCGATGACGCCGTTGAAGCGGCTGTTCCCGGCCGACCCGCCCGCGTCGCGCCTGGACTTCATCGGTCGCACCTGCGTCATCCGCACGGGCCGCGTGACCCAGACGTTCGGCCAGGCGGAGGTCACCGCCGCGGACGGCTCCTCGGCCGTCGTGCAGGTGCGCCAACCGGGCGCGGACGCGCTCACCGCGGGCACCACCGCACTCATCTTCGACTACGACGTGGACGGCGAGTTCTTCTGGGTCGCGTCCCTCGAAATCGGACACGACCCGACTCTCACACGGGGGGACCACTGATGGACGTCATCACCACCGGCTTCGGCATTCTCGTCGCCGTCGTCCTGGTCGTCGTCATCGGCCTGCTGATCCTGATCAGCCGCCTGTTCCGCAAGATCGACCAGGGCAAGGCGCTGATCATCTCCAAGGTGCGCAAGGTGGACGTCACGTTCACCGGCGCCGTGGTGCTGCCGGTGCTGCACCGCGCGGAGATCATGGACATCTCGGTGAAGACCATCGAGATCCGCCGCGCCGGGCAGGAAGGCCTGATCTGCCAGGACAACATCCGCGCCGACATCCGGATCACGTTCTTCGTGCGGGTCAACAAGACCGTCGAGGACGTCATCAAGGTCGCCCAGGCCATCGGCACCGCGCGGGCGAGCGACGAGCAGACGCTCCAGGAGCTGTTCAACGCCAAGTTCTCCGAGGCGTTGAAGACGGTCGGCAAGCAGCTCGACTTCATCGACCTCTACACCAAGCGCGACGAGTTCCGCGACCGGATCATCCAGGTCATCGGCACCGACCTCAACGGCTACAGCCTCGAGGACGCGGCGATCGACTACCTCGAGCAGACGCCGATGGCGCAGCTCAACCCGTCGAACATCCTCGACGCGCAGGGCATCCGCAAGATCACCGAGCTGACCGCGATCGAGCACGTGCGGACCAACGAGTTCACCCGGCACGAGGAGAAGGAGATCACGCGCCAGAACGTCGAGGCGCGCGAGGCGATCCTGGAGCTGGAGCGCCGCCAGGCGGACGCGGAGATCAAGCAGAAGCGCGAAGTGGAGACGATGCGGGCCCGCGAGGAGGCGGAGATCGCCAAGGTGCAGGCCGAGGAGCGCCTCAAGTCGAACACCGCGCACATCCGCACGGACGAGCAGCTGGGCATCCAGAGCGAGAACAAGGCGCGCGAGATCGCGGTGGCGGAGAAGAACCGCGAGCGCGTGATCGCGATCGAGACCGAGCGCATCGAGAAGGACCGGATGCTGGAGGTCATCGGCCGGGAGCGGGAGACCGAGCTGTCCCGCATCGCCGCGGACAAGGAGCTGGAGGCCGAGAAGCGGTCCATCGCCGAGGTGGTGCGCGAGCGCATCGCGGTGGAGAAGACCGTGGCCGAGCAGGAGGAGATCATCAAGCGGCTGCGCGCGGTCGAGGAGGCCGAGCGGCACCGCCAGACCGTGGTGATCCGGGCCGAGGCCGAGGCGCAGGAGGGCCTGGTCAAGGACATCAAGGCGGCCGAGGCCGCGGAGCAGGCCGCGAAGTTCAAGGCCCGCGAGGAACTGCTGCTCGCCGAGACGCGGCAGCAGGCCGCCGAGCTCGACACCCGCGCCATGATCCGGCTCGCCGAGGGCAAGCAGGCGGAGGCGGCCGCGGTCGGCCTCGCCGACGTGCAGGTGCGCGAGCGCGACGCGGAGGCGATCGAGAAGGTCGGCCGCGCCGAGGCCGCGGTGGGCAAGGAGAAGGCGCTGGTCGAGGCGCTCGCGATCCGCGAGAAGCTGAAGGGCGAGGCCGAGGGCCTGGCCGACAAGGCGGGCGCGATGGCCGCGCTGGACGACGCCACCCGCGAGCACGAGGAGTACCGGCTGCGGCTGGAGACGGAGAAGGAAGTCCGGCTCGCCGGGATCGACGTGCAGCGGCAGGTGGCCGAGTCGCAGGCGCTGGTGCTGGCGGCGGGCCTGGAGAAGGCCGACATCGACATCGTCGGCGGCGACAGCATGTTCTTCGACCGGATCGTCGGCGCCATCACGATGGGCAAGCAGGTCGACGGGTTCGTGGAGCACTCCGACGTCGCGCAGACCCTCGCCGGGCCGTGGCTGAACGGGACGGCGAGCTTCACCGACGACATCGGCAGGCTGCTCGGCTCGATCAGCACCGGTGACGTGAAGAACCTGACGGTGTCCGCGCTGCTGCTCAAGCTCATCAACTCCGGTGGGCCCGACGAGGGCAAGCTGCGCGAGCTGCTGGCCGCCGCGCAGCGCCTGGGCGTGGCCGAGCGGCCGGTCGCCTCGCTGTCGTGACCGCGCCAGTGGAGGCGTCGCCGGCGCCGGTGACGTTGGAGGCGGGCACCTACGAGGTGCTGCGGGCCCGGCTGGCCGAGCAGGCGGCCGGGCTCGCCCGCCGGGCGCAAGCGCTCAACGCGCGCCGGCTGGAGGCGTTCGGCAGCGCCGAGCTGACGTTGCTGGGCACCGAGCGCATCCGCACCGAGCACAACTGCGTGCCGCGCGACGTGGTGCAGGTGGCCGGGCTGATGCTGTTCGGCTACAACGTCTTCATCGGCCTCAAGCCGGAGACGACGGTCGACGACGTGTTCTCGCTGCACCGCTTCACCCGCGACGGCGACGCGTTCCGGTTCGAGGACGCGGGTGACGACGAGCTGCCGGGCCTGCTGCGCGACCCGCGGTTCGAGCGCGACTTCGCCGAGCTGTACCGGTACTACCGCGACACCAGGCTGATCCAGCTGCGCCGGGTCGAGGGCCGGTTGCTCGCGGTGTTCCAGACCGGCGCCCGCATCGGGGACATCCGGGTGCTGCGCTGGCAGGTCGGCGTCGACGGCACGGTCGAGTACCTGGACAACCGGGGCGAGCGCGACCACGTGTTCCCGCCCTCGCACGACTTCGAGTGGGTCGTGACCGGCCGCGAGCACCACGTGCTCGGCAGGCACCCGCACATCTCGATCGAGGACGAGGTGTTCGTCGAGACCATCGGCGGCGACCTCACGATCAAGGTGGAGAACAACACCGAGACCGGCGAGGGCGTCTACACCGAGCCGGTGGACGAGCCGCTGCAGTCGCTGGCCGACGGCGAGGTGCAGTACGCGCGGGTCGGCTCGCTGATCCTGCTGCGCATCCGCCCGTACAACGAGACCGCGTGGCGTCACCTGGTGTTCAACACGCGCACCCGGTCCGTGGTGCGGCTCGACGGCATCGGCCAGGCGTGCCAGCGGCTGCCCGAGGACCAGGGCCTGATCTTCCCGGGCGGCTACTACCTGGCCACGGGCGTGAACAAGACCTTCGACACCCCGGTGGACGAGCTGGAGTTCGAGCGGGTCATCCGCTCCACCAACGGCGAGGACGTGCTCTACGTCTTCCACGCCCGCCGCGACGGCCGGTCGCTGCTGCTGCCGTACAACGTGATCCGCAAGGAAGTGGCGAACCCGCTGTCGTGCCACGGGTACTCGCTGTTCGACGACGGCACGCTGGTCGTCTTCCGCGCGATGAGCGACGAGCCGACCCGCGTGCACCCCATGCAGGTGTGGCAGACCCCGTACGTGTCCGACGCCTACGCCGCCGCGCAGCCGGTCGGCACGGGACCGCTGGAGCGGGTCGGGAACGCCGACCTGGTGCGCGGCATCTCCGACTGCCTGTCGGTGAGCCGGATGGTCGGCGAGATGGCGCCGTCCGTGCCGGTGTTCGAGGACCTGATCTCCTCGTGCACCAGGGTGTTCGACGCCTACCACTGGCTGGGCGACGCGGAGCTGGAGGACCTGCGCACGCCGTTGACGCAGGTCCGGGCGACGGCCGAGCAGGTGCTGGACGAGTTCGAGGCCGTGCAGGAGCTGACCGACCAGGCGGCGACGGCGGTGGCCGAGGCGGACGCGGGGATCGCGTCGATCCTGCGCCGGGTGCGCGGCGAGGTGCCGACGACCGCCGACGCCTGGGTGCGGCAGCTGGCCGACCTGCGGCAGGCGCAGGGGCACCTGGTGACGTTGAAGGAGATGCGGTACGCCGACGTGGCGCGCATCGACGCCCTGGTGTCGTCGCTGGACGACGAGCTGGGCGGCACGGCGCGGCGCGCGGTCGAGCACCTGCGGCGCGACGACGCGTTCACCGGCTACCACGAGCAGGTCGAAGCGCTGGTCGGCGCGGCGGACGCGATCGGCACGGTCGCCGAGGCCGAGCCGGTGGTCGAGGAGCTGGCGCAGCGGCAGCGCGGCCTGGAGGTGCTGACCGAGGTCGTCGGCTCGCTCGACATCGCCGACGCCACCGTGCGCACGTCGATCCTGGAGCGCATCGGCGAGGTGCTCGGCGGGCTGAACCGGGCGCGGGCCACTGTGGACGGTCGCAGGCGCGCCCTGCTGGCCACCGAGGGCCGGGCCGAGTTCGCCGCCGAGTTCGCGCTGCTCGGCCAGGCGATCACCGGCGCGCTGGCGGTGGCGGACACGCCGCAGCGGTGCGACGAGCAGCTGGGCCGGCTGCTGCTGCAGCTGGAGAACCTGGAGTCGCGGTTCGGCGAGTTCGACGACTTCCTGACCCGGCTCGGCGACAAGCGGACCGACGTCTACGAGGCGTTCTCGTCGCGCAAGCAGGCCTTGCTGGACGACCGGGCCCGGCGCGCCGACCGGCTCGCCTCCTCCGCCGACCGGATCCTCGTCAGCGTGACCAGGCGGGTGGCGTCGCTGGGGTCGTTGGACGAGGTCAACACGTACTTCGCGTCCGACCCGATGGTGGCGAAGGTCCGCTCGGTGGCCGAGGAGCTGCGCTCGCTCGGCGACCAGGTGCGGGCCGAGGAGCTGGACGGCCGGGTGCTGGCCGCGCGGCAGGAGGCGGGCCGCTCGCTGCGCGACCGGCTGGACCTGTTCGACGGCGAGACGATCCGGCTCGGCAGGCACCGGTTCGCGGTGAACACCCAGCCGGTGGACCTGACCCTGGTGCCGAAGGACGGCGAGCTCGCGTTCGCCATCACCGGCACCGACTTCCGCTCGCCCGTGCGCGATCCCGCGTTCGCGGACACCAGGCCGTTCTGGGACCAGCTGCTGGTGTCGGAGACGGCCGAGGTGTACCGGGCCGAGCACCTGGCCACCTCGATCCTGGCCACGCACCCGTTGGACGGGCTGCACGCCGCCGTCACCGAGGACCGGTTGCCCGACCTCGTGCGGCAGGTGGCGGAGTCGCGGTTGGACGAGGGCTACGAGCGCGGCGTGCACGACCACGACGCGGCGCGGATCCTCGACGTGGTGCTGCGGCTGCACGCGGGCGCGGGCGTGCTCCGGTACCCGCCGTCCGCGCGTGCGGCGGCGCAGCTGTTCTGGGCTTCGGCGGACGAGGCCGACCGGGCCCTGTTCGAGCGGCGTGCGGCGTCGCTGGGCCGGGCGCGGGCGGCGTTCGGGCACACGGCGGCGATCGACGAGCTGTGCGCCGAGCTGTCCGAGGCGGCCGGTGACCCGTTGGCGGGCGAGTACCTCTTCGAGGAGCTGTGCAGCGCGCCGTTCGGGTTCGCGACGAGCGCCGGAGCGCGCGCTCTGGTGGACGCGTTCCACCGGGCGTTGGGCGGGCGCAAGGAGTTCGACGAGGACCTGCGCGCGGTCGGCGACCTGGACGTGCGGCGGCGGTTGGTGCAGGGCTGGTACGAGGCGTTCCTCGGCGGCCGCGTCGAACCCGACCTGCCGGAGGCGGTGGCGCTGGAGCTGTGCCGGGACCTGCCGCGGCACGAGTCGTCTGCGCAGCTGACGGCCACCGCGGACGGCCTGCTCGGCACGCACCCGCGGATCGCCGACCGCGCGCTGGAGATCCGGCTGGACGAGCTGCTGACCCGCACGCGCCGGTTCCGCGAGGAGCGCGTGCCCGCCTACCGGGCCTACCAGCGCCGGCGCAACGAGGTCGTGGCCGCCGAGCGCGCGCGCCTGCGCCTGGACGAGTTCCAGCCGAAGGTGATGAGCGCGTTCGTGCGCAACCGGTTGCTGGACGAGGTGTACCTGCCCCTGATCGGCGACAACCTGGCCAAGCAGCTCGGCGCGGCGGGCGACGGCAAGCGCACCGACCAGATGGGCCTGCTGCTGCTCATCTCACCGCCCGGCTACGGCAAGACGACGTTGATGGAGTACGTGGCCAACCGGCTCGGGCTGGTGTTCGTCAAGGTCAACGGCCCGTCGCTGGGCCACGACGTGACGTCGGTCGACCCGGCGGACGCGCCGAACGCCACCGCGCGGCAGGAGGTCGAGAAGATCTCGTTCGCGCTGGAGGCGGGCAACAACGTGCTGCTGTACCTGGACGACATCCAGCACACGTCGCCGGAGCTGCTGCAGAAGTTCATCTCGCTGTGCGACGCGCAGCGGCGGATGGAAGGCGTGTGGGACGGTGGCACGCGCACCTACGACCTGCGCGGCAAGCGGTTCGCGGTGTGCATGGCCGGCAACCCCTACACCGAGTCGGGGCAGCGGTTCCGGATCCCCGACATGCTCGCCAACCGCGCCGACGTGTGGAACCTGGGCGACGTGCTGTCCGGGCGCGAGGACCTGTTCGCGTTGAGCTACATCGAGAACGCGCTGACGTCGAACCCGGTGCTCGCGCCGCTGTCCACCCGCGACCGCGGTGACGTGGAGCTGCTCGTGCGGATGGCGCGCGGCGAGGACGTGCGGGCCGACCGGCTCGCGCACCCGTACTCGTCGGTCGAGCTGGAGCAGGTGCTTTCGGTGCTGCGCAAGCTGGTGCGCGTGCAGGAGGTCGTGCTGGCGAACAACCAGGCCTACATCGCCTCGGCCGCCCAGTCCGACGCCTCGCGCGTCGAGCCGCCGTTCCAGCTCCAGGGCTCCTACCGGAACATGAACAAGCTGGCGGAGAAGGTCGTGCCGGTGATGAACGACGCCGAGCTGGCCGCCGTGATCGACGACCACTACGCGGGCGAGGCCCAGACGCTGACCTCGGGCGCCGAGGCGAACCTGCTGAAGCTGGCCGAACTGCGCGGCACCCTGACGCCGGCCCAGGCCACCCGCTGGTCGGAGGTCAAGCAGTCCTACGTCCGCGCCCAAGCCCTGGGAGGCTCCACCGACGACCCGACCACCCGCACGGTCGGCGCCCTCTCGCTCCTGACGGACCGCGTCGGCACCGCCCTCGACCGCCTGGCCGACCGCTGAACGCGCGTGTCCCACGTCCAGGTCCCTTGAGTTCAACGCCCAGGTCGGCGCGGACCGTCAGTCGGCACGTTCGCAGGCGATGCCGTCCCGGTCCCGGTCGAGGTAGTGGCGGTCCCAGCCGATGACCTCGATCCGCGTGATGCCCTGCTCGTACAGCCACTCGCACGGCCGCGACACACCGCGCGGGAACCGCCACGGCACGCACGGGCCGTCGGTCACGTACGAGTGGTCGCAGTTGTCGCCCCACGACGGACGCGTGGACGTCGTGCTCGACGTCGTGCTGGACGACGGAGGCGGCTCGGACGTCGTCGTCACGGGGACGGTGCTGACCGTGGTGATCGGCGGCGCGGGCCGCTGCGCGGGCGGCGGGACCACCACGGGGACCGTCGTCGGCCGCGCGATCTCCAGCGTGGTCGTGTAAGTGGCGCTGAGCACACCGGGCTCCACCGGGCTCAGGTGCACCTGGCGCGCGTCGACCGGTCGGGGCTCGTTCACCGTGAGCGCCAGCGTCACGAGAGCGCCCGTCGCCAGTAACAGCGCCGCGCCGGCGAAGGCGACACTCCTGCCACTGCTCATCCAACACCCGTTCCAGGCTCCGCGGTGTCACGTGGAATCGTCCACACCGCTGAAGGCGTTACGCCCCAGCCCGTTCCGGCAGGTCGCAAGGGGTGACGGGAACGGCACATCATGACACGATCGGGTGGTGGACGTCGGGATGCTCGGACCGGGAACCGTCACCTGGCAGCTGCACGCCGACCCCGCGATGTGGGTCGCCGGCATCACCAGCCTCTACCTCCAGGCGCTGCACCCGCGCGCCGTCGCGGCCGTCGTGCAGAACTCCACCTTCCAGCAGGACCCGCTCGGCCGCCTCCTGCGGACCGCGGACTTCGTCGGCACGGTCAGCTACGGCTCCACCGAAGAGGTCGAACGGGCCGCGGCACGCGTCCGGGGCGTGCACCGCACCCTGCGCGCGAAGGACGCCACCGGCAAGAGCTTCCGCATCGACGACCCCGAACTGCTGCTCTGGGTGCACTGCGCCGAGGTGCACAGCTTCCTCACCGTCCTGCGGCGCGCCGGCTACCGCCTCACCGACGCCCAGGCCGACCGCTACTACACCGAGCAACGCCGCACCGCCGCCCTCGTCGGCCTGCACGAGGACGAGGTGCCCGGCAGCGCCGCCGAGATGGCCGACTACTTCGCCGCCACGCTGCCCGAGCTGAAGCGCACGTCGGACTCCGAAGTCGTGTACCGGTTCCTGCACCGCCCGCCCCTGGACGGCGTGCTGCGGCTCAGCCTGGACGCCTACGAGCCGCTGCTCGGCCACCTCGCGTACTCCGTGCTGCCGCCGTGGGCCATCGCCCTGCACGGCCACCGCCCGTACGCCGAACCCGCCGCCACGGCCTTGCTGCGGGCCGTCCGGGCCGCCGCGCTCATGGTGCCCGCGCCGATCCGCTGGGGCGTGCCCGAAGGCCACGTGAACAAAGCGATACGGCGGCTCGGCCTGCGGGTTGCGCCCCGGCGCGCGCTCCTCCCGTCCTAGCCGGGAGTAGGCGGACTCACAGCGCCGATTGCTCCGTACGGCGTAGTGGCATGGACCACTGCGACTTTTATCGCATCTAGAGGACCGCTCGGTTTGCTTAGCATGGCCAACGTCCGGCGCGTCGATCCGCGCCGCTTCCCGAGCACCCCGAGAGGTTCGCACCTCATGCTGTTCCGACGACTGCTGCCCGCGACCGCCCTGGTCACGGCCCTCTCCCTGATCGCCGCGTGTGGCGGCGCGAGCGACGACACCCTGGCCGGCAAGGCCGACGACGGCGAGCTGACCATCGGCATCCGGTTCGACCAGCCGGGCCTCGGTCAGCGCAGGCTCGACGGCAAGTTCGTCGGCTTCGACGTGGACGTCGCCAAGTACGTCGCCGCCCAGCTCGGCGTCGACGAATCCGGCATCACCTGGCGCGAAGCGCGCTCCGCCGACCGCGAGAAGCTGATCGAGAACGGCGAGGTGGACTTCGTCGTCGCCACCTACTCGATCACCGACAAGCGCAAGGAGCACGTGTCCTTCGCCGGCCCGTACTTCGAGACCGGACAGGGCGTGCTCGTCCGCTTCAGCGACGACGAGATCAGCGGCCCCGAGACGCTCAACGGCAAGAAGCTGTGCTCGGTCACCGGCTCGACGTCCGCGCAGAAGGTGAAGGAGCAGTTCGCCCAGGACGTGCAGCTGGTGGAGTACGGCCAGTACTCCGACTGCGTCGTCGCCCTGCTCGCGGCCAACGTCGACGCGGTCACCACCGACGAGGTGATCCTCGCCGGGTACGTGGCGGAGAACCCCGAGCTGCTCAAGCTGGTCGGCACCCCGTTCACCACCGAGCGCTACGGCATCGGCCTGGCCAAGGACGACGCCAAGGGCCGGTCGGACGTCAGCGCGGCCATCGAGAAGATGGTCGGCTCCGGCGAGTGGCGGTCCGCGTTGGAGCGCAACATCGGGCAGGCCGACGTGCAGCTGCCGGAACCACCCAAGGTGACGGAGAAGTAGCTGTCCGGTGGACCAATGACTTCGGGGGTGTAGTGCTGGGCGTCACCAACCGATACGCTCAGCCACGCAGGCCGTGGTTTCTGTGTTCGTGTCTCACGCTCGCGGAACGACACGCGGGCGTGCCGTCCCCACCCTGAGCGGTGGGGGAAACGCCCCGGGACGGCCGGGGCTGCACGGTGCAGCCCCAAGCTTTCCTGCGATGGAGGCAGGTACATGGCACTGGGCACTGTCAAGTGGTTCAACTCCGAGAAGGGCTTCGGCTTCATCGCCCAGGAGAACGGCGGGCCGGACGTCTTCGTGCACTACTCGGAAATCCAGGGCCAGGGGTTCCGCACCCTGGAGGAGAACCAGCGGGTCGAGTTCGAGATCGGCCAGGGCACCAAGGGTCCGCAGGCCCAGAACGTGCGCAAGGTCTGATCGCGGCAGATCGTTTCCGATCCACGTCTTTTCGCACCAACGGCGCAGGCCCCCGACCGGGACGGTCGGGGGCCTGTTCGCGTTCGGGCCCGGCTTCGGGTGCCGGGGCGTTCGGTGTCGGCGGGCGGTGCTAGTAGCCGCGCTGGCGGGCTTCCCACTCCAACCGCTGCATGACCCACTCGGTGGCCAGCGCCTGGGGGGACGTCTGCCGCTCGGCGGCCAGTTCCTTCAGCTGCTCGTTCGCCATCAGCTGGAGGCGGAGCTGGTAGACCTGCGCGGTCCCGAAGCTCGTGCCGGCCGTCGTCTCCGCGTCCGTCGTCTCCGGGGCGAGGGCGGCCAGGTACGACTCCAGCTCCTCGTCGGCGGGCACGGCTTCTTCCTGTTCACGCGCGGGCGGGCGATGCCGGCCCGACTTCGACCGTCCAAGGGATCCAAGAGGCACGGCGACACGATAACGGTTGGATTGCGGAACCGGCGACACTGTGGCCTGGGTCACAGATGTGTGCATGGAGAGGCCCCCGCGCCAGGGGGAGGAACGCGGGGGCCGGAGGGGATCTCCACAGGCGCTGACCGGGGGTGTGTCAGCAATTCGGATTGTTGCACGCGCACGTGGGCCTGGGGAGTGGGTTGGACCGAAATCTTCAGGTAGTCGATGCGTCGAACCCTGTGCTCAGCCCGTTTTCGTCCGTTGGTCGCGCCCGGGGTGCTACCCCTTGGGGGTATCGGACTCGTCCGGTGGCGGCTCGAGGTTGGTGATCTCGCCCTCCAGCCGGTGCACCAGGTCCTCCAGGCCCGCGAGCATCCCGTCGAGCTGCTTCATCTTGTCGCTCATCAGCCGGTCGATGTCCGCCTCGATCGCGGACAGCGACAGGCTGCCGAACAGTTCCTGCGGGTTCGCCGCCGGTGGCGGCCCGGCGGCTGCGGCGGTGTCGGCGTTCTGGGCGGTTTCGGGCTCGGCCGCCGCGGTGGGCTCCGGCGCCGTGGCCTCGGGCCCGGCCGTCTGGGGCTCTGCGGTTTCGGGCTCGCCTGCGGGCGGCGGCGTGGCGGTCGCGTCGTCCGCCACCGCTGGTTCCGGCGTCTGCCCCGGTACCGGTTCGGTCATGGGTTGCACCCTCCTCGTTCGCGACAAGCACATCACGCGCCGCTTGACACCAAGTGGCCTACACGGAAAGTGACGCTGCGTCGCCCCTGAATCACTCTCCGGGGGGCTGCGGTGGTTCGATGGGCTCGCTTAGCCTCGCGCCAACCTCAAGTCGGGGAGGCGTCATGAGCGGGTCTCTAGAAGTGCGTCAGTTCCTGTGGAACCAGGACGAGACGATGTCCAGGCCGGGCGGCGGTGGGGTGCCTGCCCAGCGAACCGGTGAGCCGTCGAGGATCTCGGACGAGCAGGTGCACCGGGCTCGGCTGTCGGTGGCGCGCGGCGCCACCAGCGCCGAGGACTGCCGGTTGCTGCTCGACATGCTCGGGCTGTCGCCGGGCGAGGACGGGGGCGTGCCGCCCGTGCAGCGGTAGGACGCCGAAGTCGCGGCCCCTTCGGGACTCGTCCACGAAGGGGCCGCCGTCACCTGGACACCCTCGAAACCCGGCCTCATCGCGGCGCCGACCCGAAGCCGCGCACTTCGCGCTGCCCGCGCATTGCCGGCCGCCGGAGTTTTGTGACAGTGTTACGAAATGCTCTCCACCGCTCGGCTGACCAGGGAACCGCTGGTCGAGATCGCCGGCTCGTTCATGACCTCGCCCGAACTCGCCGCCCGCGAGGAAGCCGCCGGCCTGCCGCCGCGCACCCTCTACTTCCGCGGCCGCACGGCGGTGCTCGGCAACCCGTCGCCCGGCGTGGTGGCCTCCGTGCTCGGCATCTTCCCCGAGTGGCTGGTCGAGAAGGCGCTCGTGCGCGCGTTCCCCGCCGACCGCGCGATCGAGGCCTACCTCGGCGGGTGCTGGGACTGGTCCCGCAACCACCTCGCCGGGACGCCCGAGCCCGCCCGCTTCGCCGAGCTCGCGTTCGCGGTGGTCGACGGCGCGGAGGCGTCCGCCTTGCCGCTGTTCCGCGGCTGGCGCGAGGCAGCACGTCCCGACGACGGCCCGGCCGCGCTCGGTCACGCCCTGATGGTGCTGCGCGAGCTGCGCGGCGGGCTGCACTTCGCCGCGCTGCGCGCCGTCGGGCTCGACGTGACCCAGGCCGTCGCGCTGGACCCCGGTGGCGGTCGCGGGCGGCTCCTGCGCACGGGGTGGCGCCCGGAGGACGCGGAGGCGCTGCTGGCGTCCGTGGCGGACCGGCCGGACCTGGCGGCGCGGTGGCGGCGGGCCGAGCAGCTGACCGACGACCGGTTCGACGACGCGCTGGCCGTGCTGTCCGACGCGGAACGGGCGGAGTTCGCCGACCGACTGCTCGCCCCGGTGACCCCGACGCGCGGGTGAACCGCCGCGAACGGGGGTGGAATCGCAGGTCAACACCGTGTGCCACCCCCGTTTTGGAGGTGTGGACCCTCGTGCCCTATGCTTACGATGCTTCCACCGGACAGCGTGGAGGGCCTGGGAAAGAAGGTGGCCCAAGGGCTGCCGGAGGAACTAGGTCCCCATCGTCTAGCGGCCTAGGACCCCGCCCTTTCAAGGCGGTAGCGCGGGTTCGAATCCCGTTGGGGGCACGCAGTACCGCAAGTGCAGTACAGTGACGATCGACAAGATGAAGTAGTGCGCAAGGCCCAGTGGCGCAGTTGGTTAGCGCGTCGCCCTGTCACGGCGAAGGTCGCGGGTTCGAGTCCCGTCTGGGTCGCAAGGCAGTTCGGCCGGTTGGTCGATCCGCTACCTGGCCAGGTAGCTCAGTTGGTACGAGCGACCGCCTGAAAAGCGGTAGGTCGGCGGTTCGACCCCGCCCCTGGCCACCAGAACGTCAGAGAAAAGCCCCTCCGCTCACCGCGAGGGGCTTTTCTCATTTCCCGGTGTCGAATCGGATGACCGCCAGCGCCTGATCGTCGTGCACTTTCGGCCGGGGCCACTTCGTGCGATCCGCGTCACCCTCTTCGGCCGCGCGGATCTCGTCCAGCACGGCTTCCGGCCCCAATTCCGACGTGATGTGCAACACGGTTTGCCAGTCCGCGAACAAGCCGTAGTCGTCCACGCCGCAGGACACGCCGTCGGTCGCCATCAGCACCGCGCGGACCCGGTCACGCGGCCACCTCGCCCGCACGGCCCGGTGCGCGGCGGCCGGGTCCGCCTCCGCCACCCACCAGCCGTGCTCGCGGTTGCGCCAGTCGGTGATCCGGTCGACCCGGCCGCGCAGGTCGCGCAGCCGGTGGTCGGCGACGACCTCGACGCCGGCGTCGGTGAACACCACGACCGGGCTGTCCGCGAGCACCAGGACGTCGACGGCGGTGGCGGTCCAGCGCGTGATCGCGACCGTGCTGGACGGTGAGTCCCCCGGCGTGAGGCCGTGCGTGGCCGCCAGTCGTGCGATGGCGCGGGCGAGCTGGTCGGCCAGGTCTTGGTCATCGGTGACGTGGGTCAGCTCGGCGGCCAGGTGGCGGGAGTGCCAGCCGCCGTCGCGCTCACGAGGGGTCGGCGAGGTCGCGCCGTCCAGCAGCACCACGGCGTTCGGCAGTCGGACGATCCGGTCCTCGGTCGGGCGCGGCAGGCCGTCGCGGCCCACTCCGGCCCGTTCGGCGGTGGTGATCTCCGGCATCGTCACCGAGCCTAGTGTGTCAACCTGGGTTGACAACCCCGCCCGTGTCAACCAAAGTTGACGGCATGACGGAAGCGACCGAGCTCGCCTCGGCGGCGGGCGACCAAGATCCCAGGGTCGGGCTGCGAGCGGTCAGCGCGCTGCGCCGCCTACTGGAAACACTCGAAGCCGTGCAGGTGCGCAACGCCCGCGCCCGCGGCTGGTCCTGGCAGGAGATCGCGGCCGAACTCGGGGTCACCCGACAGGCCGTCCACAAGAAGCACGGGGGAGACCGATGATCGGGGAACGGTTCACCAGGGCCGCCCGCCAAGCCGTCCACGACGCCGTCGTGCAGGCCGAACGGCTCGACGCGCCCGAGATCGGGCCCGAGCACCTGGCGCTGGCGCTGCTCGACGCGCCGGTCCTGGCCGAGTTCGAGCTCGCACGTGACGAGGTGGTCGACGCGTTCGCCGCCGCGCGCCGCAAGGGCGGGCTCAGCGACGCCGACACCGAGGCGTTGCGGCGGCTCGGCATCGACGTCGACCAGATCGTGGCGTCGGTCGAGCGCAGCCACGGCGAAGGCGCGCTGGCCGGGGCGCCGACCCGTCGGCGGCGGCGGTTCTTCGGCAACCACCTGCCGTTCACCGCGGCGGCCAAGAAGACGTTGGAGCGCAGCCTGGTCGAAGCGCGCGACCTCGGCCACGGCACGCTCGGCCAGGAGCACCTGCTGCTGGCGCTGCTGGCGCAGGGAGGGCTGGTGGCCGAGGTGCTGGAGGCGCGTGGCGTGAACTACGTGGAGGTCAGGAAGCGGGTCGCTCGCTCACCCAGGTGACCAGCGGGAGGAACAGCTGCGTCAGCGGGCCGATGGTGAAGGCGTACAGGACGGTGCCGACGCCGATCGTGCCGCCGAGCAGCCAGCCGATGCCGAGCACGGCCACCTCGACCACCGTGCGCACCAGGCGCAACGAGATCCCGGTCCGCGCGCAGAAACCGGTCGTCAGGCCGTCGCGCGGGCCGGGGCCGAGGCGGGCGCCGATGTAGGTGGCGGCGGCCAGGCCGTTCAGCACGATGCCGGCGGTGAGGAACAGGATGCGGGGCAGGAGCCCGGTCGGGGTCGGCAGGAGGAACAGCGTGACGTCCACCGCCAGGCCGATGACGACCACGTTGGCGACCGTGCCGACGCCCGGCTTCTGCCTGAGCGGGATCCAGCAGAGCAGGACCACGGCGCCGACGATGGCGGTGATCAGGCCGAAGGACAGCCCGGTGATCTTGGTCAGGCCCTCGTGCAGCACGTCCCACGGGTCGAGGCCGAGGGTGGCGCGGATCTGCAGCGCCATGCTCGCGCCGTAGAGCCACAGCCCCACCAGCAGTTGCGGGACGCGGCGGACGGGCGAGACGGAGACCGGGACCTGGGTGAGCGCGGCGAGCATGTGGCCATCCTTCGTCCAGATTGGCCTTGTATTCCAGAGCCAATCCGCAATAATTGGCCTCATGAACTCCGACGTCCCACCAGGTGGACGTATATCCGGCTTCCGCCTGGCCCGACTGCTCGGCGAGTGGCGCCGCCGTGGCGCACGTCACGGCTCGGCGGACCTGGCGGCGGCGATCCGGATGCTGGTGCTGGACGGCCGGCTGCCCGCCGGCACCCGGCTGCCCGCGGAACGCGAGCTGGCCGAGGTGCTGCCGGTGAGCCGGACGATGATCACGGCGGCGTTGGACCAGCTGCGGTCGGAAGGGCTGGTCGCGAGCCGGCGCGGGGCGGGGTCGTGGATCAGCCTGCCGACGGGGACGTTGGGCGTCACGCCGGACACCCCGTTGGTGGGGCACAGCATGGTCGACTTCGCGCGGGCCGCTCCGCCGGCGCTGCCGGGCGTGCTGGCGGCGTTCGACCAGGTCCGGCGGTACCTGCCCGAGCACCTCGCGGATCACGGGTACTACGAGCACGGGGTGCCCGAGCTGCGGGAGCGCATCGCGGCCCGGTACGCGGCGCGGGGTCTGCCGACGTCGCCGGAGCAGATCGTGGTGACCAGCGGCGCGCAGCACGCGTTGGCGTTGACCCTGCGCCTGTTCACCGGTCCGGGTGACCGGGTGCTGGTGGAGCAGCCGAGCTACCCGAACGCGCTGGACGCGATCAAGGCCGTCTCCGCGATCCCGGTGCCGGTCGCGATGACGGAGACCGGCTGGGACCTGCCCGGGATCGCCGCCGCCCTCCGCCAAGCCGCACCGCGCATGGCCTACGTCGTGGTGGACTTCCACAACCCCACCGCGCACCGCCTGGACGCCGAGGGTCGCGCCGAACTGGCCGACACCGCCCGCCGGGCGCGCACGCCGTTGGTGGTGGACGAGACCGTCGTCGAACTGGACCTGGACGGCGACCCACTGGCCGGCCCGCCGCCGCTGGCGAAGTTCGCGGACGACCTGGTCGTGACCCTGGGCTCGGCCAGCAAGTCCCACTGGGGCGGCCTGCGGATCGGCTGGATCCGCGCGTCGACCGAAGTGGTCCACCGCCTGATCTCGACGCGGACCGCCCTCGACCTGGGCTCCGCGGTGGTCGACCAGCTGGTGCTGGCCGAGCTGCTGGCCGATCCCGAACCCGCGCTGCGCGACCGGCGGGCCCAGCTGGCGGCCCAGCGCGACGTGCTCATGGAGGGCCTGCGCGAACACTGCCCGACCTGGCGTTTCCGCAGGCCGGAGGGCGGTCTCAGCGTGTGGTGCGAACTGGACGCGCCGGTGAGCACGCGCATCGCCGTCGTGGCCCAGAACCACGGCATCCGCCTCGCACCGGGCTCGCGCTTCGGCGCCCACGGCGGCTTCGAACGCTGGCTGCGCCTGCCGTTCGTGCAATCACCGGACGTCCTGCGTGACGCCGCCCGCCGCCTGGGCCTGGTCGCCGCCTCCGTCACGGGCTCCACGATGCCGACCGACGCCGACCTCGCCGTGCCGGTCGCCTAGCGGGCCAGGGGTTGCCGGGCAACGGATCTGCGGTTCGGCAGGGGCGGCGGGCCAGAGGGGCGGCGGGCCAGCAGGTCGGCGGGTCGGCGGGCCACTCGTTCCGCGACCTCCGATCCCGGATCCGCGGATCCGGGGGTTCGGGGTGGGGCGGTGGTGGTCGGTGGCGGGGCGGGGGGTGGGGATGGTTGGGCGGTGGTTGGGGTGGCTGCGGGGACGTGGTGGGTGGTTGGCGGGGGTCCTCATGGTTTAACCGAGGGGCGGTAACGGTGTTTCCGTACATTTTCTGGTGATGATCACTCGATCGTGTTAGGCGGCCGTCGGCCGTCGGGCTCCGGCGCAGCCCCTCGTTGAGCCGGAGCCCGACGGCGGTTCGTGGACCTGCGGCGGGGACGCTCCAGGGATTGGCGTCCCCTGCCGCAGGTTCCCGTTCGGTCCCAGCGCTCGCGGGGGCAGCGCGGCGACGGGACCTGGCCCGTCCTGCCAGGGCGCGGTTGGCAGGACGGGAACCCTTGGGTGTGGTGCGACAGCCGTCGACAAACGTGATGTGCGCGAAATGACCAGGTCAGGCAGTGTGTGGTCGCGCGTGCTCAGGGCACACGGATCCCGTCTGACCTCAGTCGGGTGATGTGCTGGGCAGCCCCGGGACGCTGCCCGGCGACCTGCCGTCGTCCCACCGCTCGGCCGACCACGCGACCAACGGCTTCAGGTCCGCCTGCCCGGTCAACGACGCGTTCACGCCGCCCCGGTGGCCACCGCCGCCGCTGTCCGCGCCGCCCGAGGACGCCGTCGGCGCGCTCGGCGCGGGCGCCTGCTTCGGCGTCGGCGCGGGAGCACTCGGCTCCGGCACCTCCCAGATCACCTCGGCGTTCGGGGTGACCGGGGAGACGTCCGGTGACGGTTCGGCGGTCGGTGCGAGCAGGACGTTCACGCGGACCGGTGCGGCCAGCGCGACGGGCTGCGGCGCCGGCGACACCGGGGCCTCGACGACCGCCGCACGCGCGGCGGCCTTCTGGGCGATCTTCGCCTCGTACAGCGGCGCGGGCATCGTGTTCGACGCCGTGCCCGAGTGGCTGTAGCCACTCGCGTAACCGCTCGAGTAGCTGTAACCGCCGGTGCTGGACGGCTCCTGGTCGGCTTCCGGTTCCGGCGCGGGCCCGTCGGTCATCACGGCCAGGGGTCGGGACTCGACCGCGGCCAGTTCCACCCCACCGAGGGACGGTGACGCGAGCGACGATGACCCGGACGACGGTGACCCGAAAGGCTGAGCCGCGACCCCGACGGCCGCGAACGGCGCGACGCCGGCGGGCACGACCGACGTGACCAGGTCGGCGGCTGCGGTCTGCTGCTCGTCGATCGCCACGTTCACCGCGTCGAGCGTCTTCGCCGCCTCGTCCGGGTGGTCTTCGCCCGCTGCCGCGACCCCGCCGCACACGAGCCACGCCGCGGCCGCCAACCCGCTCACGGCGAGCGTCCGGAGCAGCAGGGATCCACCCCGGCGCACCGCGTTGGGAGCTGCCACTGTGGATCACCACCGTTCCGGGTACGGCGAACGGGACGGACCGTTCGAGGTCGACGTTCTGCTATGTCTAGCACTGGGAACCGCATTTTCGAACGTTCTCCGGCGGAACCCACTCGGAAGGGCGGTGCCGTGCGGCTGTCCGTGTCGCCCCACCCATCCGTGAACACAGTCCGTCGTGTCCACCTGATGGTGTGATGGCGTGAATTGTCCGTTGTGGACGCCCGCGCGGTGTCCCTTGTGGACCGGTCATGAAGGGCCTGACCGGCGACTTCAGTACCACGGGTCCAAATCACCTATTCGGGCGTCACTCAAATAGGTGACACAAGGCCATGCGGTCACCCCGCGCCAACGCAGACGAAGCCGAGGTCACCGTGCCGGACCTGCGCATCGGCAAGCGCTTGCGCCGGGTGGGCCAGGTTCGCGTGCAGGTCGACCATCAGGTCCACCACCCGCTCGTCCGCGACCGGCCGCACGCTCTCCACGACGACCCGCGCACCCCGCCTCAACAACACCCGCGCCAATCCCGACCCGCACGCCGAGAGCACCACCACCGAAGGCGCACGCGCCAAGCCGTCGAGATCGTGCCCGTGCAACGGCCCGTCACCCAATTGCAGATACGAAAACAATTCGTCTTGACGCACGCCGTCCGCCGCGAAGTGCACGACGTCCGCCTCCGCCATTTCCCGCAACGCCTCGTCCACAGTGGACCGGACCGGCCCGCCGTGCGCCCGCCGCAACGCCTCGACCTCCCGACGCGCGTGCGGACGCGACGGCCCGACCACCCACAGCCGGTTCGCCAGTGCCAACGGCCGCGAGTGGGCCCTGAACCAGCAACTCACCGACGGCGCGACCGACAGCGCCCGCCCCCGGGCCGACGGCAGCGCCGCCCACGGCACCCGCGCCAGCTCCGGACTGGGCACCACGACCAGCGGACGGTCGCCCGCCGGCCGCAGGAGGCGGTCCAGCCCCGCCACCGCGTCCGCCGACGGCAGCGAGCGGACGTGCCGCGCGACGGTCCGGGCCTCGCCGAAGTCGTGCAGCCCGACCCGCCGACCGGTGACGGACACGCCGACCAACCGCTCCCGGTGGCTGATGAAGACCAGCAGCGCCCGGTCGCCCAACGCGTCGACCACGTCGTTGAGCGGCACGGCCGGCCGACCCACCGCCGCCGAACGCGACAGCACGCGGATCTCCCGTTCCAGCCGCGTGATCCGGTCCCGGTCCATCATGCGACGAACCACGGCGTGGCGTGATCACGGCCCGAGGCGTCCACGCCGCGCAGCACGAACCTGACCGGCCCGAACGGCACCCGTTCGAGGTGGAACCGGCCCGCCTGGTCGACCACCGCCGTCACCCGACCTCCCGGCCACCGCGCGACCACGACGGCCCCCGCCCGCGCCGACCCGGTGACCCGCAGACCACCGGCCACCCGGTCCAGGCGCAGGTCGAGCCCGGCGAACACCACCCGGCGGGGCAGCCCGGGATCGACGTGCACCGAGTCGGACAACAGCCGCGAGGTGACCGCGTCGGCGCGTTCGACCAGCGCGGACCGCGCCCGGGCGAGCAGGGGTCCCGGCATCGGGTCGAGGTCGTCCACCGCCAGGGCGAGGGCGTCCAGCAGCTCCCGGTCGGTCATCGTGAGCGTCGGTCCGGTCACCGCGGCACCTCCGCCCCGAGTCGGCGCCGCAGCACGGCCAGGCACCGGCCGCGGGTGGCGCCCAGGCTGTTGACCGGGATCCCGACCGCCTCGGCGACCTGCGTGAACGACAGCTCCGGCGCGAACGCCGCCAACCGCAGGATCTCCCGGCAACGGTCGGTCAACGTCGCGTACGCGCGCCACAGCCCGGCGTCACGGGCCAGCGCGCGCTCCTCCGGCGTCGGCCCGGCGTCGGCCGCTTCCCACCGGTCGAGCGGCACCTCCCGGCCGCGCAGCCGCAGCACGGTCAGCGTCTCGCGCCGGGTGGTCGTGACCAGCCACGCGCCCAGCCGCTCGGGGTGTCGGATGCCCGACAGGTTCTCGGCCAGCGCGAGCCAGGTGGCCTGGCAGACGTCGGCCGCGTCCTCGGGGCTCAGCCGGTGCGACCGCGGCACGGCCCACACCAGGCGCGCGTACCGGCGGACGATCTCGTGCCACGCGTCGGCGTCGCCGAAGCGGGCGCGCAGGAGCAGCTCACTGTTGTTCCGATCATGCATGCTCCTTGAGAGCACCCGGTCTGACCTGGGGATACCGCCGCCGCTCGATGGTGTGGCAAGCGGAACCGAGGATCGCTCGCGTGCGTCGCTACTCGGTTCGCAGGCCGGCCGGGCGGATCGCCGAGCGCAGCGCGGGCAACGTGCACAGCGACACCACGAGCACGACGACCGCCGCGGCGGCGACCGTGGTGGCGATCTCGGTCCAGTCGACCCGGAACCGCCCGCCCGGCGCGACGAGCCACGCCGTGCCCAGGCCGATCGGGATGGCCAGCGCGATGCCGAGCGCCGCGGGTATCGCCGACTGCCACAGCGCGGACACCGCCAGGACCTTCGGCGGCACGCCGTTCGCGGCCAGCACCGCGGTGGGACGGCGGCGTTCGAAGACCTGGTCGACGGCCGCCGCCGCGAGGCCGATCACGGCCAGCAGCGTGAGCAGCACCGACCCGCCGATGACGCCGCTGCGCAGGGACGCGAACAGCTCGACCTGCCCGGCCTCGAACTGGCGGCGCAGCGTGACGCCCCGGTCGGCGCGGCCGGTGGCGGCCATCAGGCGGTCGCCGAACGACTCGTCCGGGTCGCCGCGCACGACGAGCTCGGTCGGTGGCACGGAGGCCAGCACGGGATCGGCGCCGCCCGCCACGACCAGCCCCCACAGGTCGCCGTCGACCTTCTCGTACCGCGGCACGACCCACTCCTGCCCGTTGATCCTGAGCCTGGCGCCGGGTTCCGGGCCGTCACCGACCAGGTACGCGGCGCCGTTCACGCAGTCCGCGACGTCGAGGCGCTCGGCGATCTCGACGCAGTCGGTGCTGGTGACGGTGCCGCCGCCGGCGGTCGGGTGCGCGCGCACCTCGCTGACCTGCCGCACGCCGCCGACCAGCGCGATCGCCTCTTCCAGCGACCGGACCGAGGCGTGCGGGGGCAGGTCGAGCACCCAGCGGTCCGGGGTGTCCGTCGGCGGTCCGGCGGTGAACTGGGCCGCCACGCCGAGCAGGACCTGCAACGTCAGCGAGCCGGTCAGCACCACCACGACGCCGGACAGCACGCGTGGCGTGCCCGCGTCGAAGCGGAGGGTCCGCAGGGCGAGCAGCGGGGCGACGCCCTCCGGTTCGAGGCGGTGGGCGACCTGGCCGACCAGCCACGGCAGCACCGCGCCCGTGCCCGCGAGGACCAGCGCGATGCCGACGCCGAGCCCGACGGCCAGGCGCGCGTCGGCCACCACCTGCCAGTAGCTGCCGATCGCCGAGATCACCACGATCAGCGCGGCGCCCGCGCCGATCAGCCCGAACCGCCACCACGCGCGGTGCCGCGGCAGTTCGACGGCGCGGGACAGGCCGAGCGGCCCGACGTCCTCCGTGCGCAGGGCGAGCAGCGCCGACACGACGGCCACCACCGGCACGCCCAGCGCGATCAGGGCGCCGAGCAGCGGGTCGGGCAGCAGGTCGGTCGGGAAGAAGCCCACCCCTTCCACCTCGATGAACCGGGCGAGCGGCCGTGCGGCGAAGAACAGCGCCACGCCGACGAACAGCCCGAGCACCGCGCCGGTCAACGTCTCGCCGCTCGCGATCCAGCGGATCTGCGTGCGCGACGCGCCGACCAGCCGGATCGCGGCCAGGCGCTGCGCGCGGCCGGTCGTGCCGAGGCGGGTGGCGACCAGGACGAAGATGCCGAGCGGGACGAGCAGCGCGCTGATCGCGGCGACCATCAGCAGCCGGTAGATCGGCAGCAGGGTGGCGGGCGGCTGGTCGCTGCCGAAGCCCGCGGCCGGGTGGGCGCTGTCGTGGTGGGCTTCGGGCAGGCCCGCGTAGAAGATCAGGGACTTCGGCCTCGGCAGGCCCGCGTCGGCGATCACGCCGATCACGCTCTCCGGGAACCGGGCGCGGACCGAGTCGTCGGTGCGCATGAGGTCGAGCAGCTCGGGTGAGACGACCAGCTCGCCCGGGCCCGGGATGCGGCCGACACCGGGCGGCACGGGCGCGTCGGGCGCGGTGGCGGCCAGTTCCACGCCGGTGATGAGCCGCCCTTGCCAGGAAACGCTGACGTGGCGCGCTTTCAGCTTCGCGTCACCCGTCGTGGAGTCGACCGACGCGGCCTGCACGCGGTGCGACTTGGCCTCCCGCGCGGGGCCGATCGAGGCGGCCAGCAGCAGGACGGTGACGCCGAGGCCGACGCCGGCGGCGGTGAGCGCCAACCTCGCCCAGGACGTCCGGCTGCCCCCGACGGCCAGTCGGATGCCGAGGACGAGGTCGGCGGCCCACCTCATCGGAGCACGCTCCGACCGCCCGCGTCGGAGAGCTGGTGGGGGTGCTGGGGAATGGGGGTCACATCTCCTCAGACGTCCCGGAGCGCCGGAACGTGGCTTCGGTGTGCCGACCGAGTTGGCGTCGCCGCCCCGGGCTTGGGGGCGTCAGGGGCGGCGACGCCCGCCTCGGACCTACTCGGAGCGCAGGCCGAGGGCGCCGGTGGCCCGCCGCAGCGACGGCAGCGACAGCAGCGTCACGACGACGACCAGCAGTGCGGCGGCGGCGCTGAGCACCCCGATCCCGGACCAGTCGAGCAGGATCGGCTGGGAGATGATCCGCAGCAGCAGGACCGCCAGACCGCTGCCCACGCTCACGGCCACGACCAGCGCCAACAGCAGCGGCACGGCGTTCTGCCAGAGCAGGGACCGGCTCAGCGCGCCGCGCGGCACACCGCTCGCGGCCAGCACGGCCAGCGGCCGCCTGCGCTCGCGGACCTGCTCCAGCGCCAGCACGAGCAGGCTCGCGCCCGCCAGCAGCAACGTGACCAGCGAACCGGCCAGCAGGGCTTGGCGGATGCTCTGGAACTCCTTCACGCGTTCGGCCACGTCCACCTGGCCGAAGTACGACGTGTAGGCGCGCCACGTCAGCGGGGCCAGGGCGTTGCGGACGTGCTCGGCGATGTCCGGCCGGTCCGGGTCCACCTGCACCAGCACGCTGGAGTCGTCGGGGTCGGCGGGGAGCTCCCGCGCCGCCGACGGCGTGACCAGCAGGCCCGCCCGGTACATGCCGGTGTCGTCCGGTGGCTGGACCACGGTGAACGGGGGAACCGTCCACTCCTGTCCCGGCACCGGGTTGCCCTCGGAGTCCACGCGCGTCGAAACCCGTTGGCCCGCCACGAGCTTCTCGTAGCCGGAACGGTGCGAGGAGCCGGGGTCGACGTAGAAGGTGTCGCCGTCCTGGCAGTCGGGCAGCACCGCCTGCGTCCGCAACGCCTCGCAGCTGCCGATCGTCGCCATGTGGTACTGGTCCGCGCCCGACCTGAGCGACGCGCTCCGCATCGGGTGCGCCTGCCGCACGCCGGCCGACCGGGCCAGCTCCACGGCGATCTTCTCGGTCGCCTCGGGCGGCGAGTCCTGCAGGCTGACCACCATCTTGCCCTTGTCCGCCTCGGGGGTCGGCTGCTCCACGATCCTGGTCTCCGCGCTGGCCATCACGGACTGCAAAGCGATCCCGCCCGCCAGGACCACGGCCACGCCGCCGACCACGCGCGCCGCCGTGCCGCTCTCCAGCTGGAGCCTGCGGATCGCCAGCTGCCACGACGGCGCGCCGCCGCGCATCCGGCCCACCGCGCGTTCGACCACCCACGGCAGCAGCACCGGGATGCCGAGCAGCAGCAGGATGATCCCGCCGATCACGATCACGTCGGAACCCTGGACCGCCTCGCCGCCGAACGCGCCCGCCTGGCTGAGCAGCGCGGCCACGCCGAGGGCGATCGGCACCACGCGCCACCACAGCACCCGTCGCACGGGCTTCGTTCGGCGCACCACGCCCAGCGGCTCGACCACCGTGCGGCGCATGGCGACCACCGACGTCACCACCGCCATCACGGGCACCAGCACCGCGATCAGCGCCGCCAGCGGCGGCCACGGCGTCAGGTCGCCGACGAACACGCTGATCCCGAGCAGCCGGACGTCCTCGACGAACTGGCGTGCGGTGAAGAACAGCGCCGCGCCGACGGCCAGCCCGACGACCGCGCCGAGCAACGCCTCGCCGGCCGCGATCCGGCGGACCCGGTGCGCGCCCGCGCCGACCAGCCGCAAGGCCGCCAGCCTGCGGTCCCGTTCGGCGCCCGCCAGGCGGGTGGTGATGCCGACGAACACCAGCACCGGGAACAGCAGCGCGACCGAGCCGACCATGACCAGCAGGATCAGCACCGGCTCGAGCTCGCGCTCGGTCACCTCGCCGCCGAAGCCGGTGATCGCGTTCTCCCCGTCCGCCCCGACGGACGCGTCACCCGCGTAGAACTTCAGGTCGTGCGGCGCGACGAGACCGGCCTGGCCGATCGTGCCGACGACCTCCTGCGGGAACCGCGCCCGCAGCAGCTCGCCGTCCGGCGCGGCCAGCAGGTCCGCCAACGCGGGCGACACGAGGATCTCGCCGTCGCCGGGCACCCTCGACGTGCCCGGCGGCACCGGCGCGCCGGGCCCGGTGCCGCGGACGAAGTGCCCGGTGATCGCCACGCCGCGGTAGTCGGTGTTCCAGAACGTCATGTAGAGCACGTCGCCCGACACCGCCTCGGCGTACACGGGCCCGGCCGCGGACTGCCGCTCGGCGCGTTCGGTCAGCACGCTCGTCACCGACGACGCGGCCAGCAGCACGGCCACGCCGAGGCCGATGCCCGCGCCGGTCAGCGCCAGCCGGACCCACGACGTGCGCCCGCCGCCGAGGGCCAGCCGGACGCCGAGCGCGAGGTCGGCGAACCACTGCTTCACGTGACGGGCTCCATCTCGCGGGACTTGCCGTCGCGCACCACGACCTCGCGGTCGGAGTAGGCGGCCACCCGCGCCTCGTGCGTCACCAGCACCACCGCCGCGTTGGTCTCCTTCGCCGCGGTGACCAGCAGCTGCATCACGCGCTCGCCGTTGAGCGAGTCCAGCGCGCCGGTCGGCTCGTCGGCGAACACCACGCGCGGTCCGGTGACCAGGGCGCGTGCCACGGCGACCCGCTGGCCCTGGCCGCCGGAGGTCTCGCCGGGGCGCTTGTCCGCGACGTCTGCGACCTCCAGCCGCTCCAGCCACTCGCGGGCGCGGGACTCGGCCTCCTTGCGCTTCACCGAACCCAGCCGCAGGGGCAGCGCCACGTTCTCCAGGCAGGTCAGCTCCGGCACCAGCTGGCCGAACTGGAACACGAACCCGAAGTCGGTGCGCCGCAACTCGCTGCGCGGGCCGTCGCCCATCGCGCTGAGCTCCACGTCGCGGTAGCGCACGGTGCCCTTGTCGGGCGTGAGGATGCCGGCCAGGCAGTGCAGCAGGGTGGACTTGCCGGAGCCGGACGGGCCCATCACGGCCACCACCTCGCCCGCGCGCACGCTCAGGCCGGCGCCGTCCAACGCGGGCGTGGGGCCGAACGACTTGTGCAGGTCCACGGCCTCCAGCAGGGTCCGCGCGCCCGCACCGTCGATCAGGTCGCCGCCCGTCGGGCCGCCGTTGGTCGGGTCGACGCTCATGTGGTCACCGCCGTCTTGAGCTTGCCGAGGCGCGCGGCGGTGAGCTCCAGCCAGCGCAGGTCGGCTTCGAGGTGGAACAGGGCGTGGTCGCAGATCAGCTGGTCGGCGAGGTCGCCCTCGGCCTTGCGCTTGGTCAGCTCGCGCATCGTGGTCAGGTGGGCGGCGCGCTGGACGTCGAGCACGTCGTCCGCGCTGCGACCGGACAGCAGGGCCAGCACGACCTTCGCGTAGAGCGTGTTCTGCAGGTAGGGCTCCGGGCTCTCGGGCGTGCCCAGCCAGTGCTCCACGTCCGTCACGCCGGCGTCCGTGATCGCGTACCGCTTGCGGTCGGGGCCGTCGCCCGACTCGACGCCCGCCTCCTCGACCAGGCCGTTGCGGAGCAGGCGCGAGAGCGTGGTGTAGACCTGCCCGTAGTGCAGCGGCCGGCCTTGCCCGAAGCGCTCGTCGTAGGCCTTCTTGAGGTCGTAGCCGTGCCGTGGACCCTTTTCGAGCAGCCCCAGCAGGGTGTGTCCGATCGACATGGCAGGCACTATACACACGATGTATACACACGGTTCATAGCCCGATCGGCGCAGGGTGGCCGCTGGTCCGACCGGGCTGTGGGAGTAACCGATCGTGATGGTTTGACGGTTACTTCGCCACATCGCGTGGCTCCGACGCCTACAGTGGAGGGGTGACTGGTCTGGCGGCCGGCTGGGACCACGCGGCTTTCACGCAGGGTCGAGCCGGCGATGCGGAACACGATGTGGAGCTGCTGCTCGCTTTCCTGAACACCCGAGACCTCGAACTCGGCACGGACGTGCTGGACAGCGCCGCCGCCTGGCGCGCGTGGGTCACCGAACGCGGCCTCGGCCGGGCGGGTGATCCGCACGAGGTCCGCGCCGTCCGCGCCTCGTTGCGGGCCTCGTTGGGTGAACGGCACGACGGACCCGATCCGACCCCCGTCGCGGGCTTGATCCGCGTCGACCTCAGCCACGGCGTGCCGACCATGTCCAGCACCGACGCGCTCGGCGCGGTGCTCGGGGCGGCGGCGCGGCTGGCCGTGCTCGGGTCGTGGGAGCGGTTCAAGATCTGCCAGGCGGACGACTGCCGGTGGGCGTTCTTCGACCGCTCGCGCAACCGCTCGCGCACCTGGTGCTCGATGCAGACGTGCGGCAACCGGGAGAAGGCCCGCAACTGGCGGGAACGGCGCGCCCTGAGCGTGACCTGAAACGGGGAACCCGGGGTGCCGGAACGCGCGTGTCCCGCGTCCAGGTACCCCGGGTCGAACGCTCAGGTCACGTCACCAGTTGGCTGACGGTGTAGATCGCCAGGCCCGCGAGCGCGCCGACGACCGTGCCGTTGATCCGGATGAACTGCAGGTCGCGGCCGACCTGCAGCTCGATCTTGCGCGAGGTCTCCTCGGCGTCCCAGCGCTCGACGGTGTCGGTGATCAGCGTGGTGATCTCGTCGCGGTAGTTGGTCACCACGTACCCCGCCGCGCCCTCGAGCCACCCGTCGACCTTCTCGCGCAGCGACTCGTCCTCCACCATCCGGCGGCCGAAGGTCATCAGGCCCTCGCGCACGCGCTTGCGCAGCTCCGACGACGGGTCCTCGGCCGCGTCGAGCAGCATCTTCTTCGCCGTGCCCCAGGCCGACCCGATGAGCCGCTGCACGTCCGGGTGCGTCACGAGCTGCTGCTTGACCTGCTCGGCCCGCTGCATGGTCGCCGGGTCGGTCCGCAGGTCGCCCGCGAACTCGATCAGGAACTGGTCCACCGCCAGCCGCATCGGGTGGTTGACGTCGGTCTTCACCGCCCACGCGAAGTTCAGCAGCTCGTTGTAGACCTTGTCGCCGAGCAGCGAGTCGACGAACTTCGGCGACCACGTCGGCGCCCGGTCCGACACCACGCCCATGACCTTGTCGTAGTTGTCGCGCACCCAGTCGTACGCCCGGTCGCACACCAGGTCCACGAGCTTGTGGTGCGCGCCGTCGGTGAGCACCTGGCCGAGCAGCCTGCCCAGCGGCGGACCCCACGGCTGGTCGACCAACCGCCGCACCAGCGCCTGCTCGACCACGGCCTGCACGTCGTCGTCGCGCAGCACGGTCACGGCGCCCTTCACGACGTTGGCCAGCTCGGACGTGACCCGCTCGGCGTGCTCGGGCCGCGCGACCCACTCGCCGAGCCGCCGGCCGATGCCCGCCCGCCGCAGCTTGTCCCGCACCACCGCCTCGGACAGGAAGTTCGTCCCGACGAACGACCCCAGCGCGTCGCCGAAGCTGTCCTTGCGGGTCGGGATGATCGCGGTGTGCGGGATCGGCAGTCCGAGCGGCCTGCGGAACAGCGCGGTCACGGCGAACCAGTCGGCCAGCGCGCCGACCATGCCCGCCTCGGCCGCCGCGCGGACGTAGCCGAGCCACGCCGGGCCGCCGTCCTCGAACAGCAGTGCCACGACGAAGATCAGGGTCGCGGCCAGGAAGAAGCCGGTCGCGACGAGCTTCATCCGGCGCAGGCCCTGGCGCTTGAGCTGGTCAGCGGGGGTCAGTTGCTCCACGGCGCCATTGTCCGTGAAGATTCGGCCTTGTGCGGGCACCAGCGCTAGTCACCAGGATGAGGCCGTTCACCTCGACGATCTTCGCCGAGATGACGGCGTTGGCCACGCGGACCGGGGCGGTGAACCTCGGGCAGGGCTTCCCGGACACCGACGGCCCGGCCGGGATGCTCGCGGCCGCCAAGGCCGCCATCGACGGCGGTCTCAACCAGTACCCGCCCGGTCCGGGCATGCCGGAGCTGCGCCAGGCGATCGCCGAGCACCGCGCGCGCTACGGCACGCACTACGACCCCGACACCGAGATCCTGGTGACGGTCGGCGCCACGGAGGCCATCGCGGCGACGTTGCTGGCGCTGGTGGAGCCCGGTGACGAGGTCGTGCTCATCGAGCCCTACTACGACTCCTACGCGGCGTCCGTGGCGCTGGCCGGCGCGACCCGCCGCACGGTGGGGCTGGTCGAGGAGCCGGGCACGGGCCGGCTCGGGCTCGACGTCGACGCGCTGCGCGCCGCCATCGGCCCGAAGACCAGGGCGTTGCTGCTCAACTCGCCGCACAACCCGACCGGGACCGTGCTCAACTACGTGGAGCTGGCCGCCGTCGCCGCGCTGTGCGTCGAGCACGACCTCGTGGCGATCACCGACGAGGTGTACGAGCACCTGGTGTTCGACGGCCTCGCGCACGTGCCGCTGGCCACGTTCCCCGGCATGGCCGAGCGGACCGTGACGATCTCCGGCGCGGGCAAGTCGTTCAACTGCACGGGCTGGAAGATCGGCTGGGCGTGCGGCCCCGCCGAGCTGGTCGGCGCGGCGCGCGCGGCCAAGCAGTTCCTGACCTTCGTCGGCGGCGCGCCGTTCCAGCCGGCCGTGGCGCACGCGCTGCGGCACGAGCTGGAGTGGGTCGAGGGCCTGCGCACGTCGCTGCAGGACAAGCGGTCGCGGCTGTCCGCCGGCCTGGCCGACGCCGGGTTCGCGGTGCGGCCCAGCGAGGGCACCTACTTCATCACCGCGGACGTCCGGCCGCTCGGCTTCACCGACGGCGCGCAGCTGTGCCGCGAGCTGCCGGGCCGGATCGGCGTGGCCGCCGTGCCGGTGCAGGTGTTCACCGACCACCCGGACGACTGGCGGCACCTGGTGCGGTTCGCGTTCTGCAAGCGTGACGAGGTGCTGGACGAGGCGATCGGCCGGCTGCGGAAGCTAAGCGTCTGACGTGACCTGGGAGGGGCGCGCGCCCGCCAGCCGGTCCTGCACGAGCGCGTGCCGGAACTGGTAGACGGCGCCCGCCTGGCGCAGCACGCCGAGCTTGCGCGCGTCCTCCAGGAACACCATCAGCTCCCACGGCAGCTTGCCGCGCGCCGCCAGCCAGATCCGCGCCACGGTGAACCACCACCAGCGCAGGTGCAGCACGGACAGCGTGAAGCCGAGCATCAGCCCGCACGCCAGGCCCAGCCCGACCATGCCCGACTGGGCCGGCCCGAACACCAGCCCGGCGGCCGCGCCGAACACCACGGCCAGCACCAGCGACCCGGTCCACACCGCGACCCGGTCCCGCGCCATCGTCCACTTCGGACTGGACGGGTGGCTCAGCTCGGCCGTGCTGCCCAACCCGAACCGCAGCGCCACCGCCACCGCGATGCCGAGGCCGACGACCAGGCCCGCGGACAGCCCGTACAGCGCGCCGAACACCAGGCCCGCCGCCGTGCCCAGCACACCGCTGACCACGACCAGGCTGCGCCACACGCCGAGCCGGGGTTTCGGCGCGCGGTGCCCGGACGCGTACAGCGCGGCCACCGCGACCGCGAGCCCGGCGGCCAGCCCGGTGATCGGCGCCAGCTTCGGCGTGCTCGCGTAGGCCATCAGCCAGGCGACGCCGAAGCCGCCGATCAGGCCGAGCGCGACCGCGCCGAGCAGCGCCAGCCACGTGCCGGCGACCGAGCGGCGCAGGTCCCACCAGCCGAGCTCGCGCACGCCGCGCCGCCGCATCTCGCCGGCCAGGAACGCCAGCCAGCGGGCCGCCTTGTCCTTGGGCCAGACCTGGCTGGCCCTGACCTGGTGCGCCACCCCGCGGTCGCCGAACGCGCCGTCGACCAGCAGGTCCGCCAGGTGGTTCTCGATGGCGGCGCGGTCGGGGAACCGGACCCGGTCCAGCAGCTCGCTCGGCTCGCCGTACCCGTAGACGACGCCCGCCAGCCACACCGCCAGCGGCGTGGAGAGCGCGTCGGCCAGCCGGCCGTCCGGCTCGTCGCGCAGGTGCAGGAAGACCGGCTCCCAGCGGGCGGCGGACACCGGGTCCGCCACCGACCGCAGGTAGCCCGCGACCTCCTCCAGGTCCAACGGCTGCAACTGCACGACCTGCGCGCCGGCCACGGTGCCGTTCACCTCGGCGAACTCGTCCGTGCGGCTGGTCAGGACCAGCGGGTGCGAGCCGGGGAACGCGCGGTTGATGCGGTCCAGCGCGTCGGCGCGGCGCGCGGGCGGGAGCTGGTCGAGGCCGTCGAGGACCGGGAACACGCGGCGTTGCTCGACCAGCAGGTCGCCCGCGTAGCTGCCGTACAGCTCGGTGTTGCGCAGCGCCGGGTGGTCCTCGTACAGCCGCCGGGTCATCCAGGTGCGGACGTCCTCCGCCTCCGGGTTCCACGTGGACAGCGGCAGCAGGACCGGCACCGGACCGTCCACGTGGCGGTCGAGCAGGCCGATCGCGAGCAGCATCGCGGTCGTGCTCTTGCCCGCGCCGGGCTCGCCGAGGAACACCATGCGCCGGTTGCGCTGGAACGCGCGGACGACGGCGTCGCTGTGCCCGGGTTCGCCCTGCGTGGCGCTCCAGTGCAGGTCGAGGGCGTGGTCCTCCAGGCCGCGGGCGCGGCACTCCTCGTTCCACTGGGCGTGCAGGGCGCGGGCCAGGGCGCTCGTGGCGGCGTCGAGGTTGTCGTCGGTGGACAGGCCGGCGGCCCGCCTGCGGTGCAGCCACGGGTCCAGCGCCGCGAGCAGCGCGAGGAAGCCGAGGGCGAGGCCGGACAGCCACAGCTCGGGGTCGATGCCGTAGTCGGTGACGAACAGGCCGGCCGCGGCGAGCACGGCGGCCAGCACGCACCCCGTGAGCACGGCCCGTTGGCGGAATCTGGACACCAACGCATCATGACTGAACGATCACGGATGGTGGTGACGCGGTGACCCTTGTGTCGTGCGTACCCTCGAAGGCGTGATCTGTCCGAAATGCCAGGACCTCATGCGGACCATCAGCCGTGGCTCCGTGCACATCGAGCAGTGCGAGAACTGCAAGGGCGTTTTCCTGGACGGCGGCGAGCTGGAGCAGATCATCGCCGCCGAGCGGGCGCACTACGCGCAGCCGTACCGGCCGGAGGGCGTGCCCGTGTCGGTACCCGTGCCCGTCCCGGTGGCGGCGCCGGCCGCCGAGCCGACGGCGGTCGTGCCGATCGAGGGGACGTTGCCGGCCGACGGCGACGTCCCGGTCGAGGGCGGGCAGCAGCCGGCCGCCGTGCCGCCCGCGCCCGCCGCCGGTCCGCCTCCGCCCTACCAGCCGCCTCCCGGCACGCCGACCGGCCCACCGCCGCCGTACCAGCCGCCGCCCGGCACCGCGCCCGCCGTGCCGCCGCCCGCCGCCTACCCGGGCGGGTACTACGCGCCGCAGCCGCACTACCCGCGCCGCAAGCGCAGCTTCCTGGAGGAACTGCTCGACTGAACGGCCCGCCGGCCCGGTCCGGGCGTCGACTCCGGGTGTTCCGAACGCGGGACGCGCGGGTGGGCTTACGGGAGTGGCCAGGTCAGGTCGGTGCCGTCCAGGGCGAAGTACTGGGAGGTCGGCGTCGCGGTGAAGGTGAACTGGTGGCGGCGCGGCCTGCCCAGCGCGCGCCACTGCCGGTAGGCGGCTTCGGCGACGTCCCACAGCGCCCGCGGACCGCCCTGGTCCACGACGGCGCCGCGGTGCCGGACCCACGAGCCGTCGGGGTGCACGAGGCGGATCGGGTCGGCCGCCACCGCCACCTCGGCCAGCGCCAGCCCGGCGAAGAACTCGAAGCCGCCGGCCGGGTCCAGCACGCTGCGCGAGGACAGCAGGGTCGTGCGGGACGTCGTCGGCTCCTCGGTCAGGGCCTCCAGCAGCGCCTCGTCCGCCCACTCCTGCCGGTGCGCGCGCAACGGCATGAACCGGCCGTCCTCCGGCAGCACGCGACCGGTGGCTTGCCCGTCGCGCACGGTCAGCCGCACCAGACCGGCGCCGATGGCCCGGTTGAACGTGGTCACGATCGCCCCGCCGGGCGCGGTCTGCTCCAGCCACGCCGTCGGGATGCGGGACACGGCGCACGTGCCGAGGATCCGGTCGTAGGGAGCGCGCGGCGCGTGCCCCTGCTCGCCGTCGCCCAGCACGCACGTCGGGTGGTAGCCGGCGGCGGCCAGCCGGGCCTCGGCGCGCACCAGCACGCCGGGGTCGACGTCGATCGAGGTCACGCGGTCCCCGCCGAGCACGTGGCAGAGCAGGGCGGCGTTGTAGCCGGTGCCGGTGCCGATCTCCAGCACCCGGTCGCCCGGCGCGACGGCCAGGGCCTCCAGCATGATCGCCATGATCGTCGGCATGCTCGACGAACTGGTGGGTACCCCCGTCACGGCTCCGGTGACGAGTGCTTGCTCCCACGCCCGGTCGTCGTTGTCGAGCTGGGTCACGCAGACGTCGTTGCGGTAGGCGAGCGCGAGGTGGTCGGGGTGCTCCGCGGTCACCGGCTCCCACGCGCCGTCGGGGCGCTGGACGAAGAACCCCGGCAGGAACGCGTGCCTCGGGACCTGGCGAAACGCCTCCGCCCACCGCCGGTCGCGCAACACGCCCGCGGCCAGCAGCGAGTCGGTCAGCCGGGCTCGCAGGTTCGCCGCAACGTCCACGCGCTCCACCGTAGCGCTGTGGGCGAGCACACGTCCCGATCGCTAGCAGAGCGCTTGCAGCAGCTAGCACCTCCGCGTACCGTCGACGGTGGATCGAGGAGGTGCCGCGAAGTTGGACAAGTCCATCGACGAGGCGGTGGCCGATCTCGGCCGCGACATCGGCGAGTACATCCGCCAGCAGCGCAACACGGCCAAGATCTCGTTGCGGCAGCTGGCCAAGCTCGCCGGGGTCTCCAACCCGTACCTGAGCCAGATCGAACGGGGCCTGCGCAAGCCGAGCGCGGAGATCCTGCAGCAGATCGCCAAGGGGCTGAGGATCTCGGCGGAGGCGCTGTACGTCGAGGCCGGGATCCTGGAGCAGCGCGAGGGCGGGGCCCTCGCGGACGCCATCGTCACCGCCCCCGACCTGACCGAGCGGCAGAAACAGGTGTTGCTCGACGTCTACGAGTCGTTCCGGCGGGAGAACGCCGCCGGCCGAGCCGGCAATCAGATGACTGCCGGTCGAGCCGGCGATCAGACCACCGGCGGTCGCGCCGGCGACCAGGCGACCGCCGAGGCGGAGAACACCGCAGGCGGAGCCGGCGCACCGGCCACCGCCACCCAGACCAACGAGGAGTGATCTCCATGCCGAACCTGCCCACCACCGAAGAGCTCCGCAAGGCCGGCGAGCAGGCCGTCGCCGCCGCCCGCACGCCGCTGCTGGCCGCCCTCGGCGCCGGCGACCTGGCCGCGAAGGCGGTCATCGACGCGTTGAACAAGGCCCGCGAGCGCGCCGAGTCGGCGAAGACCGCGGCCGAGTCCGCCGACCTGAAGAAGGACCTGCGCGACCGGCTGGACCCGGCCGAGCTGCGCAAGGTCGTGGACGCCTACACGCAGTCCGCGCTGAACCTCTACCAGTTCTTCGCCCAGCACGGCGAGGAGGCGCTGGAGAAGCTGAAGACCCAGCCGGGCCTGCAGAAGGCGCTGCACCAGGTCGAGGAGGCCGTCGGCACCGCGCAGAAGCGCACCGAGGCCGCCGCCGCGGACGCCCGCGTGCTGGCCGACGACGTGCTCGGCAAGGTGTCCCGCCGCACCCGCGCGGTCGGCGAGAAGGTCGCCGACGACCTGGACGACGCGAGCGAGAAGCTGGCCGAGACCGTGGTCGAGGTCGGCGGTGACGTCGCCGCCGAGGTGCGCGAGACGAGCCGCAAGGCCGCGCCGCGCAAGCCGGCCGCGACGAAGCCGGTCACCACGACCAAGCCCGCGGGCGTCGCGAAGCCCGCGAGCCCGACCAAGACCGCGGCCACCCGCTCGACCGCGGCGAAGAAGCCGACCGACAGCGGCAAGTGACCCGACCGTGACGGGGCGTCCCACCAAGGGCGCCCCGTTTCGGCTGTACCACGACAGCGCCACGCACGTAGGCTGGAGACGTGTTGCCACCATTCCCGCCGTTCAGTCCTCTCTTCCTGGACTTCTGGGTCATGTTCGCGGCGTACTACGCCGCGTTGGTCATGGGCGTGTTCGCCTTCGCGCACGCGCTCTCGCAGCGGGCCGACGCCTTCACGGCGGCCGAGCGCATGACCAAGCCCGCGTGGCTCGGCATCACCGGCGGTGGCGCGTTCGCGCTGCTGCTGTTCCACCCGTTCTCCGCCGGCGGCATGTTCTGGCTCGCCGGGCTGGTCGCGGTCACGGTGTACGTGGTCGACGTCCGGCCCCGGCTGATCGAGGTCCAGCGCGGCCCGCGGTGGTGACGCACCGGAGCTTCGGCTCCGGCGCGCCCGTCACGCTCGTCGGCCACGGCCTGGGCGCGACACCCGGCGAAGCCCGCCTGCCCACCTCCGGGCTGCCGGGTACGAAAGTGGTGGTCACCCTCCCCTCGCACGGCGACGCGCCGGACGCGCCCGAGGGCTACTGGACCTACCGGCGCATCGCCGCCGACCTGCGTGGAGCGGCACGGGAGACCGGCGCGACCCGGGCGGTCGGCGTGTCGTTGACCGCGGGCGCGCTGCTGGCCCTGCTCGCCGACGAACCCGACGCGTTCGACCGCGTCGCCCTCCTGCTGCCCGCCGTGCTGGACGAGCCGAGGCGCCTGCTCGACCGCGAGGAGGCGATCACCGCCGTCGGCGGACCACCCGGCTACCAGGCCGAACGGCGACAGGCGTTCGCGCGGCTCGACGGCGCGCTGGCCGAGCTGCCCGGCCAGGTCGCGGTCACCGACCGCGCGGCGCTGGCCCGCGTCACGGCCCCCGTGCTGGTGGTCGGCGCGACGGACGACCCGCTGCACCCCGAGGACGTGGCGAAGCAGGTGGCCGCCGCGTTCCCGAACGGCCGGGTGGAGCTCGTGCCGTCGTGGTCGACCCACCGCGCCGACGTCCGCGGGTGGTTGGTCGACTTCCTGCGGGGGTAGCCGAACCGCATGGCCGAACAGAAGAGGATCGCATTCCTGGTCGACACGGAGGGCATCGAGCAGGTCGAGCTGACCGAGCCCTGGCAGCACGTGGAGAAGGCCGGTGCCGTGCCGAGGCTGCTCGCGCCCAAGCTCGGCACGGTGCAGGCGTACGACCACCTCACGCCCGCCGACACGTTCGACGTGGACGTGCCGTTCGCGCACGCGGACCCGATGGACTACGACGCCGTGGTGATCCCGGGTGGCGTGGCCAACGCCGACAACCTCAGGCTCGACCGCGACGCGGTGAAGTTCGTCAAGCAGCACGTCGCCGCGGGCAAGCCGGTCGCGGCGATCTGCCACGGGCCGTGGCTGCTGGTGGAGGCGGACGTGGTGCGCGGCAAGCAGCTGACCTCGTTCCCGAGCCTGGCCACCGACCTCCGCAACGCGGGCGCCGACTGGGCGGACGTGGAGGTGCGGGTCTGCGACGTGGCCGGGTGGACCCTGGTCACCAGCCGCAAGCCCGACGACCTGCCGGCGTTCAACCGCGAGGCGCTCAAGGCCTTCGGGCTCCAGGACCTCTGACGCGCCCCGGACCGGGTCCACGGGGATGTGCACCTCCCCGTGGCCGCGCTAGAGCCTGGCCGTCGCGTACACCGCGATCGCGTCGCGGACGTACTCGGCGAAGCCCTCGGCGTGCGCGTCGAACTGCGCCTTGAACTCCGGCGAGTCCACGTACAGCTCACCGAGCCCGGTGTAGGACTCCCGGTTCGGCGTCCAGCTCAGGCAGATCCACCGGTAGTGCCGGTCGGTCACGTCCAGCGCGCGCGGCGCGTCGGCCGGGACGCCGGCGTCGAACAGCTCGGCGTAGGCCTTCCCGATGGCCTGCCACTCCGCCTTGAACCCCTCGGCGTCGGCCTTGGTCCAGCCCTTCATCCGGCGCTTGCTCTCGTCGACGTGCTCCTGGACGCCCTCGCCGTAGCGCTCCACCAGTTCCGCCTCGTAGCGGGCCTGGCGGTCGGCGTCGAAGCCGTCGAACAGCTCTTCCAGTGCCACTTCGTCACCCCCTTCCAGTTCCTCGATCGTGCGGGAGACGGTCCGGGCCAGCTTCGCCAGCCGCTCCTGCTCGGTGGCCAGCCACCGCGCGTGGTTGCGCAGCACGTCGACCGCCCGGTGCCGCCCGTCCAGGACCTCGGCCACGGTGTCGAGGCCGAGTCCCAGGTCGCGCAGCAGCAGGATGCGCTGGAGCCGGTGCAACTGCTCGCGCTCGTAGTAGCGGTAGCCGTTGTCGCCGACCCACGCCGGTTCGAGCAGGCCGATCGCGTCGTAGTGCCGCAACGTCCGCGAAGTCACCTTCGACATCCGCGCGACCTGTGCGATCGACCAGGCCATGACCGTGCTCCCTCCCTGTGCCGACCACGGTAGGGGTTGACGTAGCGTCAACGTCAAGCGCGGCCGGCAGGATGGCCGGTGTGTGGACCATCGCGGGAACCCTGACCCCCTTGCCCGTGCTCGACCGGCTCGACCTGGTCGCGGACCCGGTCGCCGCGGCGTTGAGGTCGATGGCGGACGGCCCGCGGCTCGCGGTCGCGGAGATCGACCCCGGGCTGGCGGACACGGCCGAGTTCTGCGCGCACTACGGCTCGCCGTTGGCGGCGTCGGCGAACTGCGTCGTCGTCGCGGGCAAGCGCGGCGAGACCGTCCGGTACGCGGCGTGCGTCGTGCTCGCGACCACCCGCGCGGACGTGAACGGCGTCGTCCGGCGGCGGCTGGACGCGCGCAAGGCGTCGTTCGCGCCGATGGACGACGCGGTGTCGCTCAGCGGCATGGAGTACGGCGGCATCACGCCGATCGGCCTGCCCGAGGACTGGCCCGTGCTGCTGTCGCCCGAGGTGGCGGCGGCGCCGGAACTGGTCATCGGCAGCGGTATCCGGGGCAGCAAGGTCCTGGTGCCGGGCGAGGTGCTGGCCAAGCTGCCGAACGCCGAGGTCGTCGAGGGCCTGGCCCGCTAGCCCGCCAGGTGCCGGTCGAGCACTTCGCGCGCCTGGTCGTGCGTGAGGTGCCCGATGAGCACGTGCGTGGTGAGGCCGTCGGCCAGCGCCAGCACCGTGCGCGCCCGCCAGCGGTCGCCGAGGAGCCTGGTGAACATGTCCTCGAGGTCGGCGTAGCTCGCGCGCAGGACGGGCGCGAGCGCCGGGCTGACGGCCGCCTGCGCGACGAACGCGAGCCACACCCTGGCCTCGGCGCGCTCGGGCAGCGCGACGGCACGTGCCGCCTCGGCCGCGGTGCCGCCGGCCCGGCCCAGGACGCGCTTGCCGACCTCTTCCAGCGCGAACCGCAGCATCTCGTCCTTGGTGCGGAAACAGCGCTGCACCGCCCCCATCGAGACGTCAGCGCGCGCTGCGACGTCCCTCAGGGTCACGCCTTCGAGGCCGCGTTCGTCGGCGAGCAGGAACACCGCGTCGGTGATCTGCCGGCGCCGGGATTCGTATTCGACCTGCTTGGGCACCCGTGGATACTATTCGATGCACTTGCATCGGAACAGGGGGCGTCATGTGGGACTGGACGGCGGCGGAGCAGGCCGCCGCGGTGCGCTCGGGCCGCGTCACGGCGGTCGCGCTGGTGGAGAGCCACCTGGAGCGGATCGCGGCGGTGAACCCGGTGGTCAACGCGATCACGCGGCTGGTGGCCGAGCAGGCGCTGGCCGAGGCGGCGGAGCTCGACCGGGACGGTGCGCGCGGGCCGCTGGCCGGTGTGCCGTTCACGGTGAAGGAGAGCATCGCGATCGGCGGCGTGCCGACGACCCACGGCGCGGTGCGGTTCAAGGACTTCGTGACGCCGCTGGACGCGCCGCCGGTGGCGCGGCTGCGCGCGGCGGGCGCGATCCCGATCGGGCACTCGAACATGCCGACGCTCACGTTGGCCGGCGTGCACACGCGCAGCGAGCTGTTCGGCGACACGGTCAACCCGTGGGACCCGGCCGTCACGCCCGGCGGGTCCAGCGGCGGCGACGGGGTGGCGGTGGCGACCGGGATGGCGGGGTTGGGGCTGGGCAACGACGCCGGCGGCTCGGTGCGCGTCCCGGCGGCGTTCTGCGGCGTGGCCGGGTTGAAGCCGACCTACGGGCGGTTCCCGGCCGACCACCGGCTCGGTCCGGACGACCCGCCGCTGGGCGCGCAGCTGTTCGTGGTGGACGGGCCGCTCGCCCGCACCGTCGGTGACCTGCGGCTCGCGTTCGAGGCGTTGGCCGGCACGTCGCCGCGCGACCCGAGGGCGGTGCCCGTGCCGCTGACCGGGCCGCCGGTGCCGCGTCGGGTGGCGGTGGTCGCCGATCCCGGCGGCACGGGGGTCGACCCGGTGGTGCGGGCCGCGGTCGAGGACGCCGCAAACGTGCTGTCGGACGCCGGGTACGAGGTGGTCGAGGCGGACGTGCCGGTGCTGGACGAGGCGCTGGCGGCGTACGGGGGCATGCTGATGACGGAGTTCGCGCCGAGCTGGCCGGTGGTGCGGACGTTGCTCGGCGCGGAAGGCCACCGGTACATCGAGATGTCGATGGCGAAGACCGCGCCGGTGGACGTCGCGGAGTACGTGCGGCTCACGGGCGTGCTGCTGGGCGTGAAGCGGGCGTGGGCGCAGTTCCTGGACCGGTTCCCGCTGGTGCTCGGGCCGGTGTTCACCGCCCGTCCGCCCGCGCCCGGGGTGGAGTCGCGCTCGATCGAGGGGCACGACCTGGTGACCGGCGCGATGCGGCTGTGCACCGCGACGACCTTCGTCGGCCTGCCGGCGGTGGCCGTGCCGACCGGGGTGGTCGACGGGCTGCCCGTCGGCGTGCAGCTGGTCGGTCGGGCCTACCGCGAGGACGTGTGCCTGGACGCGGCCGAGGTGGTGCAGCGGGTGATCACCCCGCGTACTCCCGCAGGAAGCTGACGGCCTCGTCCGCGTCGTCGGTGACGAGGATCCAGCGCTCGGCCTCCCGGCCGCGGGCCAGGCGTCGCACCAGCGGCGCGGCCGGCACCTCGTCGACCCAGAAGTCCTCGCCCAGGAACACCATCGGCGCGGCCGGGCCGACCGAGCCGTAGTGGTTCTGGCAGTAGTCCTGGAAGACCTCCTGCACCGTGCCCGCGCTGCCCGGCGTGTAGATGATGCCGCCGGTGGCGACGGTGAGCAGGCCCTCCTCGCGGACGGAGTTGGCGAAGTACTTGGCGTGCAGCTCGCACGCCGGGTTCGGCGGCTCGTGGCCGTAGAACCAGGTCGGGATGCCGATCGTGCGCGGTCGGTCGGAGGTGGGCAGGTCGGTGGGGCACGCGGCGATCCAGCGGCCGATGGACTCCGCGTCCCCGCCGAACGCGGGCGCCTTCGACAGGTCCTTCAACGTCGGCTCGTCCACGCCGACCCGCACGCCCAGCGGCACGGCCTCCATCACGCCCGGACCGCCGCCGGTCAGCACGGTGAACCCGGCTTCGCCGAGCGCCGCGCCCAGCCCGACGGCCCGCCGGTAGCCGTCGGTGTCGCGGCCGAGCGCGTGCCCGCCCATCACGGCGACCGGGCGTTCGGCGAGCGCGTCGTCCAGCGCCTCGGTGATCGCGTGGTCGTGCAGGCGTTCGGCGAGGGCGTGCAGCGGGTCCGGGTTGTGGCCCCTGGCGCGGGTGTGCCGGTAGATCACGGCGTCCGGGGTGTCGGCGTAGGACAGCGGGTCGCCCGGGTCGAAACCGGCGAACAGCTCGGCCGGCGTGTAGAGCCGCGACCGGTACACGTCGTAGGGCAGGTCGGGGATGGTCGGGAACACCAGCGCCCCGGCCGCCGCCGCGCGCCGCTGGGCGAGCGGCGAGAGCGTGCAGCCGAGGAACAGCGCGCCGTCCATCGGCACGCGCAGCTCTTCCCCGCTCAGGTCGAGCCCGACGAGGACGGCGTTCCGCAGCTCGGACGCCGCGCGGACCTGGTCGAGGTCGGTGTACTCGGTGCGCACCGGCGCAGCCTACGTGCGGGCCGCCACCCCGGATCGGGGTTTCCTCAGAAGATGACGGTCTGGTTGCCGTGCACCAGGACGCGGTCCTCCAGGTGCCACCGCAGACCGCGCGACAGCACGACCTTCTCGATGTCGCGCCCCTTGCGCACCATGTCGTTGACGGAGTCGGTGTGGTCCACCCGGATCACGTCCTGCTCCACGATCGGGCCCTGGTCGAGGTCCGCGGTCACGTAGTGGCACGTGGCGCCGACCAGCTTCACGCCCCGGCTGTGCGCCTGGTGGTACGGCCGCGCCCCGATGAACGACGGCAGGAAGCTGTGGTGGATGTTCAACGCCCGCCCGGCCCAGTCCGCGCACAGCTCGGCGGGCAGGATCTGCATGAACCGCGCCAGCACCACCGCGTGCGGCCGGTGGGCGTCGACGAGCTGCCGCAGCTGCGCGAACGCTGCCGCCTTGCCCTCCGGGTCGTTCGCCGGGAACGGCACGTGGTGGAACGGGATGCCGTGCGCCCTGGTGATCCCGGCCAGGTCGGCGTGGTTGCCGATGACCGCGGACACGTCGACGTCCAGCTCGTGCGACGCCACCCGGCCCAGCAGGTCGTACAGGCAGTGGCCCTCCTTGGACACCAGGATCACCACCCGCCTGCGCTCGCCGGAGTCGGCGACCCGCCACGAGCCGGGGTGCGCACCCAGCTCGCGGGCCACTTCCGCGAACCGGACCCGCAGCTCCTCCACGTCGAACGGCAGCGAGTCGGCCCGGACCTCCTGGCGGGTGAAGAACCAGTTGGTGGTCGGGTCGGTGTGGTAGGCCGCCTCGACGATCCAGCCACCGTGCTCGGCCAGGAACGAGGAGATCCGGGCCACGATGCCGGTGCGGTCGGGGCAGCCGAAGGTGATCACGTAGCGTCGTTCAGGCAGAGGCACGACCGGAAGTATCTACGGTCGCGGCAGCCCGTCCAGCAGTGACCTGTCACCCGATGTGATGGCGCCGCTCGGCCTGCCCCACGCCGCCCGGTAGACCGCGTCGGCGGTGCCGGCCACGGTGGCGTCCTCGTCGGTGCCGGAGTCGGTGATCGGACCCACCTCGGGCGGCTGACCGGGCGTGAGCCGCACCTCCCAGGCACGGCTCGCGTCGGCGGCGTGGAACAGCACCCGCCCCGTCCGCGCGATCGGCCTGCGCCGGGCGCCGGTCAGCAGCATCCGGGTCAGGAACTCGTCCACCCCGTCGGCCGCGAACTCGACGTCGAACAGCAGGGACGGCACGTCCGCGCCGTGCCGGGCGTGCTCGGCGTCGAGCCGGTGGATCGCGGTCTCGTGCGCCTGCCGGCGTGACCAGAAGCCGAAGGTCTTGGGCCCGACGAACGTCCACGCGGGCGTGTTCGACGTGGAGCCGAGCAGGGTGTCGGTCAGCTCGACGACCTTCTTGTCCCACCAGGCGAACAGCTCGTCCCAGTCGGCGGGGCGCTCTTCGGGCTTGACCCAGTCCGCGTCCACCGGCGTGTGCAGCGCCCGCAGCGCCCAGGAGTGGACCATCGCCACGTGGTCGACGAGCCCGCGCACCGTCCAGCCGGGGCAGGTGGACACCTGCGCCTCCGGCCCGGCGGCCAGGGCGGCGGCACGCAGTGCGGCGTACTGGGTCCTGATGTGCTGGACGAAATCGGCGTGGTCCACTCCGCACAGCCTAGGGACTCACCACGTCCCAGGACAGGGTGATCTCGCCGAGCCGCCAGCGCTTCCGGTCGTCCAGCACCGGCCAGCCGCGGTCGGCCAGCAGCCGCACGGACTCCACCCACCGCGCCCGCGGGCCGTAGGGCGCGAACGGCGCGCACGTCGCCCAGCACGCGTCCAGTTCGCAGAGCAGGGCGTGCACCTTCTCGCCGGGCACGTTGTGGTGGATCAACGCCTTCGGCAGCCGCTCGGCGAGGTCACCAGGGGTCTCCAGGTCGGCGGGCAGGCAGGACAGCGTGAACGTTTGCGGCCCGTCCGCGGTCAACGCGACCCAGCAGCAACGGCGGCCGATCTCGTCGCACGTGCCCTCGACCAGCACGCCGCCGGGCGCGAGGCGGCCGACCATGGTGTCCCACGCCTCGGCCGCCTGCTCCTCGGTGTACTGCCGGAGCACGTTGAACGCGCGCAGCAGCAGCGGGCGCGCGCCGGCCAGCTCGAACCCGCCGCGCCGGAAGTCGAGGCCGGGCGGGTCGGCGACCTCCTTGCCCGCGGCGACCCGGTCGGCGTCGAGCTCCAGGCCGAGCACGCGGACGGCCGGGTTCACGGCGCGCAGCCGTGCCGCCATCTCGACGGTGGTGATCGGCGAGGAGCCGTAGCCGAGGTCGACCACCAGCGGTTCGGGCGCGGAGAGCAGGTCGCGGTAGGTGTGCGCGACCCACCGGTCGACCCGGCGCAGGCGGTTCGGGTTGGTGGTGCCCCTCGTGGGCAGGCCGAGCGCGCGCGCCCGGCCCGCGGCTAGGCGCGGCGTGCGAGCCATTCGGCGGTGAACTCGGATTCCTTGTCGAGCAGCAGCGAGACCTGTTCGGCGATCATCGCCTCCAACTTGCCGCCCATGATCGGGATGCCCACCTTGACCTGACCCGTGAGGGTGAGTTCGCTCCCACTCGCGGTGTCGGCGAGCGTGATCGTGCCGTCCAGCCGGCCCGGGACGCCGTTCAGCGTCACCTCGACCGTGCCCGCGTAACCGGCCTCGGTCCACGACTCGGCGCGGTCGATGACGAGGTCGCCGCCGAGCAGGCCGCGGGCCACCGACGGCAGCTTGTCGGCGGGCACACCCTGCTTGAGCTGGTAGGACGTGCTCTGGTCGGTGGTGGTGAAGGCGACCAGCTCCGGATTCGTGCCACCCAGTTCGGCGAGCCGGTCGCGCAGGTACGTCTGGTCGACCAACGCTGCGTACACGTCCCGTGCCGGCCAGCGGGACGTGGTTCGGTGCTCGATGCGGCGTGCCATGTCGCGGAGGCTACCGTTCACGGTCGTGACCACCCCGCCCTCCAGTGCCCGTGTGCCGCTGGCCGAGTGCACCACGCTGCGGCTCGGTGGCCCTGCGACGAGGTTCACGCGCGCCGCCACAGCCGCCGAGCTGGTCGAGACCGTCCGCGCGCTGGACGCGGCCGGCGAGCCGTTGTTGCTGCTCGGCGGCGGTTCGAACCTGGTGGTGTCCGATGCCGGGTTCGCCGGCACGGTGGTGGCCGTCGGCACGTCCGGCCGTCGGCTCGACCCGTTGGGCGACGGCCTCGTGCAGCTGACCGTGGAGGCGGGCGAGGACTGGGACTCGGTCGTCGCGGAGGCCGTGGCGCAGGGGTTGGGCGGGCTGGAGTGCCTGTCCGGCATCCCGGGCCTGGTCGGCGCGACGCCGGTGCAGAACGTCGGCGCGTACGGCGTCGAGGTGGCGCAGGTGCTGACCTCGGTGGACCTGCTGGACCGGCGCACGGGTCGCGTGCACCAGGTGCCGGCGGACGGCCTGGGCCTGGCCTACCGGACCAGCGTGCTGAAGGGCACCGACCACGCGGTGGTGCTGCGGGCGCGGTTCGCGCTGACCGCGGGCGGGCAGTCCGCGCCCATCCGGTACGGCGAGCTGGCCAGGGTGCTCGGCGTCGCGCCGGGCGACCGCGTGCCCGCCGACGCGGCCCGCAAGGCGGTGCTGGAGCTGCGGCGCGGCAAGGGCATGGTCCTGGACGCGACGGATCACGACACGTGGAGCGCGGGCTCGTTCTTCACCAACCCGCTGCTGGACGACTCGACGTTGGCCGGGGTGCTGATCCGGATCGCCGAGCGGCTCGGGCCGCAGGTGGAGGTGCCGACGTACCCGGCGGGGGCCGGGTACTCGAAGCTGTCGGCGGCGTGGCTGATCGAGCGGGCCGGGTTCGGGCGCGGGCACCGCGGGCCGGGTGGCCGGGTGGCGTTGTCGGGCAAGCACACGCTGGCGCTGACCAACCGGGGCGGCGCGTCGACGGAGGACCTGCTGGACCTGGCGCGCGAGGTGCGGGACGGGGTGCGGGCGGCGTTCGGGGTGGAGCTGCTCCCGGAGCCGGTGTTGGTGGGCTGCGAGCTCGGGTGAGGCGGGCCGGCCGTCGGCTCCGGCACGCCCTCGGCGGCGTGGGCGGGTCGTCGGGCGGTGGACGGGTGTGGCTCTGCGTCGCCGGACGCCGCCGACCGTTGAACCGCCGAACGGGTGACTGGGTGTGACGAATCCTCACTCCACGCGTTTCATGGAGGTAGGGGCACCTGTTGGAGGTCGTCATGGCCTACCCCGACGATCGCGCGAACGTCAGGCCGATCAAGAAGCTGGTTGAGGACGATTTCCTGAGCCGGCCCGGCGTGGTGGGTGTCGACCTCGGCGAGAAGACCGTCGGCGGCCGGGCGACCGGCCGGCTGGCGATCGTCGTGTTCGTCCGCCGCAAGGGCGACGCCGCGCAGTTCGCCATCCCGCCGGACGTGCTGGGCGTGCCGACGGACGTGGTCGAGGACACGTTCTGGCCGCACCACACCATCGCGTCGCCCGAGGGCGTGAGCGGTGCGGAGCGGCACGAGTCGCTGGCCGGTGGCATCGGGATCGGGCCGAGCCGGGCGATCCGGTTCGTGCCGCCGGACGTGCCGGAGGTGGACGACTACGTGGTGGCCGGGACGCTGGGCGCGCTGGTCACGCCGAGGTGCCGGAACACCGTGATGGCGTTGACGTCGTTCCACGTGGCCTGCGTGGACGACGCCTGGGCGGTCGGCGACCCGATGGTGCACCCGTCCCGGGTCGACGGCGGGCACCCGGTGCACGACCGGGTCGGCGTGCTGGCGCGGGCGGCGTTGTCGGCGCGGGTGGACGCCGCCGCGATCACGTTGACGACACCCCGCGTGCGGCCCGAGGTGGTGGGGTTGGGCGCGGTGACGGGTGGTGCGCGGGCACGCGTCGGCGACCGGGTGCGCAAGCGCGGCCGGACGACGGCGGTCACGGAGGGGGTGGTGGCGTCGACGGACGCGGCGATCACGCTCGACTTCGGGGTGCAGCTGGGCGTGCGGACGCTGTACGACCAGATCCGGATCGAGACGCCCCGGTTCGCCGATCACGGCGACTCGGGCGCGGTGCTGCTCGACGACGCGAACCGCGTGGTCGGGTTGTACTGCGGCGGGAGCCCGGACCGGGGGTTCGCGAACCCCATCGGTCCGGTGCTCGACCAGCTGGACGTGGAGCTGCTGACGTCGGGGTGATGCCGTTCGATGCCGTTCGGTGGTCCTGTGCGGTTTGGTCGGGTCTGATCCGGTCAGGCCCGGTGCACCCGCGAAGCGGAGGCCTGTGCGCGGGGCTTGAGGACGATCTGGTCCAGGTTGACGTGCGGCGGCCTGGTCACCGCGAACGCGATCACGTCCGCCACGTCGTCCGCGGTCAGCGGTGTCACGCCCTGGTAGACGGCCGCGGCCCGGTCGGCGTCGCCGTCGAACCGGTTGACGGAGAAGTCGGTCTCGACCATGCCGGGGAGGATCTCGGTCACGCGCACGGGTTGGCCGAGGAGCTCGCCGCGCAGCGTGCGGTGAAGCGCGGATTGGGCGTGCTTGGCGGAGGTGTAGCCGGAGCCGTTGTCGTAGGCCTCGTAGGCGGCGACCGAGGTGACGGTGACCACGTGCCCGTCACCGGACGCGATCAGCTTCGGCAGCAGGCCCTTGGTGACGCGCAGCGTGCCGAGCACGTTGGTCTCCCACATCCACCGCCAGTGCTCCTCGTCGGCCTCGGCGACGCTTGCCAGGCCGCGCGCGCCGCCGGCGTTGTTGACCAGCACGTTCGCGGCCGGGACGGCGTCGAGGAAGGACTCGACCGACGGGGCGGAGGTGACGTCGAGCTCGACCGCGGTGCCCTCGATCTCATCCGCGATAGCCTTGAGGAGGTCGACCCGCCGAGCGCCGAGCACCACGTGGAAGCCCTCGGCGGCGAGCCTGCGGGCGGTGGCCTCGCCGATGCCCGCACTGGCTCCGGTCACGACTGCGATAGGACGGTTCACACCGGGGATCCTAGGCGTGGGACGCGGATGTGACGCGAATCACTCGCACCGGGAGTCGGGTGGGACGTCCTTCGATCAGGAGGTCGTAACGTGCACAGGACAGTGGCGGCTCTGCTGCTCGGCTTGGCCCTGGTGGCGGGCTGCTCGGCGAAGGTGGAAACGGGCACCGCCAAACCGATCGGCGGCGACAACCCGCCGGTGGCCAAGTTCACCACCGCGCCCGCGGACGGAGCGGTGGACGCGCCCGTGAACGCGCCGGTGCAGGTCACCGTGGCCGAGGGCACGATCGACCAGGTCGCGGTCACCAACCCCGAGGGCAAGGCCGTCGAGGGCAAGCTCGCCGAGGACAAGAAGTCGTGGTCCAGCACGGAGCCGCTCGGGTTCGGCAAGGCGTACACCTACGCGGGCAAGGCGACCGGGACGGATGGCAGGCCGGTCGAGCTGAAGGGCGGGTTCACGACGGTGAACCCCGCGTCGCAGGTGCGCGCGACGCTGTTCCCCGGCGACAACCAGACCATGGGCGTGGCGGTGCCGATCAAGATCGACTTCGACGCCGACGTCGCGGATCGCGCGACGGTGGAGAAGGCGCTGACGGTGACGAACTCCGCCGGGGTCAAGGGCAGTTGGGCGTGGCTCAGCTCGCGCGAGGTCCACTACCGGCCGGAGCAGTACTGGCCCGCGAACACCCAGATCCACGTCGAGGCGAAGCTGTACGGGGTGCCCTACGGTGGCGGTGCGTACGGTCGCGCGGACGTGACCAGCGACTTCACCATCGGCCGCAACCAGGTCGTGAAGATCGACACGCCGTCGCACCAGCTGGTCGTGCAGCGTGACGGGCAGACCGTGGCGACCTACCCGGCGTCGTTCGGCAAGGACGACGACCCGAACCTGGCCACGCCGAACGGCACGTTCGTGGTGATGCAGAAGTTCGACACGTGGAGCTTCGACAACCCCCAGTACGGCTACACCAACGTCGTGAAGAAGTGGTCGGTGCGGTTCTCCAACCACGGTGAGTTCATCCACGAGAACAACGACAACGCGGCGAACATCGGCAAGCTCAACTCGTCGCACGGGTGCGCGAACCTGTTGGAGGCCGATGCCAAGGCGTACTACGACAGCGCGATGGTCGGTGATCCGGTGGAGGTGACCGGGTCGGTCACGACGTTGCCGGCGCAGTTCGACTGGTACGACTGGCAGATCCCTTGGGCGCAGTGGCAGACGATGTCCGCGCTGTGAAGACCTGACTGCTCGCGCAGGTTCGGGTCGGTGGTCACACTCAGGTCCGGCTCGAGTGGCGGAGCGGTGCGGGTCAGGTCCGGCTCGATTTGACATGGGGCCCTTACGGGCACTCCAGGCAGGCCAAAGCCGGCAGGCCCGGCGGGGAAGAGCGTCCCGCCAGGCCTGCCGGCTTCGACCAGCCTAAAGCACCCGAACCCATGTCAAATCGGGCCTCGGTGGGTGCGCTGCGGGTCCGTTGTGCGGCGGTTGAGGGTCCTTGGTGTGGGGTGCGCTGTGGGTCCGTTGTGTGGTGGTTGAGGGTCCTTGGTGGGGGTGTGGCGGGTTCGTTGTGGGCGGTTTGGGTTCCTGTCCGTTGTGGGCGGTGGGGTCTGGCCGGTGTGGTTGATGGCGCAAAATCGCTTGCGCGGGAAGTGGTGGGATGATTCGCGCGTTGTCGTAGGTCGTGCGGAACACTCTCCTCGACGCCGAGGGCGTCCGGCTGTCGGTTCGCGAGTCGGGCCCGGCCGATGCCCCTGCGGTCGTGCTGGTGCACGGATGGGCGCAGTCCGGGGAGGTGTGGTCGCCTCAGCCGTCGTGGCGCGGTTACGCGGTGGATCTGCGCGGTCACGGGGCGTCGGACGTCGCCGAGGGCGGTTATCGGGAGTCGGAGGTTTGGGCGGCTGATCTGAAGGCCGTCCTCGATCACGTCGGGCGGCCCGCGGTGGTGGTCGGGTGGTCGTACGGCGGGGTGGTGATAGCCGACTACCTGCGTTTCCACGGCACGGCCGGGATCAGTGGGTTGGTGCTGGTCGGGGCGGTCACCGAGTTGGGGCGGGATCGGCCCGGCGGGGTTGTCGGGCCGGTGATGAAGGCGGCGTTGCCGGCGGCGTTCTCCGACGACCCGGCGGTGGCGGTGCCGGCGTTGGCGCAGTTCTGCCGTGATCAGGCGCCCGGGTTGGCCGGTGACGTGGTGCAGCGGATGTTGGGCACGGCGTTGCGGGTGCCGCCTCGGGTCCGGCGGGAGCTGTTCCGGCGGGACGTGGACAGCGCCGTCGTGCTGAAGGCGGTCGACAAGCCGACACTGGTCGTGCACGGCACCGCCGACGAGGTGGTCGACCCGGCCGCCGGTGAGTACGCGGCGGCCCTGATCCCCGGAGCCGACTTGCGCCGCTACGACGGAACCGGACACTCGCCGTTCCTGGAACGACCGGAGCGCTTCGCGGCCGACCTCGGTCGGTTCGTGGCGGAGGTCTCCCGGTGAAGCGGGTCGCGGTGCTGTCGGTGCACACGTCGCCGTTGGAGCAGCCCGGCACGGGCGACGCGGGCGGGATGAACGTCTACATCGTGGAGACCGCCACGCGGATGGCGCAGCGGGGTATCGCGGTGGAGATCTTCACCCGGGCGACGTCCTCGGAGTTGCCGCCGGTGGCGGAGCTGGCGCCCGGGGTGAAGGTGCGGCACGTCGTCGCGGGGCCGTTCGAAGGGCTGGGCAAGGAGGAGCTGCCCGGCCAGCTCTGCGCCTTCACGGCGGGTGTGCTGCGGGCCGAGGCGCGGCACGAACCAGGTCACTACGACGTCGTGCACTCGCACTACTGGTTGTCGGGGCAGGTCGGGTGGTTGGCGCGGGAGCGGTGGGCGGTGCCGTTGGTGCACACGGCGCACACGTTGGCGAAGGTGAAGAACCTGGCGCTGGCGGCCGACGACACGCCTGAGCCGCGGATGCGGGTGATCGGCGAGGAGCAGGTGGTCGCCGAGGCGGACCGGCTGGTGGCCAACACCGACGTCGAGGCGGCCGAGCTGGTCAAGCTGTACGACGCGGACCCGTCGAAGGTGCTGGTCGTGCCGCCTGGCGTGGACCTGGAGCGGTTCACGCCCGGTGATCGGGACGGTGCCCGGACGGCGCTGGGGTTGCGGCCGGAGTCGGTGGTGCTGGCGTTCGTGGGGCGCATCCAGCCGTTGAAGGCGCCGGACGTCCTGTTGCGCGCGGCGGCGGAGATGGTGGCGCGCGATCCCGGGTTGCGGTCGCGGTTGGTCGTCCTGGTGGTCGGTGGGCCGTCGGGGTCGGGGATGAAGACGCCCGACGAGCTGGTGCGGTTGGCGGCCGAGCTGCGGATCTCGGACGTGGTGCGGTTCCTGCCGCCGCAGGGCGGTGAGGCGTTGGCGAGGGTCTACCGCGCGGCCGACGTGGTCGCGGTGCCCAGTTACAACGAGTCGTTCGGGCTGGTGGCGCTGGAGGCGCAGGCGTGCGGGACGCCGGTGGTCGCGGCGGCGGTGGGCGGGTTGCCGGTGGCGGTGCGCGACTGGGTGTCCGGGGCGTTGGTGGACGGTCACGACCCGGGCGTGTGGGCGCGGGTGCTGTCGAGCATCGCGCTGAACCCCGCGTGCCGGGAGGAGCTGGCCAGCAACGCCGTCGGCCACGCCCGCCGGTTCTCCTGGGACCGCACGACTGATTCACTCCTCGCCGGGTACGCCGAAGCCCGGGACGTGTTCCGCGAGGAGGTCATCGCTTGAGCCTGGACGACGTCATCAAGTCGACGCTGGACGACCGCGAGCTGCGCTACGACCGCAAGGAGCCGGGGCGGTTCTTCGTGACGCTGCCCGGCACGAAGAAGCTCCAGACGAACTGCTGGCTGGTGGTCGGCAGGCACGCCCTGGTGGTGGAGGCGTTCGTCTGCCGCAAACCGGACGAGGCGCACGAGGACGTCTACCGGTTCCTGTTGCGGCGCAACGCCAAGCTGTACGGCGTGCACTACACGATCGACACGACCGGCGACATCTACCTGGTCGGCCGGATCGCGCCGCACGCCGTGACGCCCGACGAGCTGGACCGCGTGCTCGGGCAGGTGGTGGAGGCCGCCGACGGCGACTTCAACACGTTGCTGGAGATCGGGTTCGCCGGCGCCATCCAGCGGGAGTGGGACTGGCGGGTCTCGCGCGGCGAGTCGCTGGCCAACCTCGAGGCGTTCCGGCACCTGGTGTCCGAATCGTGATCGCGCGGGAGCAACGGGGGTGAGCCCGGGCCCCGTCCCACCGGTGACCGGAAACCAGGGAGGGGCACATGGGCAGACGGGTGGGATTGGCGGTCGCCGCGTTCGCGGTGCTGGCGCTGGCGGGATGTGCGGCGAACAACTCGGGGTCGGCGGCGGATGTGGCCGCGCCGGTGCCGGCGCAGGACAACGCCCAGCGGGGCGGCGGCACGCCGAAGCAGGAGTCGGCCGGCACGGGTGAGGCGCAGCAGGCGGGCACGTCGGCGCAGCAGAACCGGCAGCTCATACGCACGGCGACGGTGGAGTTGCGCGCGCCGGACTCGAACGCGGTGCTGTCCGGGGTCAAGGACCTGGTGATCGCGGAGGGCGGGTACTCGGCGCAGGAGAAGTCGCAGTCCAACCGGGCGTCGGTGACGTTCAAGGTGCCCGGCGACCGGCTCGACCAGGTGATGGAGTCGATCGCCAAGTTGGAGGGCGTCGAGGTCAGCAGGCGTGAGCTGCAGACCGAGGACGTCACCGAGCAGATCGTGGACGTCGAGGCGAGGATCGCCAACCAGCGGGCCAGCGTGGAGCGGGTGCGGGGGCTGCTGGAACGGGCCACGACCACGTCCGAGATCACCGACATCGAGGCCGAGCTGACCAAGCGGCAGTCCGAGCTGGAGTCGTTGCAACGCCGGTACGAGACGTTGAAGGGCCAGGTCGCCATGTCGACGTTGAACGTCGTCATCTCGGCGACGGGCGAGCCGGTGGTGGTGACGGACGAGAACGACTTCCTGGAGGCGTTCGCCGGTGGCTGGAAGGCGCTGGTGACGGCGTTCGGCTGGCTGCTGGTGGTGCTGGGCGGCGTGCTGCCGTTCGCGGTGGTGCTGGGGGTGCCGGCGTTCGGCTACCTGTGGTGGCGGCGTCGCCGGAGGGCCGTGACCGTCGAGCCGGTCGCGTCGTCGAGCACGCCGTAGCGGGCCGGCCGGCGCGGGAGCGCGGGGCGGCTTGGGAGAGAGGGGGAGTCGCGAGCTCAAGCCGCCCCGCGTCAGTCCCCGCTGAGGTGGATCCGGGCGGGGGGAGCCCGGGCTTCCAAGCGGGCCGCGGTTCGACGGGGGGATTGCGAACCGCGGTAGCCGCGCGGGTCGATCGGAGTGCGTGGGAGTCGACCCGCGAAGGCCATGCCAACTTGGCAGATGGCCGGTGATCACCACAAGGGCCGGCGCTAGTCCATTCGTGTGTTCTTAGCCGAGTTAAGTAACGCTGTAGCGCGACCGGCGACCGCCTTGACCAGCGATGTGGCTTGACTCACGATGACGGGATCCCGCCCCCAGGATGAATGAGGCAGCCGCATGGTCTTCCGCAGTCCGTTCCCCGATGTCGCGGTCCCGGACGTCTCGCTGCACGAGTTGCTGTTCGCCGACCTCGGCGAGCGCGTCGACCGGGTGGCCCTGGTCGACGGCACCTCAGGTGCGTCGCTGACCTACGGCCAACTGGCCGGGGCGGTCGACCGCCTGGCCGCCGCGCTGGCCGCCAGGGGGATCGGCAAGGGCGACGTCGTGGGCATCCTCAGCCCGAACACCCCGTACTACGCGGTCGTGTTCCACGGCATCCTGCGCGCGGGCGCCACCGCGACCACCATCAACGCCCTCTACACGGCGGACGAGGTCGCGCACCAGTTGACGGATGCCGGCGCGAAGATGCTGTTCACGGTGTCCGTGCTGCTGCCGAACGCCGCGCCGGGCGCCGAGAAGGCGGGCATCTCCGACGTGGTCGTGCTGGACGCCGCCGAGGGCTACCCCAGCCTGTCGTCGTTGCTGGCGAACGCCGAGCCGGTGCCGGAGGTGTCGATCGACCCGGCGCGGGACGTGGCCGTGCTGCCGTACTCGTCGGGGACGACCGGCCGGGCCAAGGGCGTGATGCTGACGCACCGCAACCTGGTCGCGAACATCATCCAGTGCGGGCCGCTGCTCCAGGTCGGCGGGGACACGAAGATCCTCGCCGTGCTGCCGTTCTTCCACATCTACGGCATGCAGGTGTTGATGAACAACGGCCTGCACGTCGGCGCGACGGTGGTGACGCTGCCGAAGTTCGACCTGGCCGAGTTCCTGCGCGTGATCCAGGACCACCGGACCGACCGCGTGTACATCGCGCCGCCGGTCGCCGTGGCGCTGGCCAAGCACCCGTTGGTCGACCAGTACGACCTCTCCGGCATCGACACGATCTTCTCCGGCGCCGCGCCGCTGGACGTCGACCTCGCGGCGGCCGTGGCCAAGCGGCTGGGCTGCCGCGTCTCGCAGGGCTACGGGATGACCGAGATGAGCCCGGTCAGCCACGCGATCCCGGACGGCCGCGACGACATCCCCGTCGGCACGGTCGGCGTCATCGCGCCGAACATGGAGTGCCGCTTCGTCGACCCGGCCACCGGCGAGGACGTGGGCGTGGGCGAGCGCGGCGAGCTGTGGTGCCGCGGCCCGAACGTCATGAAGGGCTACCTGAACAACCCCGACGCCACCGCCGCCACGCTCGACGAGGACGGCTGGCTGCACACCGGCGACGTCGGGATCATCGACGAAAACGGCCTGGTCAGCATCGTCGACCGGGTCAAGGAGCTGATCAAGTACAAGGGCTACCAGGTGCCGCCGGCGGAGCTGGAGGCAGTGCTGCTGACGCACCCGGAGATCGCCGACGCGGCCGTGGTCGGCGTGCGTGACGCGGAGGGCGAGGAGGTGCCGAAGGCCTTCGTCGTCCGCCAGCCGGGCACGGCGCTGGACGAGTCCGGCGTGATGGAGTTCGTGGCGTCCCAGGTCGCCCCGCACAAGAAGGTGAGGGTCGTGGAGTTCATCGAAGCGATCCCGAAGTCGGCCTCGGGCAAGATCCTGCGCAAGGACCTCCGTGCTCGTGAGGCCAGTTGATCGGGTGACCGGTTGGCGCAGGTGAGCCTTGTGGGCCATGGCTGACCTGCGTCGACTGCGCCGCCAGTGAAGTCGAGCATCGTCACGTCGATGCTGTGGTGATCACTCGATGGTGTTGACACCCGCTACTCGGCGAGCAGGGCTCGTCACGCTCCACAACCATGTCGGGTGCAAATCGGAACCACACATCGGAGAACACCGCATGCGCATCCTCGGAAGGCTGGCCGTCGCGGCCGGCGCCACCGCCGTCATCCTGCTGGCTGCCCCGGCCGCCAACGCCTCCGACGCACCGGCGGAGCGGACGGCGAAGGGCGCGATGGACGCCGTTCCCAGTGGCGACCTCCTGGGCGCCCTCTCCGGCGTGCTGGGCCCGCTGGGTGGCGGCCTCGGTGCCGTGACCGGTGGAGCCGGCGGCATCGGGGGCATGACCGGTGGGCTCGTGGACGTCCAGGGCCTCGGCGGCTGATCGGCTTCGGGCCGGGTCGGGGAGACCCGGCCCGGCCCGCCCGCTGCACCGATCAAGATCACACCTGCCGCCGACGTGAGCCGGGCCGGTCCATCTGGCAGGCTGACGCCCATGGCTGTCGGAACCCTGGTGCTGCTCCGCCACGGCGAGAGCGTCTGGAACGCGGAGAACCTGTTCACCGGTTGGGTGGACGTCCCCCTCTCGGAGAAGGGTGTGAACGAGGCGAAGCGCGGCGGCGTGCTGCTGCGCGAAGCGGGCGTGCTGCCGGAGGTCGTGCACACGTCGCTGCTGCGGCGGGCCATCGGCACCGCCAACCTCGCCCTCGACGCGGCCGACCGGCACTGGATCCCGGTCCGCCGGGACTGGCGGCTCAACGAGCGCCACTACGGCGCGCTCCAGGGCAAGAACAAGAAGCAGACGCTGGACGAGTTCGGCGAGGAGCAGTTCATGCTCTGGCGCCGCTCGTACGACACCCCGCCGCCGCCGATCGAGCCCGGCACCGAGTTCAGCCAGGACAGCGACCCCCGCTACGCCGACCTCGGCCCCGACCTGCCGCTCACCGAGTGCCTGCTGGACGTGGTCAAGCGGATGATCCCGTACTGGGAGTCCTCGATCGTGCCGGACCTGCGCGCCGGCCGGACGGTGCTCGTGGCCGCGCACGGCAACTCGCTGCGCGCCCTGGTCAAGCACCTCGACGGCATCTCGGACGATGCCATCGCGGGCCTGAACATCCCCACCGGCATCCCGCTGCGCTACGACCTGGACGACGAGCTGAAGCCGCTCAAGCCGGGCGGCGAGTACCTCGACCCGGACGCGGCGGCGGACGCGATCAAGGCCGTGGCCAACCAGGGCCGCTAGTCGAACCCCACCGGACGGCGGCACGCGCGCAGGGCACACCCGGCGCACGTGCCGCCGTCTCGCGTTCCACCCCTCGGCCGGCGCCCCCGGTACGTCCTCCGCTCGTCACCTGGAGGAGAACCCGGCTTCCGCGGTTCTGCACCTGTCCGAACACGCCTGACTCAATTGGACACGATTGGGTGAACGGCGGTCGTCCGCCGGGAGAACATCGGCCCCGGACGGTGTCGCAGGAGTCACGAACCAGGCGTCAGCTCTAGGCCGCACCCGGCCTGACCTGCTTACGATGCGCTTGTGACCGCAACGGGTTACCTCGTCCTGTCGATCGGCGCTCTGCTGATCGGCGGCGTCGCGTTTCTCGCCGGACGGACCACCGCACGCGCCCGTGAGACGCGTCCGCGCGGACTCACCGTCGCCGACCTCATGGCCAGGGTCGTCCACTCCTCACCCGACGGCATCGTCGTGCTCAACGGCTTCGGTGACGTCGTGCTGCACAACGCCCGCGCCGAGGAGCTGGGCGTGGTGCGCAACAACCGCGTGGACGACCGGGCCAGACGCGCCGCCGAGATGGCCCGCCGCAACGGTGGCGTGATCTCGGTGGACCTGTCGTCGCTGGAGGTCATCAAGGGCCGCCAGCCGCAGGCCGTGCACGCCACCGTGAAGGTGCTCACCGAGGGCTTCGTGGTGGTCGACGCCACCGACGAGTCCGAGTCGGTGCGGCTGGAGGCCACCAGGCGCGACTTCGTGGCCAACGTCAGCCACGAGCTCAAGACCCCGGTCGGCGCGCTCGCGCTGCTGGCCGAGGCCGTGCTGGACGCCGCGGACGACCAGGAGGAGGTCCGCCGGTTCAGCGCCAAGATCATGCAGGAGGCCACCCGGCTGGGCACCCTGGTCACCGAGCTGATCGCGCTGTCGCGCCTGCAGGGCGCGGAGAAGCTGCCGGAGCTCAGCCGGGTCGAGGTCGACGTGGTCATCGACGAGGCGATGGGCCGCTCCAGGCTGGCCGCCGAGTCCGCGGGCATCGAGATCGCCACCGACTCCCCGAGCGGGCTGGAAGTCGAGGGCGACCGGACGCTGCTGGTCACGGCCCTGAGCAACCTCCTGGACAACGCGGTCGCGTACTCGCCGCCGGGCAGCCCGGTGTCGGTCAGCCGCAAGCTCGTCGACGGTTTCGTCGAGATCGCCGTCACCGACCGCGGCATCGGCATCGCCGAGGACCAGCAGACCCGCGTGTTCGAGCGCTTCTACCGCGTCGACAAGGCCCGGTCGCGCGCCACCGGCGGCACCGGGCTCGGGCTCGCCATCGTCAAGCACGTCGCCAACAACCACGGCGGCGAGGTGAGGCTGTGGAGCCTGCCGGGCACCGGCTCCACCTTCACGCTGCGCATCCCGGCTCATCCCGACCAGGAGGAGCCCACCCAGGACCTGCCCACGCAGGAGCTGGCGAGCCCCGTGCCGAGCGGCGCGGGCAGCAACCACGGAGGAGAGCTGTGACCAGGGTGCTCATCGTGGAGGACGAGGAGTCCTTCGCCGATCCGCTCGCCTTCCTGCTGCGCAAGGAGGGCTTCACCGCGGCGCTCGCGGCCACCGGCCAGGAGGCGCTGGAGGAGTTCGACCGCAACGGCGCCGACATCGTGCTGCTCGACCTCATGCTCCCCGGCATGAGCGGCACGGACGTGTGCAAGCAGCTGCGCGCCCGCTCCGCCGTGCCGGTGATCATGGTCACGGCGCGGGACAGCGAGATCGACAAGGTCGTCGGCCTGGAACTGGGCGCGGACGACTACGTCACCAAGCCGTACTCGGCCCGCGAGCTGATCGCCCGGATCCGGGCCGTGCTGCGACGCGGCGGCGAGTCCGAGGAGCTGCTGCCGCAGGTCCTGGAGGCCGGCCCGGTGCGGATGGACGTCGAGCGGCACGTGGTGACCGTGGACGGGGCCGAGGTGAGCCTCCCGCTCAAGGAGTTCGACCTCCTGGAGTACCTGCTGCGCAACGTCGGCCGGGTGCTGACCCGCGGCCAGCTGATCGACCGGGTGTGGGGCGCGGACTACGTCGGCGACACCAAGACCCTGGACGTGCACGTCAAGCGGCTGCGGTCGAAGATCGAGCCCGACCCGTCGGCGCCGCGCCACCTGGTCACCGTTCGCGGACTGGGATACAAGTTCGAATCCTGATCACCCCGACCGGGTACGGTGCACCGCGTGCGCCTAGGGGTGCTTGATGTCGGGTCCAACACCGTCCACCTCTTGGTGGTGGACGCCCATCGTGGTGCCCACCCGACGCCGATGAGTTCGGAGAAGTCCGTGCTGCGCCTCGCGGAGCAGCTGGACGGCTCCGGGCTGCTCGGGCGGGCGGGCGCCGACCAGCTGGTGCGCACCGTCGCCGCGTCCAAGGCGGCGGCGGAGCGGCTCGGCTGCGAGGACCTGATGGCGTTCGCCACGTCCGCGGTGCGCGAGGCGGGCAACTCCGCCGAGGTGCTGGACCGGGTGCGCGCCGAGACCGGCGTCGACCTGCAGGTGCTGACCGGCGAGGACGAGGCGCGGTACACGTTCCTCGCGGTGCGCCGCTGGTACGGCTGGTCGGCGGGCAGGCTGCTGTGCCTCGACATCGGCGGCGGGTCGCTGGAGCTGGCGGTCGGCGTCGACGAGGAGCCGGAGGAGGCGTTCTCGGTGCCGCTGGGCGCGGGCAGGCTGACGCGGACCCGGTTCCGCAACGACCCGCCCACCAGGGCCGAGGTGCGCGAGACCACCGCGTGGCTGGCCGAGCAGCTGGCGCCGGTGGCGAAGAAGCTCCTCCGCGTGGGTGCTCCCGATCGGGTGGTCGCGACGTCGAAGACGTTCCGCACGCTGGCCCGGTTGACCGGCGCGGCGCCGTCCTCGGCCGGTCCGCGCGCGCGACGCGTGCTCACCGACGCGGGCCTGCGCCAGCTCATCGCGTTCATCTCCCGGATGTCCGCGGCCGACCTGGCCGAGCTCGAAGGGGTGAGCGCGAGCCGTGCCCACCAGCTGGTGGCGGGCGCGTTGGTGGCGGAGGCCACCATGCGAGCACTGTCACTCGGCGAGCTGGAGATTTGCCCCTGGGCGCTGCGGGAAGGTGTCATCCTGCGTCGGCTGGACCACACTAATGGTTCGGACCTGGACACCGCGCCGGACCACACCCGCCGGACGGGTGACACTGGACGGACTGGCCGCCACGGGGCACGGTGGAGTTGATGAGTCGAGAGAGCGAGTCGGAGCAGACCCAGCGCACCGTCGCGGAGTTGCTCGCCCAGTACGGCGGCGGGGGCTCCGGCGAGGTGACGCCGCGTCGGCGACGGCGCCGTGCCGAAGAGGCCTCGGACACCGCTCCGCAGGCCATCATCGACCGGGTCAACTCCGACAGCGGCAGGCTGCGCGCCCTCCGCGACGAACCCGCGCCGTCCGCGCCGCCGCCGTCCGCACCCCCGCCGCCGGCCGCACCGCCGCCCGCGCCGTTGCCGCAGCGGCAGCGAGCCGTCGAGGCCGAGCGCACGGCCTACCAGCCGCCGGTGTCCCGCCCCGAGCCGCCGGTCTCCCGGCTGGAACCGCCGGTCTCGCGGCTGGAACCACCCGTGTCCCGGCTCGAGCCGCCGAAGCAGGCCGAATCCGGGCGCAGACGCGCGCCCGAGGTCGACCCCGCCGAGGAGACCCGGGTCGTGCCGCCGATCGTGGCGGACTACCAGGGCGAGCCGTCCCGGCCCAACCTGCCGAAACCGCCGGTCAAGCCCGAGTCGTCGCGCTCGAACGTGGTGCGGCCCGTGCCGCCCGGCGCGCCGCCCGCGGTGAAGCCGCCCGTTCGCGAGCCGGTGACCGAGGTGATGCCGCGCATCACCGACAAGCTGGCGCCGAACGTGCCGCTGGAGTCGTTGCCGACCGAGTCGGTGCTGATCGTGCCGCCCGCGCCGCCGCGCCTGCCCGACCCGCTGCCCGACCAGTCCGCCGAGGACTGGTTCGGCGACGACGAGCCGGAAGAGGCCGTCGAGGGCGAGAGCACCGCGTTCCACCCGTACGTCGACCTCGACGAGGAAGACGAGGACGACGACTACCCGCGCCGCGACTTCAAGCGCCGCGACCTCGACGACGACGGACCGGCCGGGCTGGCCGACATCGACGACGACGAGGACGAGGAGCGCCCCGCCGACCGCTCGGCGGGCAAGGAGTGGCTGCTCATGATCGGGCAGCTGGCCGCGGGCGTGATCGGTGGCGCGGCGCTGTGGCTCGGCTTCAACTTCCTGTGGCGCACGGCCGCGCCCGCCGCGCTGGTGGTGGCCCTGGCGGTGACCGTCGGCCTGGTGATGATGGTCCGCAAGATCCGCCGGGCCGACGACCTCCAGACGACGGTCCTGGCGGTGCTCGTCGGGTTGATCGTGACGGTGTCGCCGGCGGCGATGCTGCTGGTGAACTCTTGATCCCGGTCGGGCTGTCCACCGCGGCCGTGTGGCCGCAGCCCGCGGGCGCCGCGTTCGAGGCGGCGGCGGAGCTCGGGTACGACGGCGTCGAGGTCATGGTGTGGGCCGATCCCGTGAGCCAGGACGTGAAGGCGGTCGACCGGCTCTCGAAGCGCTACCGGGTGCCGGTGCTGGCCGTGCACGCGCCGTGCCTGCTCATCAGCCAGCGCGTGTGGTCGCCGGACCCGGTCGAGCGGCTGCGGCGCAGCGTGCGGGCGGCCGGTGACCTGGGTGCGCGGACGGTCGTGCTGCACCCGCCGTTCGTGTGGCAGCGGCGGTACGCGGACGGTTTCGCTGACCTGGTCGCGTCGCTGGAGGACGAGAGCGGCGTCGCCATCGCGGTGGAGAACATGTTCCCGGTGCGGCGTCCCCTCGGGCGTGGGCGATCGGTGCAGGTCACGGCGTTCCGACCGTCGATCGACCCGACCGACGTCGGCCACCGGAACTACACGCTGGACCTGTCGCACGCCTCGGCCGCGCACGTGGACACGATGGAGCTGGCCAAGCGGATGGGCGACGGGCTGACCCACGTGCACCTGGCGGACGGCGCCGGCCTGCCCAAGGACGAGCACCTGGTGCCCGGCCGCGGCACGCAGCCGTGCGGCGAGCTGCTGTCCCACCTGACCCGGACGGGCTTCACCGGGCAGGTCGTGCTGGAGGTCAACACCCGCCGCGCCCGCACCGCCGCCGAGCGCACCGAACTGCTGACCGAATCACTCCTGTTCGCGCGCCTGCACCTCTGACCACGCAAAACGCGCGTGTCCCACGTTCGCGTCGTGCGTGTCCCACGTTCAGCACCCCCGAATCCGGGGCTCAGGTCGACCGACGGCGAACTCACATCCGCTCCGGCGCCGGTCAGCGGCTAGGGTCTTGATCGTGAACCCGTTGCGCACGTTGATCCTCGCCGCCGCGGGCAACGACGCGGTGCGCCGGGTCGTCGCGACCGCGCCCGTCAGCCGCGACGTGGTGCGCCGGTTCGTGGCGGGCGAGAGCACCGCCGACGCGATCGACGCCGCCGGCCGGCTGATCGGCGACGGCCTGCGCGTCACCCTCGACCACCTCGGCGAGGACACCACCGACCGAGCCACCGCCGAACGGACCGTGCGCGCCTACCTGGAGCTGCTCGACCAGCTGCACGACGTCGGCCTCGCCGCGGACGCCGAGGTGAGCGTGAAGCTGTCCGCCGTGGGCCTCGGCCTGGGCGAGACGGTCGCCCTGGACAACGCCTCCCGCATCTGCGCGGCGGCCGAGCAGGCGGGCACCACGGTCACGCTCGACATGGAGGACCACACCACCACCGACGCCACCCTGCGCGTGCTCGCCGAACTGCGCCGCCACTGGCCGTCGGTGGGCGCGGTGCTCCAGGCGTACCTGCGCCGCACCCTGGACGACGTGCGCGAACTCGCGGACACGCGCGTGCGGCTGTGCAAGGGCGCGTACGCCGAACCGCCGTCGGCGGCCTACCTCGACCCGCACGAGGTCGACCTCAACTACGTGCGCTGCGCCAACGTCCTGCTGGCCGGCTCCGGCTACCCCATGTTCGCCACCCACGACCCGCGCCTGATCGAGATCGTCTCCGAACGCGCCCGCTGGTACGGCAAGGCGGTCGAGGACTTCGAGTTCCAGATGCTCTACGGCGTCCGGCCGGGCGAGCAGCGGCACCTGGCGGCGGAGGGGCACGTCGTGCGCGTCTACGTGCCGTACGGGGGTCAGTGGTACGGGTACCTGATGCGCCGGCTGGCCGAGCGGCCGGCCAACGTCGCGTTCTTCCTGCGTTCGCTGGTCACCCGCTCGTGAGGAGCCCTGTGTCCTTCTCGGTAGCCAGTGCGGTCCGCCCCCTCGGCGACGGCACGTACACCGCGTCCCTGCCCGCCGAGTGGACTGTCGGCCCCAAGCCGCACGGCGGGTTCCTGCTGGCCTTGGTGGCGCGGGCGGCGGTGGACGGCGCGCGGGCGGCCGTGCCGGGTGCGGACGACCTCGCGCCGCTCGCGGTGAGCGCGCAGTTCCTGCGCGCGCCCGAGGTGGGGCCGGTGCTGGTGCGGACCGAGGTGCGCAAGGCGGGGCGGACGGCGACCGTGGTGACGTCGACGCTGGAGCAGCGCGGGCGCAGCTGCGTGGAGGCGGTGGTGACGGTCGGGCGGATGCCGACGGCCGAGCCGGACTACGCCGACCTGCCCGACATGCCCGCCGCGCCGCCCGCGGACGCGGTCGACCTGGCGTCGATGGGCTCCGGCGGTGTGTACAAGCTCGGCGCGGTGTGCGACGTGCGGCTGGACCAGGCGGGCGCCGGGTTCCTGACCGGACGGGTCGGCGACCCCCTGGTGCTGCGGCTGTGGGTGCGTCCGCTGGGTGAGCGGCCGGACCCGTACTTCGCGCTGGTCGCCGGTGACGTCTCGATGCCCGTGACGTTCAACCTCGGCCGGTTCGGGTGGTCGCCGACCGTGCAGCTGACGGGGTTGCTGCGGGCGAACCCGGCGCCGGGGTGGCTGCGGGTGCGGGTGTCGTGCAGCGCGGTGCACGGGCAGTGGTTCGACGAGGACGCGGTGGTGATCGACTCGGCGGGGCGGCTGGTGTGCCAGGCGCGGCAGTTGGCGCTGACGCCGGCGAACTGAGCGGTGAACCCGGGTTCCTGAAAGTGGGACGCGCGTGGGTCCGGCGTGGTGGCGTGGCACGCTTGGCGCATGACGAGGATCGCCGTGTTGGGGGCTGGCAAGATCGGTGAAGCGCTGCTGTCGGGGCTGCTTCAAGGCGGGCGCAAGGCCGACGACCTGCTGTTCACCGAGAAGCACCCGGAGCGGGCCGCCGCGCTGACCGAGCGGTACGGGGTGGAGGGCCTCGACGTGCCCGGCGCGGCGCAGCGGGCCGACGTCCTCGTGGTCGCGGTCAAGCCGCAGGACATCGAACCGCTGCTGGACGAGCTCGCGCCCGTGCTCAAGCCCGGCACGCTCGTGGTGTCCCTGTGCGCGGGCCTGCCGACGTCCCTGTACGAGCGCAGGCTGCCCGACAGCACCCCGGTGGTCCGGGTCATGCCGAACACCCCGATGCTCGTCGGCGAGGCGATGAGCGCCATCTCGGCGGGCAAGTACGCCACCGACGAGCACCTGAACCTGGTCGAGGAGCTGCTGACGACGGTCGGCAAGGTGGCCCGGGTCCCGGAGAACCAGCAGGACGCCGTCACCGCGCTGTCCGGCTCCGGCCCCGCCTACTTCTTCTACCTGGTCGAGGCCATGATCGACGCGGGCATCCTGCTCGGCATCCCGCGCGACCTGGCCGGTCGGCTGATCATCCAGTCGGCGGTCGGCGCGGCCACCATGCTGAACGAGGGCGACCAGCACCCGGTCATCCTGCGGGAGGCCGTCACGTCGCCCGCCGGCACCACCATCATGGCCATCCGCGAGCTGGAGAAGCACGGCGTGCGCGCGGCCATGCTGGCGGCCATCGAGGCGGCCCGCGACCGTTCGGTGGAACTGGGACGCGACCACGAGGCGGACTGATACCGCCATTGGCCGTCGCACCAGTCCCACCCGTCCCGTTACCCTCAGGGGAGCACGTGCGTGTCGAACCGTCGGTGGGGAAGCCGACGGCACGACGCGTGTCGAAGGACGCGGTGATCCATGCCTGCGGAGGAGAAGTCACTCGGTCAAGTCAGATTCATGACGGTCGCCGAGGTCGCGCTGATGATGCGCGTGTCCAAGATGACGGTGTACCGCCTGGTCCACTCCGGTGAGCTGACGGCGGTGCGCGTCGGCAAGTCGTTCAGGGTGCCGGAGAAGGCGGTCAACGAGTACCTGCGGAACGCCTACTTCGACGCCGGGTGAGGCCGCGCTCGGGCAGGCGGGTAAACTCATAGGCCGTTCGTGCCTGGTGTCGGCGCGCCCACTTGACGGGTGTCTCCACCGGCGCGTGGAGACCACCAACGTCTAGTAGTGAAGGAACCCGCATGGGCTCGGTCATCAAGAAGCGCCGCAAGCGCATGTCGAAGAAGAAGCACCGCAAGTTGCTGCGCAAGACGCGGGTCCAGCGCAGGAAGCGCGGCAAGTAGCCCCTGCGGGTTCTAGCACCGCCAGTCCCCGGCCACACCGGTCGCGGGACTGGCGGTGTCTTCGTTCCGCGCCGCCCGGGCGCGATCCGGGTGTCATCCCGCCATCCGGGTGATTCACCGGTAAAGCCTCGGTGACCTGCGTCAAGACGACGTTCCGCGACCGATCGCGGGCGCCGGTTCCCGGTTAGCATCGTCGAGTCGCACCACCCGCACAGGGAGTCGCATGGCGCCCAAGGTCGTTCTCGTCACCGGTTGCAGCCGGTACCTCGGCGGTCACCTCGCCGCGCGCTTCGCGGCGAACCCCGATGTCGAACGCGTGCTCGGCGTGGACACCGAACCGCCGTCGCGCGACCTGCTGCGCCGCATGGGCCGCGCCGAGTTCGTGCGCGCCGACATCCGCAACCCCCTCATCGCGAAGGTCATCGCCACCGCGCAGGTCGACACGGTCGTGCACGCGTCGGTGACGGCGAACCCGGCCGGCCCCAGCGGGCGGACCGTGATGAAGGAGATGAACGTCATCGGCACGATGCAGCTGCTGGCCGCGTGCCAGAAGTCGCCGCACGTGCGCAAGCTGGTGGTCAAGTCGACCAGCGCGGTGTACGGGTCCAGCTCGCGCGACCCGGCGGTGTTCACCGAGGACATGGGCCCCAAGGACCTGCCGTCCAGCGGGTACGCCAAGGACGCGGTCGAGGTCGAGGGCTACGTGCGCGGGTTCGCGCGCCGCCGGCCGGACGTGGACGTCACCTCGCTGAGGTTCAGCAACTTCATCGGCCCCCGCATCGACACGGTCCTGACCAGGTACTTCGCCCTGCCCGTCGTGCCGACGGTGATGGGTTACGACGCCAGGGTGCAGTTGCTGCACTCCGAGGACGCGCTGGCCGTGCTGGAACGGGCCACGCTGCACGACCTGCCCGGCGTCTACAACGTGGGCGGTGACGGCGTGCTGATGCTGTCGCAGGCCATCCGCCGGGCGGGGCGGGTGAGCCTGCCCGTGCCGAGCGCGGCGGTGCCGACGATGGGCCGGTTGTTCCGCAGCGCCAGGCTGGTGGACTTCTCACCGGACCAGATGAGGTTCCTGAACTGGGGCCGGGTGATGGACACGACGCTGCTGAAGCGTGAGTTCGGGTTCACGCCGAGGTGGACTACGCAGCAGGCGTTCGACGACTACGTGAGCGGGCGCGCGTTGCGTCCGCTCATCGACCCGGAACTGGTGGCATCGGTCGAGCGGGGTGTGCTCGACCTGGCCGCCCGGTTCCGCTGACCGGCGAGGAGGTGGACGCGTGGCAGAGGCACGGGTGATCCCGCTGCACGGTGCGGACCGGGAGGGTCCCCGACGACGGCGTGCCGCCGAGCACGCGCCGGCGCCCACACCGGTCGTGGTGCCGGAGCCGGCGGTGTCGGAGCAGTCCGTGTCGGAGCCGGTCGCCTCCGGGTCGTCGGTGTCGGAGTCGTCGGAGCCGTCGGTGTCGGAGTCGGAGCCGGTCGTGTCGGAGTCTGGCGGGGAGAGGGCGAGGGAGGGTTGGGAGCAGCGCCTGGCGGAGGTGCTGGCGTTCGCCCGCAGGCGCATCCAGGGTGATTACGAGGTCGACGAGTTCGGCTTCGACCCCGACTTGACCGACAACGTCCTGATGCCGCCGCTCAAGCCGCTGTACGAGAAGTGGTTCCGGGTGGAGACGATCGGGATGCACAACGTCCCGGGCGAGGGCGGCGCGCTGATCGTCGCCAACCACTCCGGCACCCTGCCGCTGGACGCCACGATGACGGCGTACGCGGTGCGCGCGGACCACCCGAAGCGCCGCCACCTGCGGATGCTCGGCGCCGACCTGGTGTTCAAGACCCCGGTGCTCGGCGCGCTGGCGCGCAAGTCGGGTCAGACGCTGGCGTGCAACCCGGACGCGGAACGCCTGCTCAGGTCCGGCGAGCTGGTCGGCGTGTGGCCGGAGGGGTTCAAGGGCATCGGCAAGCCGTTCAAGGACCGGTACAAGCTCCAGCGGTTCGGCCGGGGCGGGTTCGTGTCGGCGGCGTTGAACACCGGTGTGCCGATCATCCCCTGCTCGATCGTCGGTGCGGAGGAGATCTACCCGAAGATCGGCGACATCAAGGCGCTGGCCAGGCTGTTCGGCTTCCCCTACTTCCCGGTGACGCCGTTCTTCCCGCTCCTGGGCCCGCTCGGCGCGATCCCGTTGCCGTCGAAGTGGTACATCGAGTTCGGCGAGCCGATCCGGACGGACGTCTACGGCGAGCACGCGGCGGACGACCCGATGCTGGTGTTCAACCTGACCGATCAGGTGCGCGAGACGATCCAGCAGACGCTGTACAGGTTGCTCACGCAGCGGCGGAACGTCTTTTTGGGGTGAGGAGAGTCCTGAGAGGGAGCCCTGAGAGGGCCCGAAGGGCTTCGGAGAGAGCGAGCCCTGAGAGGGCTCGAAGGGCGTCAAAGAGCAAGAGAGTCCTCGCCGGACGGGCAGATCAGCAGGATGACGGCCGGTGGGTGGTTCTGTGCCGGGTCCGTTGTTGGTCCGGGTTTCGTGTCATCCCGCCGACCTCCACAAGGGCTACCACACGTATCAAGGGGGGCGCCCGCAGTGGAAGTTGGGGGTATCGCTGGACGGCGCCCCCCTTGACACGTGCGGTAGGGCTGCGCCAGGTCGGCGGGATGACACGAAGCCCTCGTTTTTGAGGAAGATCGGCACTGTCCCCATAGGGTGGCGGGCCGTGGTCCCTCCAGGTCAGGCGATGCAGGGGGACGGTGATCGCGGCGGGCGGGGGCGTCTGTGAGACGGCGGGGTCAGCGGTCGCGGCGGCGGTAGGCCAGGGTGGCGGCGATGGCGCCGGCCAGGGCGCCCGCGCCGAGGACGGAGGGGACGCCGATCTTCGCGGCCTTGCGGCCGGTGCGGAAGTCGCGGATTTCCCAGCCGCGCTTGCGGGCCGTTTCGCGCAGGCCGGAGTCCGGGTTCACGGCGACCGCCGTGCCGACCACCGAGAGCATCGGCACGTCGTTGACCGAGTCCGAGTACGCCGTGCACCGGCGCAGGTCGAGGCCTTCCTTGGCGGCCAGCGCCCGCACCGCGTGCGCCTTCGCCCGGCCGTGCAGCAGGTCGCCGACCAACCGGCCGGTGTAGATGCCGTCCGTGTTCTCCGACACTGTGCCCAGCGCGCCGGTCAGGCCGAGTCGCCGGGCGATGATCTGCGCCAGCTCCACCGGCGTCGCCGTCACCAGCCACACCCGCTGGCCGGCGTCCAGGTGCATCTGCGCCAACGCCTGCGTGCCCGCCCAGATCCGGTCTGCCATGAGCTCGTCGTAGATCTCCTCGCCGAGCGAGATCAGCTCCGCCACCGACCGGCCGGCCACGAACGACAGCGCCTGCTCGCGGGACGCCGCCACGCTCTGCGGGTCCTCCCGGCCGCCGACGCGGAACTTGAGCTGCTGCCACGCGAACCCGGCCAGGTCGGAGTTCTTGAAGTACTTGCGGGCGGCGAGGCCGCGGGCGAAGTGGAAGATCGACGCGCCCATCATCATGGTGTTGTCGACGTCGAAGAAGGCGGCGGCGGTGAGGTCGGTGGGCGCGCTCCCGGACGGCCCGACCGTCGACGCGGCCTCGGCTGAGGCCTCGCCGGCCAGCGCGGCACGCCGCTCCCGTTCCGCCGAGCCCTCCACCACACGCCTTTTCACCACGTCAGCGCCTCCCGCGGTCCGATGGGGACAGGGTAGCGATCAGCCGCTGAGGCCGGGCAGCGGCAGCGACGGGAGGGTCAACGTGGGCAGCGGGAGCAGCGGTCCGGTGGTCGTGGTGCTCGGCGCGGACGGCGTCGAGCCCGCCGTGGTGCCCGGCACGGTGCCCGGTGCGCTGGTGCCGCCCGGCGCGTTGCCGGACGTGGTGGGCGCGACCGCGGTGGTGGACGGCGGCGCGGACGGCTGGTCGGTCGGCGTGGTGCCGGGGTCGGCGGGCCGGGCCGCGCACGCGTCCTCGGCGGGCACCGGTCCGACCTGGTCGACCTGCCCCGACGTCACGGACACGCAGTCGACCCGGGCGTGCAGCGCGGACGCGCGTTCGGCGATCCGGTCGAGCAGGTCGAGCGACGTGCCGGCGCGGTCGGCGGCCTCGGTGGGCAGCGACGCCCGCAGCTCGGCCAGTCGGGTGGCCTGGGAGCCCGCCCAGTCGCGCAGCTCCTCGAGGGCGCGCTGGTCGGAGTTCGAGCCGAGCGCGGCCAGCACGCGGGAACCGGCCGCGGCGTCGGCGTCGAAGTCGGTCAGCGCGGTCAGGTAGCCGCCGAGCGGCCCGCCGCCGGACTCGCGGTACCGGTCGACCATGGTCTCGATCTCGGCGACGCGCGCGGCGGCGAACTCCAGGCGCTTGTAGCCCTTCGACTCCTCGCCGAAGGTGAGGCCGAGCGAGGCCGACTCGGCGGTGCGCTTGACGCCGTACAGCGCTTCGCCCGGCAACGCGTCCCGGCTGAGCAGCAGGCTCATCCCGGCCAGCGAGAACAGCAGGCACAGCGCGGCGGCGAGGGCCACCGCTAATCGACCGCGCGCTCCGGTGCGGCGCTCCCGGACGGGCCGGTCGAGCTTGGTGGGCGGCGGCTCGGCCGCGCCGAGCACGCGTGCCCGCATCCGCGCTCTGGCGGCCTCGTCCGGGCCCGAGGTGACTGCGGCTTTCCGCAGGAGCGCCACCACGGCCAGCTCGTCGGCGAACTCGTCGCCCTCGGGCGGCGCGGACCCGGGATGCGCGTCGACCGCGCGGGCGAACTGCTCGCGCTGCCTGTGCCGCCGCAGCGGCGTGATCCCTTTGCCTGCCATCCCGCTTGGCCAACCATCCCGCACGTCTCGAGCGATCCTGCCCCGAACAACGAACCGGGAGGTCCCGGGGTTACGCGAACGCCGAGTGGTGCGACGGTGATCTCACCGCAGCCACGTGGGCAGCAGTTGGGCCAACCGGCGCACCGCCCGGTGTTGCAGGGCCTTGATGGCGCCCTCGTTGCGACCCATCCTCGCGGCCGTCTCCGCCACGGACAAGCCCTGGATGAAGCGGAGGGTGATGCACTCACGTTGATCGTCACCCAGTTGGGCTACACAGCGGAGCAGTTCGGCGTTGGTCGCGTCGGTCAGGACTTCCTGCTCGGGACCGTCCGTGACCTCGCGGTTGTCCGCCAGTTCGGCCGTCGTGATCTCCAGCCGGTAGCGGCTGGACTTCACGTGGTCGAAGACGATGTTCCGCGCGATCGTGACGAACCAGGCGCCGACGTCGCGGCCCTGGTAGCTGATGGACCCGATGCTGCGCAGCGCGCGGAGGAACGTCTCGCTGGTCACGTCCTCGGCGAGGGTGCGGTCGCCGACGCGGAAGAGCACGTACCGGTAGACCACGTCGACGTACCGGTCGTACAGCGCGCCGAACGCGTCCGTGTCGCCGCCCTGAGCGGCGCGGACCAGGTTCCACGGCTCGTCGGCCGCGTTGCTCTCCACGCTCTCGATCGTGCTGGACTGCCCTCCCGCGCTCCACCTCGACCGGAGCGTCCGGATGGTTCGGACGGAGTTCTCGCGTGCCCGTGCGGTCATCGGCTCGCGGCACCTCCACAGGGTCGCCGTGCCGGCAGCATACGTGTTGTTACTCCGTAGTAGGTAGCGGCAAGTGGTCTCGAATCTGCGACGCGGATGGAGGCAATGCGTGACGCCGCCCGCGCGTGACAGACTGCGCTGAGGTCCGCCGTGGTTCACCAGGAGGTCACGTTGACCGCATCCGCAAGCAACATCGCCGACCTGGTTCGCGCCTCCGCGCACCGTGGACCCAAGCATGCCGCGCTGGTGGATGTCACGACTGCGAACAGCTACACCTGGGCCGAGTTCGACGCCGCCGTGGACGGCGAGGCGCACCGGCTCGTCCGAGCGGGTGTCGAACCGGGCGACCGGGTGGTGGTGCGGCTGCCGACCGGTCCGGAGTTCTGCGTGGCCGTGTTCGGCGTGCTCCGCGCGGGCGGCGTGCTGGTGCCCGCCGGGCCGGGCCAGCCGACGCGCGAGCTGCAGCGCCTGGTCGCCGACAGCGGCGCGAAGCTGCTCATCGGCGACGGCGGCGGCGCGGACGTCGAGGTGCTGCCGGCGCCGACGATGGAGCCGGGCGAGGAGTTCGCCGCGATCGGCTCGGGCGAGGACCTGGCCGTGCTCGGCTACACCTCCGGCACGTCCGGCTCGCCGCGCGGCGCGATGCTGTCGCACCGGGCGCTGCTGGCCAACGTCGAGCAGTGCGCCTCCCTGCGCCCCGCGCCGGTGACGGCGGGCGACCGGGTGCTGCTCGCGCTACCGCTGTTCCACGTCTACGGCCTGGGCCCCGGCCTGCTCCAGGTGGCGGGCGCGGGCGCGACCGCCGTGCTGCTGGAGCGGTTCGACCCGGACCAGGCGTTGACCGCGATCCGCGAGCACCGGGTGACCACGCTGGTCGGCGTGCCGCCGATGTACGCGGCGATCCTGGCCAACCCCGTCGAACGGCTCCGCGAGGACCTGGCCACCGTCCGCCTGTTCACCTCCGGCGCCGCGCCCCTGGCGGCCGGCCTGCTCGACGCCATGCGCGACGCCGTCGGCCTGCCCGTCTACGAGGGCTACGGCCTGACCGAGACCGGCCCCGTGCTGACCACGACCCTGGCCGGCGGCGTGCCCAAGGCGGGTTCGGTCGGCCGCGCGCTGCCCGGCGTGCTGATCCGGCTGGTCGACACCGACGGCCGACCGCTCGACCAGGACGAGGACGAGCCCGGCACCGGCCTGGTCGCGGCCAAGGGCGACAACCTGTTCAGCGGCTACTGGCCGGACGGCGCGCACGGGCCGGACGCCGAGGGCTGGTTCCGCACCGGCGACGTCGGCTACCTCGACGCCGACGGCGACCTGCACCTGGTCGACCGGGCAGGCGACCTGATCATCGTCAACGGCTTCAACGTCTACCCGCACGAGGTCGAGCAGGTGCTGTCCGAGCTGGCCGGCGTGGCCGAGGCGGCGGCGGTCGGCGTGCCGGACGAGCGGACCGGCGAGTCGGTGAAGGTCGTCGTGGTGCCCGCCGACGGCGCGGAGCTCACCGAGGACGCGGTGAAGGACCACTGCGCCGGCCGGCTGGCGAAGTTCAAGGTGCCGACCGTGGTCGAGTTCGCCGCCACCCTCCCGCACTCGCCGACCGGCAAGCTCGCGCGGGCCCGGCTGCGCCTACCCCTAGCCTGAACGTCGTGAGCCACCACGTCACCTTGATGAGCCGGGTCGACTGCCACGCCTGCGACCAGGCCAAAGCCGACCTGGAGCGGATCTGCGGCGAGCTGGGCGTGCCGTGGGACGTGCGGGACGTCGACGCCGACCGCGAGCTGCGCGCCGAGTACGGCGACCGGGTGCCGGTGATCCTCGTCGACGGCGAGGAGCACGGGTACTGGTCGGTCGAGGAGGACCGCCTGCGCGCGGCCCTGCGCTGAGGATTACCGGCCGCTTACGGAATCGGCCGGCCGGCGTCGCGAGGGTGTCGAATTGAGCACATGAACCGCTCGACCGCCGCCCTCGTCGGACTCCTCGGCGTGGCCGCCGCGCTCGCCGCCGGGCACCTCGTCGCGGGCGTGGTCGGGCCGTCGGCCTCGCCGTTCCTCGCGGTCGGCAACACCGCGATCGACTTCACGCCGAGCGCGCTGAAGGACTTCGCGGTCCGGGCGTTCGGGACCCACGACAAGCTCGTGCTGCTGCTGGGCATGGCGGTCGTGCTGGCGGCCGCCGCCGTCGCCGCCGGCCTGCTGTCGCGCCGCTCGCCACTGCCGGGCACGGTCCTCGCCGTCGTCCTCGGCCTCCTGGGCGTCGCCGCCGCGCTCTACCGCCCCGACCTGGGCCAACTCGGCGTCCTCGCGCCCGTCGCGGCCCTGGCCGCCGGCGTCGTGGTCTTCCGGTGGCTGCACGCCAAGGCGCTCGACCCCGCCGAACCCGCGGTCGGCAGGCGCGCGTTCCTCGTCGCCTCGGGCGCGACGGCGGCGGGCGCCGGCCTGGCCGCCCTGGTCGGGCAGTTCGCCGGCGGCCGGGTGGACGTCGAGGCGTCACGACGGGCCGTCGGCGCGCTCGAACCCGCCTCGCCCGCGCCGCCCCTCCCGCCGGGCGCGGACTTCGCCGCCGAGGGCACCCCCGCCTTCATCACGCCGAACGCCGACTTCTACCGGATCGACACCGCGCTGAGCGTGCCGCGGGTGCGCGCCGAGGACTGGGTGCTGCGCGTGCACGGCCTGGTCGACCGCGAGCTCAACCTCCGCTACGACGACCTGCGCCGCCGTGACCTGGTCGAACGCACGATCACCATGGTCTGCGTGTCCAACGAGGTCGGCGGGCCCTACATCTCCACCGCGAACTTCGTCGGCGTGCCGCTGCGCGACGTGCTGCTGGAGGCGGGCGTCGGCCGGGGCGCCGACCAGCTGTTCTCCACCAGCGCCGACGGCTGGACGGCGGGTTCGCCGGTCGACGTGGTCATGGAGCCCGATCGGGGCGCGCTGATCGCGCTGGGCATGAACGGCGAGCCGCTGCCGCTGGAGCACGGCTTCCCGGCCCGCCTGGTCGTGCCCGGCCTCTACGGCTACGTCTCGGCCACGAAGTGGGTCGTCGACCTGGAGCTGACCACGTTCGAGGCGAAGCGCGGCTACTGGCTGGACCGCGGTTGGGCGCGGGACGCGCCGGTCAAGGTGATGTCCCGGATCGACCGCCCGGAGGTCCGGTCGAAGGTCTCCGGCCGGGTCGTGGCCACGGGCGTGGCGTGGGCCCAGCCGACCGGCGTGGGGCGGGTCGAGGTCCGGGTCGACAACGGCCCGTGGCGGACCGCGACCCTGTCCGACGAGGTGAACGGCTCGACGTGGCGCATGTGGCGCGTCGAGCTCGACCTGGCGCCCGGCGGTCACACGATCGAGTCGCGTGCCACGGACCAGGCCGGTTTCACCCAGCCGCAGGCCCGCCTCGCCCCGATCCCCGACGGCGCGACCGGCTGGCACTCCGTCTTCTTCACCGTCGCCTAGATCACCCGAACGGGTGGGGAGCCGTGAGGCCGCTCGGCGGCGTGACACGCCGCTCCCGTGAAGTTCACCCCAAGGTGAGCCACGTCTCCTCGTATCCACCGGAAGGCGCGACGCCCCCTTTTCACCGAGGGGCGCTCGCGGTGGTCGGGCGGCCGGCCGTCGACTTTGTGCAAGCGTTCACAAGCGGTACGGTGGGTGTATCACTCCGCTGGTGGCGATACCCGGCGGGTCAGTGCGACGGATGTCGAGGAGTTCCAGCGTGGCGGCTCAGCGGGGCGAGGGTGACGGTGTCGTGACCCGCCCAGGGGAGACCGGTGCCGAAGCGCCCGCCGACGTCCGGGAGCGGGCACGCGCGATCCCCGAGGCGGCCGTGGCGCGCCTCGCGGTCTACCTCCGCGTCCTCTCGGGCATGGTCGAGCAGGGCGTGACGACCATCTCCAGCGAGGAGCTCGCGGGCGCGGCCGGGGTCAACTCGGCCAAGCTCCGCAAGGACCTGTCCTACATCGGCTCGTACGGCACCCGCGGCGTCGGCTACGACGTCGAGGTGCTCGTCAGCCACATCGAGCGGATCCTCGGCCTCACCCGCAAGCACTCGGTCGCGGTCGTCGGCATCGGTAATCTTGGTCACGCGCTGGCCAACTACGGCGGTTTCCCCAGCCGGGGCTTCCCGGTCGCCGCGCTGTTCGACATCGACCCGGACCTGACGGGAGTGCCGGTAGGCGGCATCCCGGTCGACCACATCGACGACATCACGTCCGTCTGCGCGGAGCGCGAGGTCTCGATCGGGGTCATCGCGACACCCCCACAGGCAGCTCAGGCCGTCTGCGACCGTTTGGTATCCGCCGGAGTCCAGTGCATCCTGAACTTCGCACCCGTCGTGCTCCAAGTGCCGGACTACGTCGAAGTGCGCAAGGTCGACCTGGCGGTCGAGATGCAGATCCTGTCGTTCCACGTCGCGCGACGGGCTGACGAGGCCGCCGGTGACGTGGTCAACGGCATCGGTGTGGACGGGGTGGTGATTCGCCCGTGATCGTGCGGGTAGTGAGCCGGTCGGTGGTGACGGCGGTATGACGAGCGAGCTTGCGAGCGAGTCGTTCGACACAGCGTGCCACGGTCTTGTCACACCGAGCCCTGGCGAGGGGTGCGCATGAGCGTGCTCGTCGTCGGTCTGTCCCACCGGACCACCCCGGTCCCCGTGCTGGAGCGCGTCGCGGTCGCCGACGCCGACCGCGGCAAGGTCCTCGACCAGCTGCTGAAGGCGCCGAGCGTGTCCGAGGCCGTGCTGCTGTCGACCTGCAACCGGGTCGAGGTGTACGCGGTCGTCGAAACGTTCCACGGCGGCATGAACGAGGTCGTGGAGGTGCTCGCCCGGCAAGCCGGGGCCGAGCCCGCCGACCTGTTCGAACACCTGTACGTGCACTACTCCGCCGCCGCGGTCGAGCACCTGTTCTCGGTGGCGGGCGGCCTGGACTCGATGGTGGTCGGCGAGGCCCAGATCCTGGGCCAGCTGCGCAACTCCTACAACGCCGCCGACGAGCACGGCGTGGTCGGCCGCACGCTGCACGAGCTGATCCAGCACGCGCTGCGGGTCGGCAAGCGCGTGCACACCGAGACCGACATCGACCACGCGGGCGCGTCCGTCGTCTCCGAAGCGCTCGCCGACGCGGCGACCGCCCTCGGTGGCCTCGAAGGCCGCACCGCCCTCATCGTCGGCGCGGGCTCCATGGGCGGCCTGGCCGCCGCCCACCTGCGCCGCGCGGGCATCGGCGAGGTCGTGATCGCCAACCGGACGCCCGCCAACGGCGAACGCCTGGCCACGGCCCTGCGCGCGGACGGCGTCAACGCCACCTCGACCGGCCTGGCCGGCCTCGCCGACGAAATCGCCAAGGCCGACGTGCTGTTCGCGTGCACCGGCTCCGTCGGCACGGTCGTCGGCGCGGAGCACATCGGCGACCGCGCCCCGGACCGGCCGCTGGTCGTCTGCGACCTCGGCCTGCCCAAGGACGTGGACCCCGCCGCGACGCTGCTCGACGGCGTCCGCGTGGTCGACCTGGAGACCCTGCAGCGCAGGCTGTCCGACGCCCCGACCGGGCAGGGCACGCTGCGCGCGGCGGAGATCGTGGCCGAGGAGGTCCGCGCCTACCTGGCCGGGCAGCGCTCGGCCGGGGTCACGCCCACCGTGACGGCGCTGCGCAAGCGTGCCGCCGAGGTGGTGGACGCCGAACTGCTGCGCCTGGACTCGCGGCTGCCCGAGCTGCCCGCCCCGGTCCGCGACGAGCTGGCCAAGACCGTGCGCCGGGTGGTGGACAAGCTCCTGCACACCCCCACCGTGCGGGTGAAGGAGCTGGCCGCGTCGCCCGGTGGGGCCGGTTACGCCGAGGCGCTGCGCGAGCTGTTCGGGCTCGACCCGCAGGCGCCGTCCGCCGTCAGCACCCCCCATTCGACGCAACCCAAAGGTGAGAAGCGGTGAACCGCACCCTGAGGATCGGCACCCGCGGCAGCGCCCTCGCGCTCGCGCAGACCGGCCACGTGGCCGACGCGCTGCGCGACGCGGGCGCGAACGTGGAGATCGTCACGATCTCCACGCCCGGTGACCGCTCGTCCGCACCCATCGCCGAGATCGGCATCGGGGTGTTCACCTCGGCGCTGCGCGACGCGCTCGCGAACGGCGAGATCGACGTGGCCGTGCACTCCTACAAGGACCTGCCCACGGCGCCCGACCCGCGTCTGTCGCTGGCCGCGGTCCCGCCGCGGGAGGACCCGCGCGACGCGCTGGTCGCCCGTGACGGCCTGACCCTGGGCGAGCTGCCGACCGGCGCGAAGGTGGGCACCGGCTCACCCCGCCGCGCCGCGCAGCTCAACGCCCTCGGACTGGGCATCGAGGTGGTCGCGCTCCGCGGCAACGTCGACACCCGCATCCGCAAGGTGGCGAACGGCGAGCTGGACGCCGTCGTGCTCGCCCGCGCCGGCATCGCCCGCCTCGGCCGCACCGCCGAGATCACCGAGACCTTGGAGCCCATCCAGATGCTCCCCGCGCCCGCGCAGGGCGCCCTCGCAGTGGAGTGCCGGGTCGACGACGTCGACGCCGAACACCTCCTCCAGTCCACTTTGGACGATTCGGCCAGTAGGGCCGCTGTCGCCGCCGAGCGTGCCCTCCTGGCCGCGCTCGAGGCAGGCTGCAGCGCGCCGGTCGGCGCACTGGCCGATGTGGTGGAAGACCTCAGCGACGACGGGACCGTGGTTCTCCGCCTGTCCCTGCGCGGGGTCATGGCGACGGAGGACGGCGACCTCCTCCGTGCGTCCGCCACCGGTGACTTGACCGCAGCAGAGGAACTCGGCCGCGCGCTGGCCGCCGAGTTGCTCGACCTCTCCGGCCACGCCACCGCGTCGCCGGCGGGGCGTAGTTGATGGGGAGTGCCCTGATGACCCGCGCACGCAAGACCCCCGGCCGAGTCGCGTTCGTCGGCTCAGGTCCGGGCGACACCGGGCTGCTCACGGTCCGGGCCCGCGACCTGCTCCACAAGGCGGAGCTCGTGGTCACGGACCCGGACGTCCCGGCCGAGGTGGTGGCGCTGGTACCCGACGGCGTCGAGGTGCGACCCGCCGTGGGCGATCCCGCCGACGTCGCGAAGGACCTGGTCGCCGAGGCGAAGAACGGCCACGCCGTGGTCCGCCTCGTAGCCGGCGACCCGCTGACCCTGGACTCCGTGGTGAAGGAGGCCCAGGCCGTCTCCAAGACCACGATCGCGTTCGACGTGGTGCCCGGCGTCCCCGCCGGCACCGCGGTGCCCGCCTACGCGGGCGTCGCACTGGGCGCCGTCCACACCGAAGCCGACGTCCGGGGCGTGGCCGACTGGTCCGGTCTGGCCGCCGCGCCGGGGACGCTCGTCCTGCACGCCACCGGCGGCCACCTGGCCGAGGCCGCGTCCTCGCTCGTCGAGAACGGCCTGGCCCCGCAGACCCCGGTCGCGGTGACCTGCGACGGCACCGGCTTCGGCCAGCGCACCGTGGACACCACGCTCGCCTCCCTGGCCGCCGACGCGGGCGACCTGGGCGGCCCGCTGGTCGTCACCGTCGGCGCCGCCGTGGCCGGCCGGCCGAAGCTCTCCTGGTGGGAGTCCCGCGCGCTGTACGGCTGGCGCGTCCTCGTCCCGCGCACCAAGGAGCAGGCGGGCGCGATGAGCGACCGGCTGCACTCCCACGGCGCGATCCCGGTCGAGGTCCCGACCATCTCCGTCGAGCCACCGCGCAGCCCCGCGCAGATGGAGCGCTCGGTGAAGGGCCTGGTCGACGGCCGCTACCAGTGGGTCGTCTTCACCTCGACCAACGCCGTCCGCGCGGTCTGGGAGAAGTTCCGCGAGTTCGGCCTGGACGCCCGCGCGTTCTCCGGCGTGAAGATCGCCTGCGTCGGCGAGAGCACGGCCGCCAAGGTCCGCAGCTTCGGCATCATCCCGGAACTGGTCCCGTCCGGCGAGCAGTCCTCGGAAGGCCTCCTGGCCGACTTCCCGCCGTACGACGACATACTGGACCCGGTGGACCGAGTCCTGCTCCCGCGAGCGGACATCGCCACCGAAACCCTGGCGGCCGGCCTGCGCGAACGGGGCTGGGAGATCGACGACGTCACGGCCTACCGCACGGTCCGCGCCGCCCCGCCGCCCGCGGACACCCGCGAGATGATCAAGTCGGGCGGTTTCGACGCGGTCTGCTTCACCTCGTCCTCCACGGTCCGCAACCTGGTCGGCATCGCGGGCAAGCCCCACGCCCGCACCCTGGTCGCGTGCATCGGCCCGCAGACCGCCGAGACGGCCCGCGAGTTCGGCCTCCGCGTCGACGTCCAACCGGAGGACGCCAACGTCCCCGCCCTCGTCGACGCCCTGGCCCAGCACGCGGCCCGCCTCCGGGCGGAAGGCGCGCTACCCCCACCCCGCAAGACCAAGCGCCTGCGCAGGTCCTGACCCAGGACGCAACGGCCTGAACCAACCGGGCCCCAACGGACCCGGAACCGACCTACCGAGGCCCGATTTGACATGGGTTCGGGTGCCTTAGGCTGGTCGGAGCCGGCAGGCCTGGCGGGACGCTTTTCCCCGCCGGGCCTGCCGGCTACGGCCTGCCTGGGGTGCCCGTAAGGGCCCCATGTCAAATCGAGCCGGCCAGAGCCGAACCGGGCCCGGACTTGACCAGACTTGGGCTTGACCGGACCCGGACCCGGACTTGACCGGACCCGGACCCGGACTTGACCGGACCCGGACCTGGGCTCGACCGGACCGGACCTGGGCTTGATCGCACCGCACTAGCCCCAACCGGCCCAGCCCCGACCCTTACAACAAAACAGGCGTACCCCCACCCGCAGCACCCCTTGCGCATACCGAACCACAGGGCACCGACAAAGCAGACCGACCACCAGGGAAGTGCCGCAGTGTTCCCATCCCACCGCCCCCGCCGCCTGCGCACCACGCCGGCCATGCGCCGCCTGGTCAGCGAGACCACCGTGCGCCCGCGTCAGCTGGTGCTGCCCATGTTCGTCAAGGAAGGCGCGTCCGCGCCGACCGAGATCCAGAGCATGCCGGGCGTCTTCCAGCACACCCGCGAGTCGCTGCGCAAGGCCGCTGCGGAAGCGGTACAGGCCGGGGTCGGCGGGATCATGCTGTTCGGCGTGCCCGCCGAGCGCGACGCCGTCGGCTCCGGCGCGACCGACCCGGACGGCATCCTCAACGCCGCCCTGCGCGACCTCCGCCAGGAACTCGGCGACTCGACCGTCCTCATGTCGGACTGCTGCCTGGACGAGTTCACCGACCACGGCCACTGCGGCGTCCTCACCCCCGACGGCGCCGTGGACAACGACGCCACCCTCGAGGTCTACGGCGAGATGGCCGTCGCCCAGGCCGACGCGGGCGCGCACGTCGTCGGCCCGAGCGGCATGATGGACGGCCAGATCGGGTTCATCCGCGCCGCGCTGGACGAAGCCGGCCACACCGACACCGGCGTCCTCGCCTACAGCGCCAAGTACGCGTCCGCCCTCTACGGCCCGTTCCGCGACGCGGTCGAGTCCCAGCTCAAGGGCGACCGCAAGACCTACCAGCAGGACCCGGCCAACGCCCGGGAAGCGCTGCGCGAGGTCGCGCTCGACCTCGCCGAGGGCGCCGACATGGTCATGGTCAAGCCCGCGCTGCCCTACCTCGACGTCCTCAAGGCCGTCGCCGAGGTCTCCGACGTCCCGGTCGCGGCCTACCAGATCTCCGGCGAGTACGCGATGGTCGAGGCCGCCTCCCGCAACGGCTGGATCGACCGCGAGCGGACCGTGCTGGAGATGCTCACGTCGATCCGCCGGGCCGGCGCGGACATCGTGCTCACCTACTGGGCGGTCGAAGCCGCGGGTTGGCTGGACCGGGAATGACGAACGCGCTGAACAGGCCGACCCCGCCCAAGCCGCCCAAGCCGACCCCGCCCAAGCTGGTCGACATCGCGCGCTGGCTGTTCATCCTCAGCGCCGCGGTCGGCGTGGTCCGGTTCATGGTGCAGCTCGCCGACCGCGAGATGCTGATCCGCGAGCTGCGCGTGCAGCAGCCGAACCTGAGCCAGGACGACCTGGACGCCGCCGCGACCGGCGGCATCGTGTTCGGGCTGGTGATCGCGGTCGGCCTGATCCTGGTCTACACGCTGCTAGCGAACCGGATGGCCGGCGGCCGCAACTGGGCGCGGATCGTGCTCACCGTCATCGCCGGCGTCGGGATCTTCCTCGGCGTGGTCCGGCTGGTCGCGGCCGCGTCCGGCTTCGCGGCGGCGTTCGGGCTGGCCGTCAGCGGCGTCGACCTGGCGTTCGGCGTGGTCACGATGCTGATCGACGCGGCCGCCGTGGTGCTGATGTACCAGAGCTCCGTCTCGCGCTACTTCACCACCCGCCCCGCGCCCGGGAGCTCCTGACCCGCCGGCTCTCGCATCCGCTGACCCGCCGGCCGTCGCATCCCCTGACCCGCAGGCTCGCGCATCCCCTGACCTGGCGGTCCTCGCACCCCCGAGGTCGCAGGTCACAGGTCTGCACCCACCGCCTGTCGCGGTGGACAACGACCTTGACCGGGCCCTAGCGTCTCGAGGCGTGACCACCCCACAGGACCCTGAGAACCGGCCTCCCCAGCAGCCGTACACGCCGCCGCAGCAGCCCTACACCCCGGCGCCGCCGCCGCTGAGCGAGTCGGAGCTGGCCCGATCCGGCGGGCAGCCCGCCGTGCCGGAGCCGAAGGAAGTCCGCCTGTCCTTCTTCCTCTGGCTCGCGAGCGCGATCCTGCTCGTCGTGTCGTCCGCGCTCGTGCTCACCCAGCGCGAGACCGCCCTCGAAGAGGCGCGCAAGGCCCCGCCGACGCCGGGCATCACGGTGGAGCAGCTGGAGTCCACCGTCACCGCGATCCTGGTGTTCCTCGTGATCATGGGCGTGGTGCTGGCCGGGCTGATGGTGTTCTTCGCGCTGAAGGCCCGCGCGGGCCGCAACTGGGCGCGCATCGCGCTGACCGTGCTCGGCGCGGCGGTGTTCCTCTACCACCTGGTCGGGTTCTCGCTGGTGGGCCTGGTCATCGTGCTCGTCGTGGCCGCCGCCGTGGTGACCCTGTACCTGCCCGCCTCGAAGGCCTACTTCGACTCGGTGAAACGAGCCGGATGAGCGCGCAGCCGCCCGCGGTGGTGCGCGGCGCGGTCGCCGTGTGGCTCGCCCTCGGCGCGTTCCTGCTGTTGGAGAACGTGGTGCTGTGGCTGCGCCGGGACGAGTTCGAGCAGGCCGCCGCCCGCGCGGGCGACGACCCGGCGGCGGTGCCGGGGCTGCTGGCCCAGCTGACCGTCGTGGCGGTGGCCTTCACGATCGGCTACGGCCTGTTCGGGTGGCTGCTGCGACGCGGCAGGCGGTGGTCACGCGGTGTGCTCACCGGCGTGGCCGTGCTGCACGTGCTGTGGATCGTGCTGCCGGGCGCCAGCGCCGTGAACGTCGTGACGCTGCTGCTGATCGGTGTCGGTTTGGCGTTCACCTGGCTGCCCGGTACGGCACAGTGGGTGAAGCAGCACTGACCCCTGCGGAGAACCCCATGCCGGAACCGGATCCGTTCGCCTCGCCCTTCCACCACGTGGAGCTGCCGGGGCAGGAGCAGTCGAACACGCCCCTGCCGCCCGGCTTCCAGCTGCCCGCGCCCATGCCGCCGGTCGGCCCGGCCGAGTACGCGCCGCGTCGCCCGGTCACCGCGACCGTCGCCTCGTGGAGCTGGATCGCGGGCGCGGTGCTGGTGGTGCTCGCGCTGCCCGGCCTGTTCTACACCGGGTTGGACGCGTTCGCCGACGACCTCGTGCACGACTCCGCCGCCGAGCCCGACGCGCTGACCAGGGGCGAGGCGGAGGTGGCCGCCAGGGTGACGCCGGTGCTGTTCGCGCTCGGGTTCGCGGTGCTGTCCGTGCCGTTCGTGCTCGCCGCGGCCAAGCTGCGCTCGGGCCGGAACTGGGCGCGCATCCTGCTCACCGTCCTCAGCCTGCCCGTCGGCGCGTTCGGGATCGTCGCGATGCTGATGTTCGCCTCCGGCGTGACGTACGTGGACTGGCTGGTCGGCGTGGGGTGGTCGTGGGCGTTCCTCGGCGTCTGCGCGCTCGGCTTCGTGGCGATGTACCTGCCCGCTTCGAACGCGTACACCAGGTCGGTGACGAGATGACGCAGCCGCCGTTCGACCCGTACGGCGGGCAGCCGATGCGGCCCGTCGAGTACCCGCAGTCGGGCCCGCAGCCGCCGTACCAGTCCCCGTACCCCGGGCAGATGCGCGACGTGGACCAGCACACCGCCGCGCTGGCCCGACCCACCGCCGTGGTCGTCTCCTTCGTCCTCTGGGTCCTGACCGCCCTGTCCTGGCCGGTCGGCTCGGTCGCGCGGACGCTCGCCGAGGACGGCGCGATCGCCGGGTTCGGCCCGATCATGGCGCTGTTCACCAGCGCGTGCCTGGCCGTCGCGTGCGTCTGGGGCGCGGTCCTGCTCCTCGGCGGCAGCTACCACGCGCGGCTCGGCCTGTGCGGCGGCGCGCTGGTCATCGGCGTCCTCGCCCTGGCCGCCGCGATCGTCGCGGCCCGCGACGGTGACACCGGTCCGCTGTCCTGGGTGGTGATCGTGCTGCGGCTCGCGCTGCCCGCCGCCGCGTCGGTGTTCAGCTTCCTGCCCGGCACGCGGCAGTACTTCTCCGGGAACCCGGGCTAGGGCGGACGAGGAGCAGCCGACCGTGGACCAGCCGACCCTGTACACCGAACCGGGCACGTCCTGGTGGCCGCTGCTGTGGGGCCCGGTGTTCGCCGTGCTCGGGTTCGCCGTCGAGGCGCTGACCGGCTCCACCCGCCCGCTCCTGTGGTTCGTCGTCGCACTGCTCCTGCTGCTGCCCACGGCGCTCTGGGTGCAGGGCCGCCGTCGCCTGTTCGCCGTGCGCCTCACGCCCGTCGCCCTGCACCAGGGCCGCGAGGAGCTGCCGCTGCGCGAGATCGACGAGGTCGAGGGCGTCGAGCCCCGGTCGGGTGCGAAGGTGCTCGGCGGCGGCTGGTCCCTGCCCCGCGGCACGGAGGCGGTGCCGATCCGGCTCACCGACGGCTCGGTGGTGATGGGCTGGGCGCGGGACGCCGACGCGCTCCGGGCCGAGATCGCGAAGCTGCTGACCGCACATGGGTGACGAGCCGCGCGGGCATGAGAGGCTGACCGACGTGACTGCGGCCACCGTCGAGACCGAGACCGCGCCGGAACCCGAGCCCGAACCCGGCGGGCCGGCGCTGCACCAGCCGAAACGCGCGCTCATCGCGGTCGGTGAGGTGGTGCTCATCGCCCTGCTCGTGCCGTTCGCCGTGTGGTGCTGGAACCGGGGCGTCGTGCACTACAGCTACCCCGTGCCCGACCACCCGCCGCTCGAGTCCACCCGCTTCCGGGGCAACTGGATCGGCGCGTCCGTGGGCCTCGTCACGGTCGCGGGCGTGCTGCTGCTCGACGCCGTGCGCCAGACCGTGCTCGCCGTGCGCACCCGTGGTCGGAAGCAGGTCGCCGAACCGGACGTGTGAGACTGGACGGCGTGACAGCGACGCGATCCCAGGCACTGTTCGAGCGCGCGGCGGCGGTGATCCCCGGTGGCGTGAACTCCCCGGTGCGGGCTTTCCACTCGGTCGGCGGCACGCCGAGGTTCATGGTCCGCGGCGAGGGCCCGCACCTGTGGGACGCCGACGGCAACCGCTACGTCGACCTGGTGTCGTCGTGGGGCCCGATGATCCTCGGGCACGCCCACCCGGACGTGGTGCGCGCCGTCCGCGAGGCGGCCGTGCACGGCCTGTCGTTCGGCACGCCCACCGAGGGCGAGGTCGAACTGGCCGAGGAGATCATCGACCGGGTCGCGCCGGTGCACCAGGTCCGCCTGGTCAACTCCGGCACCGAGGCCACCATGAGCGCGATCCGGCTGGCCCGCGGCTTCACCGGCCGCCGCAAGGTCGTCAAGTTCGCCGGCTGCTACCACGGCCACGTGGACGCGCTGCTCGCCCAGGCCGGCTCCGGCGTCGCCACGCTCGGCCTGCCCACCTCACCCGGCGTCACGGGCGCGCAGGCCGCCGACACCCTCGTGCTGCCCTACAACGACGTCGAGGCCGTCAAGCTGGCCTTCGCCGAGAACCCGGGCGAGATCGCCTGCGTGATCACCGAGGCCGCGGCGGGCAACATGGGCGCGATCGCGCCCCGGCATAACGCCGAGCTCAGGCAGCTCTGCCAGGACAACGGCGCGCTGCTGATCATGGACGAGGTCATGACCGGCTTCCGGGTGTCCCGCGCCGGCTGGTACGGCCTGGAGAACGTCGAGGGCGACCTCTACACGTTCGGCAAGGTCATGTCCGGCGGCCTGCCCGCGGCGGCGTTCGGCGGCCGGACCGACGTGATGTCGAAGCTCGCGCCCGCCGGCCCGGTCTACCAGGCGGGCACGCTGTCCGGCAACCCGGTCGCGGTGGCGGCGGGCCTGGCCACGCTGCGCGCCGCCACGGACGACGTCTACCGCACCCTCGACGCCAACGCCACGCGCCTGGGCGCGCTGTTCACCACCGCGCTCACCGAAGCGGGCGTCGCGCACCGGGTCCAGTTCGCCGGCAACCTGGTCAGCGTGTTCTTCACCGACACCGAGGTCACCGACTACGCGGGCGCCCAGCGCGCCGAGACGTGGCGCTTCCCGGCGTTCTTCCACGCCCTGCTCGACCGCGGCGTGTACGCGCCGCCGAGCGCCTTCGAGGCGTGGTTCGTCAACGCGGCCATGACCGACGACGACTTCCAGGTCATCGCCGACGCCCTGCCGCACGCCGCCCGCGCCGCCGCGGAGGCGACCCAGTGAGCCGCACGGTCGTCCACCTGCTCAGGCACGGCGAGGTGCACAACCCGACCGGCATCCTCTACGGCCGCCTGCCGGGCTTCAAGCTGTCCGAACGGGGCCAGAAGCAGGCGCTGACCGTGGCCGAGCACCTGGCCGACCACGACATCGCGCACGTCGTGGCCTCGCCGCTGGACCGGGCGCAGCAGACCGCGTCCCCGATCGCCGACTCGCACCGGCTCGAGCTGGACACCGACGAGCGGCTGATCGAGGCGGACAACAAGTTCGAAGGCCTGAAGGTGGCCGTCGGCGACGGCGCGCTGCGCTCGCCCAAGCACTGGCCGAAGCTGGTCAACCCGTTCCGGCCGTCGTGGGGCGAGCCGTACCTGGCGATCGCGCACCGGATGCTCGGCGCGGTGCAGCGGGCCCGGTCCGAGGCCGAGGGCCACGAGGCCGTGTGCGTGTCGCACCAGCTGCCGATCTGGACGCTGCGGCGGTTCCTGGAGGGCAAGCGGATGTGGCACGACCCCCGTCGCCGCGAGTGCTCGCTGGCGTCGTTGACCAGCCTCGTGTTCGAGGGCGAGCAGCTGGTGCGCGTGGTCTACACCGAGCCGGTCGGCGCGACGAACCCGAGGGTGACCGGGGCATGAGGCCCCGTTCCGCCCTCTCGGGCCTCGCGGTCGCGCTCCTGCTCGTCACCGGCTGCTCGACCGGTGACGACGCGGTGGTGGCCGGTTCGGAGTTCCAGCTCGTCGCGCCCAACGGCGAGACGAAGCTGCGCTACGACGGCGACGAGCGCAAGAAGGTCACGGGGCTGTCCGGGCCGAGCCTGATGGAGGACGGCAAGACCGTCTCCCTGGACGACTACGCGGGCAAGGTCGTGATCGTCAACGTCTGGGGAGCGTGGTGCGGGCCGTGCCGGACCGAGGCCCCGGAGCTGCAGAAGGTGCAGGACGAGACCGGGCCGCTCGGCGTGCAGGTCATCGGCGTGGACGTCAAGGAGAGCTCGACCGAGGCGCCGCGGGACTTCATGGCCAACCGGCAGCTGACCTACCCGTCGATCTACGACGAGTCGGGGCGGGCGATGCTGGCCTTCCGCGGGGTGCCGCCCAACGCCGTGCCGTCCACGTTCGTGCTGGACAAGCAGCACCGGGTGGCGGCGGCGTTCCTCGGCGCCGTGATCGCCTCGGACCTGGTCGGGCTGGTCAAGGACCTGGCCGCGGAGTCCTGACGGTGACCGCGGCTCGGGATCACGGCCGGGATCAGCGCAGCTCCGGCACCTTGGCCTTGAACGCGTCGATCATCGCGTCCCGCCCGACGAGGTTGAACTCGCGGCCGAGCGTGCGCATGATCGAGTTCTCGGTCGGCCGGTACAGGCCGAGCTTGTAGTACCGGGCGCCCTCGAACGCGCCGACCACGCCGCCGTCCGGCGACGTCTGGCCCAGGTAGGCCGACCACTTCGCACCGGTCGGGTCCGCGGTCACGTTGACCTCGGTCGGCTCCTCGCCGCTGTACTGGTCGTACGGGTAGTCGTACTCGTCGGCGAGCTTGCCGATCGAGTGGCCGAGCTCGTGCACGGCGATCTGCCCGGCCTGGTCGTTCGCGCCCGCCGCGGTCGCCACGCCGCCGCCCGCGCCGCCGTACTTGGCTGTGTTGCCGAGCGCGATGACCTGGTCGGCCTGCGGCGCGAGGGCGCCGAACTGGCCCGCCTTGGTCTGGTTCACGCACAGCAGGCGTTCGGTCTGGGTGTCGCGGCCCTGGCACCAGAAGCCCATGTCGAGAGCCGTGTCGCGGGCCGTGCCCAGGGTCGGGTCGTGGTCGACGCCCGACTCGTTCGACACGACGTTGACCTGCCAGACGTTGAAGTACTGGCGGTAGGACTTGAACGGCTCGACCGCGGACAGCTCCGTCCACTTGCTCACCACGTGGTCGTGGAAGACGCCGAGCTCGCCCGCCGTGTAGCCGTCGCCGACGAAGACCAGGTCGAACCGCTGGTCCGGCGCGCCGGTCTCCTGGATGGCCACCACGTCGGCGGCCACCGCCTCGGGCGCGGCCCTGGTCTCGACGGTGACCGCCACGGGCGTCCGCGAGATCGTGCCGTCCGGTGAGAAGACCTCCACCCACTCCACGCCGGGACCGCCGGCCTCCGCGGCGCCGCCGGGCAGGGGAGCGGCGACGACGGCGAAGGCGACGGCCAGCACGGGCAAGGTGAGCCGGTGTGCGCGCATGGCAGTCACGCTATGGAGTTGCCCGCTAACCCACAAGGGTTGATGGTCGGGTTTAAACATTCACTGAGACGGGTACAGCCGCCGCGAGGTCGCGTCGATCGTTCGCGACTCATTTCCCGGCGATCACGCTTTTCGATCGTCGGGAAATCAGGCGCGAGCGGTCGACTTCCAGGCGACCGAGCCCGCCATCTGCGGAGCAGTGGCCTCGAACACAGATGCCGGTGGGAGCCGTCAAGTAGTCGATACCTACCCTGGACGGCGTGAATCCGACCGATCTGGCCACCTCCGGCCCGATCCTGCTCGCGACCGGCGTGGCGGTCCTGGCCGGTGCGATCTCGTTCGCCTCGCCGTGCGTGGTCCCGCTCGTGCCCGGCTACCTCGCCTACCTCGCGGGCCTGGTCGGCGCGGAAGCGCCGGCGGTCCAGGACGACGAGGCGAGGAAGACCGGCCGCTGGCGGGTCGCGGGCGCCGCGCTGCTGTTCGTGCTCGGCTTCACGATCGTGTTCGCGCTGATGTCGTTCGTGGTGCTCGGGCTGACCGACCTGTTCTGGGTCCAGGGCGATGTGCTCCAGCGCGTCGGCGGCGTCATCACGATCGCCATGGGACTGGTGTTCATCGGGCTCGTCCCCGGCCTCCAGCGCGACATCCGCCTGCACCGCACGCCGCGCGCGGGCCTGCTCGGCGCGCCGCTGCTCGGCGGGGTGTTCGCGCTCGGCTGGACGCCGTGCCTGGGCCCGACGCTCACGGGCGTGCTGGCGCTGACCCGCAGCACCGAGGTCGGCTCGGTCACCGCCCGCGGCGGGGTCCTCGTGCTCGCCTACTGCCTCGGCCTCGGCCTGCCGTTCGTCCTGATCGCGCTCGGCGCGCGCTGGGCGGTCCGCACGACCGGCTGGCTGCGCTCGCACGTCCGCCAGGTGCAGGTGTTCGGCGGCGTGCTGCTGATGGCCGTCGGCGTCGCCCTGGTCACCGGCCTGTGGGGCGACTTCGTCGCCTGGCTGCGCGACGCCGTCGTCAACGACCTGAAACTGCCGTTGTAGTGCGCGCCCTCCTCGCCTTCCTGCGCAACACGTGGCGCGGCCTGACGGCCATGCGCACCGCGTTGACCCTGCTCTTCCTGCTCGCCCTCGGCGCGATGCCGGGTGCGCTGCTGCCGCAGCGCTCGCTGAACTCCTTCAAGGTCGACGAGTACATCGCCGACAACGGCTGGTGGGGCCGGCTGCTGGACCGGCTGCAGTTCTTCGACGTCTACGCGAGCTTCTGGTTCTCCGCGATCTACGTGCTGCTGTTCGTGTCGCTGGTGGGCTGCCTGCTGCCGCGCACGTGGGAGTACTTCAAGCAGATGCGGGCCAAGCCGGTGCTCACGCCGCGCAACCTGGCCCGGATGCCGCACCACGCCGCCGCCGACACGACCTCGTCCCCGCGAGCCGTCATCGAGCACGCCGAACGCCGGCTCAAGGGCTGGCGGACCGTCACCCGCGACGAGGCGGACGGCGCCCGCACGATCAGCGCCGAACGCGGGTTCCTCCGCGAGACCGGCAACCTGGTGTTCCACTTCTCCCTGCTGGGCCTGCTGGTCGCGTTCGCGCTGGGCAAGATGTTCGGCTACGAGGGCCAGGTCATCGTGCAGGCGAACGGCGGCCAGTTCTGCAACTCGGGCGTCTACAACTACGACACGTTCCGCCCCGGCCTGCGCGTGGACGGCACGCGGCTCAACCAGTTCTGCGTGCGGGTCGACGACTTCGACGCCACCTACCTGCACAACGGCCAGGCGGAGAGCTTCCACGCGGCCATCCAGTACCAGTCGGGCGCGGACCTGCGGACCGGCGCGTGGCGGCCGTACCCGCTGGAGGTCAACAGCCCGCTGCGCACGGCGGGCGACCGGGTCTACCTCCTCGGCCACGGCTACACGCCGCTGTTCACGGTCACCTTCCCCAACGGCGAGACCCGCTCCGGCGCGACCCAGTGGCGCCCGGTCGACCAGGTCACGCTCGCCTCGGAGGGCGCGACGAAGTTCGACCCGCCGAACGTGCCGGACGCCGAGCAGCGCCGCAAGAGCCAGCTCGCGATCACCGGCCTGCTCGCGCCGACCGCCGTCTTCCAGGGCGAGCTGCTCGACTCCGCGTTCCCCGCCGCGAACGACCCGGCGGTCGCGATCGACGTCTACCGCGGCGACCTGGGCACCGACTCCGGTCGCGGCCAGTCCATCTTCTCGATCGACCAGAAGATGGTCCGCGACGGCAAGCTGACCAAGGTCGCCCGGCAGAACCTCATGCAGGGCGAGCAGCTGACGCTCGACGACGGCACCGTGATCCGCTTCGACGGCGTCCGCGACTGGGTGTCGTTGCAGGTGTCCCACGACCCCACGCAGGTGTGGGTGCTCGTGTTCTCGGTGCTGGTCATCCTGGGGCTGGCCGTCTCGCTGAGCATCAAGCGCCGCCGCGTCTGGGTGCGGGCCGCACCGGGGCCGGACGGGCGTACCGTTGTCGAGGTCGGCGGCCTCGCGCGCACTGATCAGGCCGGGTACGGCGAGGAGTTCACCGAGCTCTCCCGCGACCTGCTCGCCCACAAGGAGGAGAGCTGATGCCGGTCAACACGGCGCTGGCGACCTACAGCGACTGGACCTACGGCGCGGCCGTGGCGATCTACTTCTTCGCCGCCGTGCTGTACCTGTGCGAGGCGGCGTTCGCCCGACCCGCCAAGACCCGCGAACCGGCCGCGGCGGCCGTCGTGTCGGGCGGCACGCGGGCCGACGGCACGTGGACGCCCGGCCGGGTCACCGAGCCGGAGCGGTCCCGCGCCGAACGCCTGGGCCGCATGGGCGTGGCGCTGACCGTGCTCGGCGCGGTGCTGCAGACCGCGTCCCTGGTGCTGCGCGGGTTCGCGACCGAGCGCGCGCCGTGGGGCAACATGTACGAGTACGGCTCGCTGCTCACGCTGGCCGCCGTCGTGACGTGGCTCGTGCTGTCGCGCACGTTCGACGTCCGCAAGCTCGGCGGCTTCGTGCTCGTGCCGATCGTGATCCTGATGTTCCTCGGCGGCACGGTGCTCTACGCCGACGCCGCGCCCGTGCAGCCCGCGTTGCAGTCGTACTGGCTCGTGGTGCACGTGTCGGTGATCTCGGTGTCCAGCGGCGTGCTGCTGGTGCCCGGCGTGGCCAGCGTGCTGTACCTGCTGAAGACCTCCGGCCGCGCGCGGTTCACCCGGCTGCCCGACGCCGACGTGCTCGACCGGCTCGCCTACCGCAGCACGGTGTTCGCGTTCCCGCTGTTCACCATCGGCATCATCTGCGGCGCGATCTGGGCCGAGGCGGCGTGGGGCCGGTTCTGGGGCTGGGACCCGAAGGAGACCGTGGCGTTCGTCTCGTGGGTCGTCTTCGCGGCGTACCTGCACGCGCGGGCCACGGCGGGGTGGCGCGGCAGGCCCGCCGCGTGGATCAACTCGCTCGGCTTCGCGCTGACCGTGTTCAACCTGTTCTTCATCAACCTCGTAACGACTGGGATGCACTCGTACGCGGGCGTCGGCTGATGCCGTAGACCACGTGTAACGCGGTGTTCGCGGCCCCGTCCGCGATGCTCGGGGGAGCGAGCACCCAGTGTCGTGGAACCACTGGTGGCCGACTACCGTCGGACGCGTGGGGTCGGGGAGGTCTCGATCCGCTTCGCTCAGGGAGGACCCCAGCGGTGACCGGTCGCTACGAGAATCCTGAGCCGTCGTGGCAGCAGTCGACCGGAGCGGACGGGCAGCAGCCCAACCCGAACCAGTCGGGCGGCTACCAGGTCGAGCCGGGATCGGGTGCCCACTACGTCGACCCCCAGACCGTCTACCTCGACCCGGCGCAGTCCGGCCCGGTGACCGGCCCCCCGTCGGGCGGGTTCCCGGCGCAGGGCCAGCAGTCCGGGCCGTACCCGGTGCAGGGCCAGCAGTCGGGCCCCTACCCCGTGTCGGGTCAGCAGTCCGGGCCGTACCAGGTCTCGGGCCAGCAGTCCGGCGCGTACCAGGTCTCCGGGCAGCAGTCGGGCGCCTACCAGGTGGCGGGCGGCCAGTCGGGCGCCTACCAGGTCTCCGGCGGCCAGTCCGGCCCGTACCCCGGCCAGCCGGGACCGAACCAGTCGGGACCGCACCAGTACCAGGGCGGGTTCCCCAACAACTTCCCGCAGAGCGTCCAGCCGCAGCAGCAGCAACCGCAGCGGGCGGCCAACGCCAACGACGTGTCCTCGCAGCAGCTGATCAAGCGCGCGAAGCGCAAGCCGCAGTCCGGCTGGCGCAAGACCGTGCACTCGGTCACCGGGGGTCTGGTCAACTTCGGCGAGAGCCCCGCGGACGTCCGCAGGCGTGAGCTGATCGGCCGGATCAACCAGCCGCTGCGCGGCTGCTACAAGATCGCCATGCTGAGCCTCAAGGGCGGCGTCGGCAAGACCACGACGACGACCACGCTCGGCTCGACGTTCTCCTCGCTGCGCGGCGACCGGGTCATCGCGGTGGACGCCAACCCCGACCGCGGCACGCTGGCGCTGAAGGTGCCCAGGGAGACCACGGCGACCGTGCGGCACCTGCTGCGCGACGCCTCGAAGATCACCCGGTACAGCGACGTGCGCGCGTACACCTCGCAGTCGCCCAGCCGGCTCGAGGTGCTGGCGTCGGAGCAGGACCCGGCGGTGTCGGAGGCGTTCAGCGACCTCGACTACCTGCGCACGATGGGGCTGCTGGAGCTCTTCTACAACATCGTGCTCACCGACTGCGGCACCGGCTTGATGCACTCGGCCATGAAGGGCGTGCTGGACCAGGCCGACTCGCTGGTGCTGGTGTCCTCAGGCTCGGTGGACGGCGCGCAGACCTCGGCGGCGACGCTGGACTGGCTGGACGCCCACGGCTACCGCGACCTGGTCGCGAAGTCCGTCGCGGTGATCAACTCGGTGCGGCCGGGCTCGGGCAAGGTCGACCTGGACAAGCTGGCCGCGCACTTCGCCCAGCGGTGCCGCGCCGTGGTGCGGATCCCGTTCGACACGCACCTGGAAGAGGGTGCGGAGATCGAGCTGGACAAGCTCGCACCGGACACCCGGCTCGCGCTGCTGGAGCTCGCCGCCACCGTGGCCGACGACTTCCCGAACAACTGACGCGACGAGGGGGCCTCGGTGCGAGGCCCCACCGTTGTCACTCTTCGTCGTCCGGCTTCTTCTTGCGCTGCTCACCGAGCTTGCGCAGGAAGTCCGGGTCGTCGTCCGGCGCCACGATCCGACGACTGGGGGCGGTATCGACCCGGTTCGGTCCGAACGCACGCCACAGCAGCACGGCGATGGTGAGCGCACCGATCACCGCGAGCAGGTAGAGCATGGTCGCCACCTCCTTTGCCACGAGATTACCCGTGTCGCGGAGGTGCACGTCGTCAGTGCCGAACCGGCTCCGTCGCCTCCGTGGTCAGCTGGGACAACAGCTGCTGCACCTCGGACTCCCGGAACCTGCGGTGCCCGCCCGGCGTGCGGATCGAGCCGATCCGACCGGCGGTGGCCCAGCGGGTGACCGTCTTCGGGTCGACCCGGAACAAGTTCGCGACCTCACCCGGTGTCAGCAGGCGTTCCCCCTGGTGTCCCTGCGTCACGGTCACGGCATCCTCCCCGATGGCGATCAGACGTACCGGACGCATCGTGGCACCCCACCCATCGGGTACTCGAACGCTTGGGTGATGGTAAAGAGGTAGTAAGGGACGAAGCGCGCGGTTCGGACATCGAGGTCGGTGGGCCTACCCTGTGACCGGTGGACGCTCTTGATCGACAGATCATCGCCGCGCTGCGGGAGAACGGCCGGGCCACCTACGCCGACCTGGGGCGCAAGGTGGGCCTCTCGGCCTCCGCCGTGCACGAACGGGTCGGCAAGCTGGAAGCCACCGGCGTGATCGTCGGCTACCACGCGGTGGTCGACCCGAGCGCCGTCGGCCTCGGCGTGACCGCCCTGGTCAGCATCCACCCCACCGACACCGCGGACGACGACGAGCTGGCCGTCGCGCTGGCCGAGCTGGTCGAGGTCGAGTCGTGCTACCGGGTGGCCGGCGACGAGTCGTTCATCGTGAAGGTGCGGGTCGCCACGGTGGACGACCTGGAACGCTCGCTCGGCCGGCTGCGGCGCATCCAGGGCGTCGCGCGCACGCGCACCACGGTGGTGCTGTCCACCCGGTTCGAGGGCCGTCCGAACACCGCGGCGGCCGGTCCCGCGGACGACGCGTAACCTGGGTAACCGTGCACCTGGGTCGTGATGTGACGCTCTACATCGGCGCGCGCCTTGGCATGGTCGCCGCGGTCACCGCGCTGCTCGTGCTCGTGAACGTGCCGCTGCTGGTCGCCCTCGCCGTGGGCGTGGTGGTGGCCCTGCCGCTGTCGCTGTTCGTGTTCGGCGGGTTGCGCAAGCGGGTCGCGCAGGGCCTCGAGGAGAAGCAGGCGGTGCGCCGCGCCGAACGCGAGAAGCTGCGCGCCCAGTTGCGCGGCGACGCCGCCTAGCGCCTCACAGCACCAGCAGGATCGCCCCGCCGACGTTGGCCAGCACCATCACGGCCAGCACGGCGCCGATGTTCGTGCTCTCGCGCAGCCGCAGGGCCAGCGCCAGCGGGCCGATCGGCAGCAGCACCGGCTTGCGCTCCCGGTTCGCGATGCGGGCCGCGCCGAACGCCACGCCGAGCGGGTTCAGGCCCAGCTCCCGCGCGCCCTCGACGTCGGCGCGCCACTGCTCCAGGTAGCGGTCCCGCTGCTCGCGCCGCAGCCGCAGGGCGGCGGCTCGGACCACGGCGAGGGCCAGTCGGGTCGTGAGTCTGCTCATCGGGCGACCTCCGGTCGGGTGACGGGCTTGGCCTTCGTTCGGCTCGCGGCCTTCGCGCACACCTTGAGCGCCTCCTGGGCGCCTTCGGGCGTGAGCACGTACATCCGGCGGCGCGGGCCCCGGCGTTCGCTGTCGTCGTCCCACGACGAGGTGACCCACCCGGCCCGTTCCAGGCGGTCGAGCAGCGGGTAGACGCTGCCGGACGGGCGCCCGGTCAGCTTGATGATCTCCAGGCCCCAGCGCGGCTGGTCGCTCCCGAGGAGCACCTCCAGCACGTCGACGGTGGCGCCTCCGATGCGTGCGAGCGGTTCCACGCCTCAAGCCTACCTATGTAGATTAAGGGTTGTCCACCCGTCGGGGTCCGCCCGTCGTCCCCGACGGTCCGGCCCGGCGGCGAATCGGCGCGGGATTCCCGCCGGGAATTGGCCCGGTCCCCGGCCGCGACCCGTGCCACTGTTCGACCGTGCAACGGCGATTCCTCGGAAGAACCGGGCTCGAGGTCAGCGAACTCGCGCTCGGCACCATGACCTTCGGCAGCCAGACCGACGAGCCGACCGCCCACCGGATCCTCGACGACTTCACCGCCGCGGGCGGCACCTTCGTCGACACTGCCGACACCTACCAGCACGGCGGTTCGGAGCAGATCCTCGGCAGCTGGCTGCGCTCGCGGAACCGCGACGACCTGGTGATCGCCACCAAGGCGTACGGGGAGATGGCCGCCGGCGCACCGGTGAACGGCGCCGGCCGCAAGCACCTGGTGCGGGCCGTGGAGGAGAGCCTCCGGCGGCTCGGCACCGACTACGTCGACCTCTACCAGATCCACGTCTTCGACGACGCCACCCCGATCGAGGAGACCCTGTCCACCCTCGACCGACTGGTCGGCAGCGGCAAGGTGCGATTCGTCGGCGCCAGCAACTACACCGGCTGGCAGCTGCAGAAGTCGATCGACCTCGCCCGTCACCACGGGTGGGAGCCGTTCGTCAGCCTGCAACCGCTCTACAACCTGCTCGACCGCGACGTGGAGCTCGAACTGCTGCCGATCTGCCGCAACGAGGGCCTCGGCCTGATCCCGTGGAGCCCGCTCGGCGGCGGCAGGCTGACCGGCAAGTACACCCGCGAGATGACCGAGGCCCCGGCCGGCACCAGGCTGGCCGATCGGCGGCAGTCGGTGCACCAGGACGCGACCGAGGGCACCTGGCAGGTCGTGGAGGCGGTCTCGACCGTGGCCGCCGAGGTCGGGAGGACGCCGTCCCAGGTCGCCCTGCGCTGGCTGCTCCAGCGGCCCGGGGTGACCGCCCCGATCATCGGGGTCCGGACCCCGGAGCAGCTCCGGGACAACCTCGGCGCCACCGGTTGGTCGCTCGACGACGACCGGCTGGAGCGCCTGACCGACGTCAGCAGCCGGCCGTTGCCCTACCCGTACGGCCTGCAACGCCTGCCGCAGTTCGTGCGCCGGCCGTCCTGATCGGAGCGGACGGGTCCGCGGCGGCGCGTCCGGTCACCGCGCGAACGCCACCGCCGCGTCGTCGGCCAGGCGCTCGATCACGTCCCGCAGCTCCAGCGCCTCCAGCCAGTGCCCCGGGATGGCCTCGACGCCGTCCCGGGCGCCGAGCAGGTTCCCGCACAGCGCGCCGGTCGAGTCGCTGTCCCCGGAGTGGTTGACCGCGAGCAGCAGCCCGTCGGCCAGGTCGCGCGCGGCCAGCGCGGTCAGCACCGCGATCGCCAGCGCCTCCTCGCCGACCCACCCGCCGCCCAACGCCGTCTCGATCACCTCGGGCGTCGGCCGCACGCCGCCGACGCCCAGCTCGACGGCGAGGTCCAGCAGGGCCAGCTGCTCCTCGTGGCCGTCCCACCTGATCAGCTCGGCGCGGGCCACCTCGATCGCGGCCGGCAGCGGCGCGCCCGCCAGCAGCTGCCCCACGAGCACGGCCAGCACGCCCGCGGACAGGTAGCCGCTGGGGTGGCCGTGGGTCAGCGCGCCGGTCGCGGCGGCCAGCTCGAACACCTCGCGCACGTCGTCGGACCACAATGCCACCGGCGCCGCGCGCATCACGGCGCCGCAGCCCTTGGAGTCGTTGATCGGCGCGTCCACCGTGCCCAGCACGCCCGAGCGCAACGCGGTCAGGCACGTGTTGCCGGGCGCGCGCAGGTCGTGCAGCTCGGGCACGTCCAGCAGCCACCCGTCCGGTCTGACCTCCGGGCCGCCCTGCGTGCGCAGCCACCGCGCGTACGCCACCCGCACCTCGTGCACCGGGTCGCTGCCGCGCTTGCGGGCCAGCAGCAGGCCTTCCAGCGTGAACAGGGTCATCTGCGTGTCGTCGGTGATCGCGCCGAGCCGGCCGTAGGCGGGCGCGTAGTCGGTGAGGCCCGATGGACCGAACCGGCCCCGGATGCGGTCGATCCGGTCGAACTCGATCGAACCGCCGAGCGCGTCGCCGACGGCGCCGGCGAGGAGGCTGCCGCGGAGTGGGCCGATCGGAAGTGAGGTCACGTCGCAGAAGTTATCGTGCCGGCGTGACGACTTCGGTAGACCGATGTAGCTCCCGGACCAGGGAATGGGTGTGCGAGGCCGTCCGCATCATCGAAGCGGACGCCAACCGCAGCGCCGACACGCACCTGCTGCACTTCCCCCTCCCACCGGAGTGGGGCATCGACCTGTACTTGAAGGACGAGTCGACCCACCCCACCGGCTCGCTCAAGCACCGGCTCGCGCGCTCGCTGTTCCTCTACGCGATCTGCAACGGCTGGGTGGTCGGCGGCACGCCCGTGATCGAGGCGTCGTCCGGCTCCACGGCGGTGTCGGAGGCGTACTTCGCGCGCCTGCTCGGGTTGCCGTTCATCGCGGTGATGCCCCGTTCCACCAGCCAGGAGAAGGTGACGCTGATCGAGCGCCAGGGCGGGCGGTGCCACTTCGTCGACGAGCCGGGCGCGATCTACGACGAGTCCCGGCGGCTCGCGGCCGAGCTGAACGGGCACTTCATGGACCAGTTCACGCACGCCGAGCGGGCGACGGACTGGCGCGGCAACAACAACATCGCCGAGTCGGTGTTCCAGCAGATGGCGCTGGAGTCCGCGCCCGAGCCGGAGTGGGTCGTGGTGGGTGCGGGCACCGGCGGCACGAGCGCCACCATCGGCCGCTACATCCACTACCGGAAGCTGCGGACCCGGTTGGCGGTGGTGGACCCGGAGCACTCGGTGTTCTTCGACGCGTGGCGCGACGGGAGCCCGTCGTTGACCGGGACGCGCGGGTCGCGGATCGAGGGCATCGGGCGACCGCGGGTGGAGCCGTCGTTCATCGGCAACGTGATCGACCGGATGATCAAGGTGCCGGACGCGGCGTCGGTGGCGACGATCCGGCACGTCGAGGACGTGCTCGGGCGGCGCGTGGGCGGGTCGACCGGCACGAACCTGTGGGGCGCGTTCCAGCTGATCGCGGAGATGCGGGCGTCGCGGTTGCGCGGGAGCGTCGTGACGCTGCTGTGCGACGGCGGCGAGCGGTACGCGCACACGTACTACGACGACGAGTGGGTGGCCGCGCAGGGCATGGACCTGGAACCGCACCTGGCCGCGTTGGCGAGGTTCCGCTCGACCGGCATGTGGGGCCGGTGATTCCTGCTTTCATGGGAACGCGCGGGGCGTGCCGTGCGTCGCAGCGGGGATCGGCGCGTGGGAAGGGGTGTGCGGTGAGCGCGTGGCGGACGGCGGAGGTGCTCACGGCGGAGGACGTGCTGGCCAGGTCGGTCGCCGATGCCGACAAGGCGATGCGCGAGGCGGCGAAGCTGCGGTACCCGCAGCGCGAGCCGTCGGCCGACGACGTGCGCCGGGTGATGCAGTACGCGAAGTCGAACGCGGCGACGCCGGAGCTGCAGGCGTTGCAGCGCCGGATCGCGGGCGGCTACCTGAGCTGGCGCCAGGTGCTCATGGGCGAGGCCGCCGACGACCGCGGCGTGAAGGCGGCGCTGGAGGCGGACCGCGACGCCCTGGCCGCGCTGTGCCGCGGCGAGGAACCACGCGTCGAACCGCCGAAGCCCGCACCGCGTGACGACGACGAGCCGATGACGTTCACCGAGGACGCCTGGTAGCGGGCGAGCACTGGCGCGGGCACACCGAGGGCGCGACCACGCCCGCGCGCAGCGATCCGAACAGCCTCAGCCCGCGCACCCGACCGGTCTGGCGCCCGGAGCGCGGGCAGCGCGCCCCGGTGGTCCAGGACCGGCCAGGAATGGGCCAGGGCTCAGCCCAGCACCAGCGCGGCGGGCACGGCGATGCCCCACACCAGCATCGCCAGGCCCGTGTCGCGCAGCACGGGGATCAGGTCGCGGCCCTTGCTGCCGTTCAGCACCCGTCGCGCGCCCAGGACGACCAGCGGCAGGGCCAGGAAGCCGATCAGGGCCAGCGGCACGCGCAGGCCGATCGCCAGCGTGATCAGGAACGGGATCGAGACCAGGGCGAGGTAGAGCCTTCGGGAGTCGCGGTCGCCCAGGGTGGAGGCCAGCGTCCGCTTGCCCGCCTGGATGTCGGTGGGGATGTCGCGCAGGCTGTTCGCGATCATCACGCCGGTCGAGAACGCGCCCATGGCGACCGCGCCGCCGATGCCGATGCCGGTGACCTCGCCGGTCTGCACGTACAGCGTGCCGAGCACCGCCGCCGGCCCGAAGAACAGGAACACGGCCAGCTCGCCGAGACCCGAGTACCCGTACGGCTTGCGGCCACCGGTGTAGAACCACGCCGCCGCGATGCACACCGCGCCGAACGCCACCATCCAGTACCGGCCCGACAGCACCACCAGCACCAGGCCCGCCACCGCGGCCACGCCCAGCGCCGCGAACGCCGCCGTGCGCACCGCACGCGGATCGGCCGCACCCGAGCCGACCAGCCGGAACGGGCCGACGCGGTTCGCGTCCGTTCCCCGGATGCCGTCGGAGTAGTCGTTGGCGTAGTTCACACCGACCTGCAACGCCACCGCCACCACGAGCGCCAGCGCCGCCCGGGTCAGGTCGAAGCCGTCGATGTGGTGCGCGGCGCCCGCGCCGACCAGCACCGGCGCGATCGAGTTCGGCAGCGTGCGGGGGCGGGTCCCCGATACCCACTGGGCGACTGTGGCCATGCCGGACATCCTCCGACATGGTGAACGGGGACCCGCTCCCGGGTGGTCGCGTGATCAGCAGGCGGTGGCGCCCGACACGCCCGACACGTACGCCCGGGCGACGAACTTGCCCGTCGCGATCCGGAACCAGATGTTCGAGGTGCCCTGCGAGCCCGTCACGGACTGGCCGGTGACCTGGCACTCGACCCGCACCTGCGCGTAGTTCGCGGCCAAGCCGACCTGCGAGGCCGTCGACGTCGCGCCGCTGCGCACGTTCAGCGGGTCGCCCGCGGTGCGGACGAAGCCCGCCGGGCCCGAACCGGTCCACTGGTAGGTGACGGTGACCCAGGCGTTGTCGGTCAGCTTCAGGCCGTCCCAGAACGTGCCGTCGGCCAGGTCGATGCCCGCCGGGTTGGCCACGGTGCGGCCGAACTGGTCCTTGCCGCCGTTGTAGCCGTCCTGGTAGGCGGCCTGCGCCTCGGGCTTGCCCTGGGGCAGGTCCTTCCACATCTCCCGGGTGGCCGACGGGTTCCAGTAGTCGTCCTTGGTGTTCCACGGGCCGACGTCCCACACCGGCGCCCACTCGCAGCGGCCGTTCGACGCGCACACCCGCACGCTGTACGTGCCGGTGCCCTTGGCCGACAGGCCGCGCCGCGACGGCAGGGCGACGAAGTGGTCCCGGCTGACGATCACGTGCCCGTTCGCGGTCGTGCCGCCGACCAGGCCCTCACGGGTCGCGTAGACCCGGTAGGACAGGCCCGCGGCCTGCGCGACGACCCCCGACGCGGCGGTCGTCGTGAACGCCCGCAGGTCCACCTGGCTCACGGCGGGCGACGCCTTCTCGGCCGTCAGCGCCAACCGGACCTGCACGGTGGTGACGGAGGTCGGCAGCACGGCTGGCGCGTCGGGACGCGCCTCGACCCACTCGGTCCACTGCTCGTCGCCGACCGCGCCGCGCACGTCGACGGCGACCTCCGCGCCGGCGGGGACGCTGCTCTTCACGGTCGCGGCGACGGCGTTGACCGGCGCGTCGAACGTCCGCGGTTCGAGTTGCAGGAACCCGGTGCGGATGGCGGCCCGCGCGCTCGCGGGCGTCGGTGCGGCGCGGTCGAGCCGCACCGCGCCGTCGTGCGTCGTGACGCCGTTGTCGTCGGCGTCCACTGTGGACAGGTCGGCTCGCCACTCGACGTCGGCCGCGGCCGCGGCGGGCGACGCGAGCCCGGCGGTCAGGACGGTGGCGACGGCGAGCGGTATCAGGTAGCGCCTGGTCATCGCAGCACTCCTCGTCCGGGCGCGCGGTGCGGTGGTGACCGCGGCAGGGCCGCGCGCCTCGGCGCTGCGAGCCAATCGCCTGGCGTGGTTAGCTGTCAACCAACAATCTTGCTAATAAGACAGAACCTCACCCAAACGAGCTAGCGACCGCCCTCCGATCGACCTTGCCGGGTCCGCGCGACGGCAGCTCCGCCACGAACACGACCCGCTTCGGCATGGCGAACCGCCCCACCACGTCGCCGACCGCCGCGCACAGCTCGTCCACGTCGGGCGGTTCATCCGGATTTTCCGGCACCACGGCCGCCGCCACCACTTGGCCCCACTCGGGATCGGCCAGCCCCACCACGCACGCCTCCCGCACGCCGGGCTGGGCCGTCAGCACCCGTTCGACCCTGGTGGGGGCGATGTTCTCGCCGCCGCTGATGATCACGTCGTCGGCCCGGCCGAGCACCTCCACCGTGCCGTCGGCGCGGACGCGGCCGAGGTCGCCGGTGCGGAACCACTCGCCGAACGGCTCGCCGCCCTGGTAGCCCAGCGCCAGCACGGGGCCGCCGACCTCGATCCGGCCGTCGACCAGCCGCACGCGCACGCCGTCCAGCGGCAGCCCGTCGTAGACGCAGCCGCCGGACGTCTCGCTCATCCCGTAGGTGGTGACCACCCGGACGCCGAGCTGCCGCGAGCGTTCGAGGAGGGTGGGCGGGGTGGCCGCACCGCCGATCAGCACGGCGTCGAACTGCCGTGCGGCGGCCAGCCCCGGGCCGTCGGCAGCCACCAGGCGGGCCAGCTGCGTCGGCACGAGGGCGGTGTAGTGCCGTCCCGGCGTGGCCAGCACCGGCCGGGACGCCACGGCGAAGTCGGCGGCGCGGAAACCGGGGGCCAGGTCCATCACGCCCGGCTCGACGCCCGCCACGACCGACCGCACCAGCACCTGGATGCCCGCGATGTGCGTGGTCGGCAGGGCGAGCAGCCACCGGCCGGGCCCGCCGAGGCGGGCGTGGGTCAGCTCGGCGGACGTGGTGAGCGCGTCCGCGCCGAGCAGCACGGTCTTCGGCTCGCCGGTGGAGCCCGACGTCGTGACCGCGAGCGCGGCTCCGGTCTCCCAACCGCGCAACGGCGGCAGGTCCCCGGGCTGTGCCGTCACCGGGCCGCCGCCGGAGGTCAGCGCGGCCCTCAGCTGGTCGAGGGTGACCATCAGTAGAAGTAGGGGTAGTCGGACCAGTCCGGCGGGCGCTTCTCCAGGAAGGCGTCCCGGCCTTCCACCGCCTCGTCGGTCATGTACGCCAGGCGCGTGGTCTCGCCCGCGAAGATCTGCTGCCCGACCAGGCCGTCGTCGATCAGGTTGAACGCGTACTTCAGCATCCGCTGCGCCGTCGGCGACTTGCCGTTGATCTCCTTGGCCCACTCCAGCGCCGTGGACTCCAGCTCGGCGTGCGGCACGACCGCGTTCACCGCGCCCATCCTGTGCATTTCCTCGGCGGAGTAGGTCCGGCCGAGGAAGAAGATCTCGCGGGCGAACTTCTGGCCGACCTGCCGGGCCAGGTACGCCGAGCCGTAGCCGCCGTCGAAGCTGCCGACGTCGGCGTCGGTCTGCTTGAACCTCGCGTGCTCGGCGCCGGCCAGCGTGAGGTCGCACACCACGTGCAGGCTGTGCCCGCCGCCGGCCGCCCAGCCGGGCACGACCGCGATGACGACCTTCGGCATGAACCGGATCAGGCGCTGGCACTCCAGGATGTGCAGCCTGCCCGCGCGGGCCGGGTCGATGGTCTCCGCCGTCTCGCCCGACGCGTACTGGTAGCCGCTGCGCCCGCGGATGCGCTGGTCGCCGCCCGAGCAGAAGGCCCAGCCGCCGTCACGCGGCGACGGGCCGTTGCCGGTGAGCAGGACGCAGCCGACGTCCGAGCTCATCCGGGCGTGGTCCAGCGCGCGGTACAGCTCGTCGACCGTGTGGGGCCGGAACGCGTTGCGCACCTCGGGCCGGTCGAACGCGATGCGCACCGTGCCCTGGTCGACCGCGCGGTGGTAGGTGATGTCGGTGAAGTCGAACCCCTCGACCGCCTTCCAGCGGGCGGGGTCGAACAGCTCGGAAACGTCCTGATCTGCCACGCCAGGGACAATAGGCCCGCGCCGCGGCTGAGAGGCGGTCCGGTCCGGCTCAGCGCGTGGAATCACCTGGTCGCGGGCTGAGCGACAATGTGCGGGTGAACCCGTCCACCGCGCAGGCCAGGGTGCTCGTCGACGAGCTGATCCGCAACGACGTCCGGCACGTCGTGCTGAGCCCCGGATCGCGCAACGCGCCGCTGTCCTTCGCCCTGCACGAGGCAGCCGCGGCCGGCCGGCTCACCCTGCACGTCCGCGTGGACGAGCGCACCGCGGGCTTCCTCGCCCTCGGCCTGGCCAAGGGCGGCGGCGAGGTCACCGCCGTCACCTGCACGTCCGGCACCGCCGTGGCGAACCTGCACCCCGCAGTGCTGGAGGCCCGGCACGCGGGCGTCGGCGTCATCGCGCTCACCGCGGACCGACCCGTCGAGCTCTACCGCACGGGCGCCAGCCAGACCGTGGACCAGCAGCGCGTCTTCGGCCTGGACACGCTCCAGTTCCCCATCGCCGAACGCCGGGAGAACCAGAACGGCCTGTGGCGCTCGCTGGTGTGCCGCGCCGTCGCCACCGCGCGCGACCAGGGCCCGGTGCACGTCAACGTCCCGTTCCGCGAGCCGTTGGTGCCCGACGGCGACGACGACTGGCCGGAGAGCCTGGACGGCCGCCCGTTCGACATGCCGTGGACCCGCGCGGCCCGCCGCACGACCACCTCCACGCACGTCGCCGACCACCTCGGCCCGCGCACCCTGGTGATCGTCGGCGACACCGAGCACGACCTCTCCGACCTGGCCGAACGCGCCGGTTGGCCGGTCGTCGCCGAACCCACCGGCCACGGCCTGCGCCACGGCTCGCTCCTGCTCAACGCGGGCGGGTTGCCCGACCACCTCGTGCCGCAGGCCGTGGTCGTCGTCGGCCGCGCCACCCTCTCCCGCGGCGTGCTCAAGCTCATCGCGCGGACCCCGGTCGTGCACGTGCTGTCCGACGAGCTCGACTGGCCGGACCCGCAGTTCACCGCCACGCACACGTCGACCGACCTGGTCCTGGGCGAGCACGACGTGGACGACGACTGGCTCACCGCCTGGCAGCACGCGGACAAGGCGGTCGCCGACGTGGTGGACGGCCTGCTGGCGGAGGAGCCCTGGCCGACCGGCCTGCACGTGGCCCGCGACCTGGTCGCCGCGCTGCCGCCGGGCGCGAACCTGTTCCTCGGCTCGTCCAACCCGGTCCGCGACGTCGACCTGGTCGCCGGGCCGCGCCGCGACGTGCGCACCTACGCCAACCGGGGCGTGGCAGGCATCGACGGCAGCGTCTCCACCGCCGCCGGCATCGCGCTCACCCGCGGCCCGACCTACGCCCTGATCGGCGACCTGACGTTCCTGCACGACGCGAACGGCCTGCTGATCGGTCCCGGCGAGCCGCGACCCGACCTGACGGTCGTCGTGCTCAACGACGACGGCGGCGGCATCTTCGCGTTGCTGGAGCAGGGCGCGAAAGAGCACGAGCGGACCTTCGAACGCGTTTTCGGCACGCCCCACGGCGTCGACCTGAAGTCGCTGTGCGCGGCGCACCACGTGCCGCACACCGAAGCCTCGACACCGGACCAGCTGAGACGAGCGCTCGACCGGCCGAGCGGAATCCGGGTGGTGGAAATCCGGGCGGAACGCCACGAATTGCGCGATCTGCACCGACGGTTGAAGGACGCCGTGTCAACCGCATTCCAATAGTGGGAATCCTACCGACGGGGGTACAGCCCGCCGGTGGCCGCGACTAGCTTCGCCGCATGTCCCTGAGAGCGAAGCTGACCCTCGGTACCGCCGCCGCGGCGTCCCTGCTCCTGCTGGCCGGCACGGCGACGGCGGCCGAGCCGGGAGCACCCGGCATCGGCGACCCGTACTACCCGAATGCGGGCAACGGCGGGTACGACGTTTCCCATTACGACATCAGGCTCAACTACCGGCCCGGTGACGACACCCTTTCCGGCACCACGACGATCCTGGCCAAAACCACCCAGGACCTGAGCCGGTTCAACCTGGACTTCCTGTTGAAGGTCAGTTCGGTCCGGGTGAACAACAAGGTCGCCGCGTTCTCGCAGTCCGGCGGCGAGCTCGTGGTCGACCCGCGCGGCACGCTGCGCGAGGGCTCGAACGTGACGGTCGTCGTCACGTACTCCGACGTGCCCTCCACGCACGCCGTGGACGGCTACACGTCGTGGAAGCGGACGCCGGACGGCGCGCTGGCCATCGACCAGCCCGACATCGCGCCGTGGTGGTTCCCGAGCAACAACCACCCGACCGACAAGGCGAAGTTCGACATCTCGGTGGCCGTGCCCACCGGCGTCGAGGTGATCTCCAACGGCACGTTCGGCGGCACCGCCCAGCAGATCAACGGCTGGACCCGCTGGCGCTACCGCAGCCTGGAGCCGATGGCCACCTACCTGGCGTTCATCGCGATCGGCCAGTTCGAGATCCGCCAGTCGACCGCGCCGAACGGTCAGCCGGTGCTCAACGCCTACTCGGAGCGGCTCGGCGCGGACTACGGCGCGGCCGTGGCCAGCATCGAGCGCACGCCCGAGGTGACGGAGTTCCTCGAGACGCAGTTCGGGCCGTACCCGTTCGAGGCGCAGGGCGGCGTGGCGACGCCGGGCATCGGCTTCGCGCTGGAGAACCAGACCCGATCGACCTACGACACCGCGTTCTTCCGCCGCGGCGCGAACACCTACGTCGTGGCGCACGAGGTCGGGCACCAGTGGTTCGGCGACTCGGTGTCGGTGCAGGGCTGGAAGGACATCTGGCTGAACGAGGGCTTCGCCAGCTACGCGGAGTGGCTGTGGTCCGAGCACGTCGGCGAGGGCACGGTCCAGGAGAACTCGGACTTCGTCTACGCCTCCTACCCGGCCGACAGCCCGTTCTGGCAGGTCCTGCCCGGTGACCCGGGCGCGTCGAACCAGTTCCACAGCGCCGTGTACGACCGCGGCGCGCTCACCGTGCACGCGTTGCGCGGCGAGATCGGCGACGAGGCGTTCTTCGAGCTGCTGCGGGAGTGGCCGGCGGCGAAGCGCAACGGCAACGCGACGACGGACGAGTTCATCGCGTTCGCCGAGGCGCTGTCCGGCAAGCAGCTCGACGAGCTGTTCCAGACCTGGCTGTTCACGCCGGGCAAGCCGGCGGTCGCGCCGGGCGCGGCCGGTTTCGCGGCACGTGCCGCGACCGTGACCGAGCCGAAGTCGTTCAAGAAGATCCAGGAGACGCGCGAGCTGCTCGCGGGTCACCAGCACTGAGCAAGTCGAACGTCACACGCGGGGCCGTCCTCGACCCGGGGGCGGCCCCGCGTGCGTCCACCTTTCAAGCCTCGCCCGATCGCAACCTGCGCAACGCTTCCGTGCTCGTCCGGCTCAGGTTCTCCAGGCCCCGCTCGGTGAAGATCAGCTCCAGGGCGAACGAGCGCTTGCCGCCGAACTTGAACTGGGCCTCCCCTTCCTCCGCGTCCAACTCGCAGACGATGTCGCGGTCGTCGTCGACCTTCACCCACGCCTCGACGTCGGTACCGCCGGCACTGATCACGGGCACCTCCTGGTCTTACTGTCCGTTGCCGTCCGTTACTATCCGTGTGAGATGCTAAGGGGAAAGTTCTCCTTAGGTGCTCGCTCGATCGGCTAGATCCTCACGGAGGCCGGGGTCATGCGTGCTCGTCAGACGTTGGAGCGGCGGCAGCTCGGCCTGTCGCTGAGGCGCTACCGCACCCTGCGCAGCGCTTCCCAGGCCGAGGTCGCCGCGATCGTCGGGGTGAGCGATTCGCGGATCAGCAAGGTCGAGGACGGCACCGCCACGCTCACCACCGAGCAGCTCGCGCAGGCGCTCGACTTCCTCGACGTGCACGGCGCCGAACGCGAGACCGTCCTCGAACTCGGCGCCCGCGCTCGCAAACGCCTGCGCCGCAGCGCGAAGGACGTGCAGCCGTACACCGACACGCTTCCCGGCTCGTTCCAACGGCTCGCCGACATGGAAGCGGACGCCACGGCGATCTACTGCTACGACTCCGGCGTGATCCCGGGCATGCTCCAATCTCCGGCTTACATCCGCGCCGGGATGAGCTCGGCCAACGGCGTGTTCTGGGAGCCGTCGGAGACCGAGGTCGAAACCCGCTACACGTTCCGCCGGGACCGACAGGCGAGGATCTTGGAGTCGGACGAGCCGAAGAAGCTCGAATTCGTCTTCACCGAGGACGCGGTCGAGTGTGGCGGAGGAAGCGCGGAGACCAGGCGTGAACAGCTCGAACACCTGCTCCAGCTGGCCGAACAGCACCTGGACATCACCATGCAGGTAGTGAGGTCGGGCGACCTCAGGAACCCCGTTCCGAGCGGCGGGCTGATCGTGCTCGACTTCGACGGCACCGCGCCGAATGTCGCGTTCGCCCCGACGATCTACGGGCCGTCCACGTACTTCGACGACCCGGTCGACACCGCGAACCTGTTGCGGGCGTTCAGGAAAGTCCAAGGCCTGCCCGTGGCCACGCGGATACGATCGAGTTGATCCACAGGCGGCTACTGGAGGGTGACCATGCCGGACTCACCGCGTGACACGGGCTGGTTCAAGAGCACCTACAGCGCCCCCGCCAGCGACGCGTGCGTGGAGTGCCGCATAACCGCCGACCACGGCGTCGGTGTTCGCGACTCCAAGAACCCGGGCGCGGGCGCGTTGTGGGTCGGTTCCGCCGCCTGGTCGGGGTTCGTGGCGGGCTTGAAAGCGCGATAACCCGGTTATCGGCCTTCGAGGGCTTCCCGAAAGGGCAGCATCTTGGCGTGCGCCTCGTGGACCTCGGAGTCCGGGTCCGACTCGGCGACCAGGCCGCAGCCGGCGAACAGCCGCGCCGTGCGGCCGTCCACCTGCGCGCAGCGCAACGCGATGCCGAGCTCGCCGTCGCCGTTGCCGTCGATCCAGCCGACGGGGCCCGCGTAGCGACCGCGGTCCATGCCCTCCAGCTCCTCGATCATCGCGATGGCGTCCGCGCGCGGCGTGCCGCCGACGGCCGCCGTGGGGTGCAGCGCCTCGCCCAGCGCGAGCAGCGACGGCGTGCCGCTGAGCGTGCCGATGACGTCGCTGGACAGGTGCGAGACGTTCGGCAGCCGCAGCACCGAGGGCCCCTCCACCGACATGGTGTCGCAGAACGGCTGCAGCGTCTGCACCAGCGACGCCACCGCGTACTCGTGCTCGTCGAGGTTCTTGCCCGACGACAGCAGCGCGGCGGCCAGCTCGTCGTCCGACATGCCGTCGTGCGGCCACGTCGTGCCGGCGAGCACGCGTGAGTCGACCACGGACCCGCTGCGCCGCAGCAGCAGCTCGGGCGTGGCGCCGATCAGGCCGTCCACGGCGTACACCCAGCACTCCGGGTACCGCCGGGCCAGGCCTTCGAGCACGAACCGGTGGTCGATGTCGACGTCCGCGACCGCGAGCAGGTCGTGTGCCAGCACGACCTTGTCCAGCTCGCCCGCGCGCATCCGCTCGACCGCCGCGCGCACGGCCTCGCGGTACCCGGTGACGGACACCTGCCCGTCGCTGTAGCGCACCTCCGACGGCTTGCGCACCGGCTCGACCCGTCGCTTGCCGCCGCCGCCGATCGTGGTCAGCCAGCTGTGCCCGTTGCGGCGGCCGAGCACGACCTCGGGCACCACGAGCACCGAGTGGCCGGGTCGGTCGGAGAACGCCATGCTGACGAACGCCACCGGTCCGGTGCCGGGCACGCCGAGCTCGTCGTCCACGACGAGGTCGTCGGTGAACTCGCGCCACCAGCGGTCGGCGGCGGCGAACCGGTCGGGTCCCGACACCTCGAACCGGGCCGCCTCACCCCATCCGACCAGGCCCGTTCCGTCCCGCACCCAACTCAGCGCACCGGTCGGCGCGGGTAGCCCGCCCAGCAGGTTGTCGCCCGCGACGCGCCTGGTGTGCACGCGCAGCCGTTGTCGGGTCCGCGAGGCAGGAGCTGAGGTCACGGCGTCGAGGGTATGGACTCATCGCTGAGATCCGGCGCGGAGGCCGCCCTAGACTCCTCAGTTGTGGTGGACGACGCAGTGCGGACAGGTGCCCGCCCCAAGGCCCGGCTCCTGGTCAGCCGGGCGTTGGTGCTGCTGGGCGCGGTGGTGACGCTGATCGGGGTGATCCTGCTCGCGGCGTGCTGGCGCGACGACCTGATGATCGAGGAGCGACTGGGCAAGGCGACCGCCGAGGTGGTGTCCGTCTCGTTCCAGCGGACCGTGGTGCGCTTCGCCACGCCGGACGGCGCGGTGCACAGCCCGTCCCAGGGCCTGCTGTACCCGGAGGGGTTGGAGCCGGGCCAGTTGGTGCGCATCGAGTACGACACGGCCGACCCCGAGGTGGCGCGGGTCGCCGGGCGCACGGCCGTGCTCGCGCTGCTGCCGATCGGCACCTTCCTGCTCGCGGTGTGGGCGGTGCTGCTGCCGCTGCTCTGGTGGGTGACCCGGAGAGGCAAGCACGGCAGGTTGTGACAGTTCTGCCGTAAATCAGCCTCCAGGTGTAACATCGGGTGCATGGACCTGGAGGCGCAGTTCGAGCGCACCGTCGCGGCCGAGCAGCGCGTCGAGCCGCGCGACTGGATGCCCGACGGCTACCGGAAGACGTTGATCCGGCAGATCGCGCAGCACGCGCACTCCGAGATCATCGGCATGCAGCCCGAGGGCAACTGGATCAGCCGCGCGCCGTCGCTGCGCCGCAAGGCGATCCTGCTGGCGAAGGTCCAGGACGAGGCCGGGCACGGGCTGTACCTGTACGCGGCGACCGAGACGCTGGGCGCGGACCGCGGCGAGCTGACCGAGAAGCTGATCTCGGGCCGGCAGAAGTACTCCTCGATCTTCAACTACCCGACGCTGTCCTACGCCGACGTCGGCGTGATCGGCTGGCTCGTCGACGGCGCCGCGATCTGCAACCAGGTGCCGCTGTGCCGCACGTCCTACGGGCCGTACGCGCGGGCGATGATCCGCATCTGCAAGGAGGAGTCCTTCCACCAGCGGCAGGGCTACGAGCTGCTGATGACGATGATGTCCGGCACCGACGCCCAGCGCGCGATGGTGCAGGAGTCGGTGAACCGCTGGTGGTGGCCGTCGCTGATGATGTTCGGCCCGCCGGACGCCGAGTCGTCCAACACCGAGCAGTCGATGAAGTGGCGGATCAAGCGCAACACCAATGACGAGCTGCGGCAGAAGTTCGTCGACATGACCGTGCCGCAGGCGGAGAAGCTGGGCGTGACGCTGCCCGACCCGGAGCTGAGGTGGAACGCCGAGCGCGGGCACCACGACTTCGGCCAGCCCGACTGGGACGAGTTCTGGCAGGTCGTCGGCGGTAACGGGCCGACCAACGCGCAGCGCGTCGAGCACCGGCGCAAGGCCCACGAGGACGGCGAGTGGGTGCGTGCGGCGGCTGCGGCGCACGCTTCGAAGCACGCGGTTGTCGAGGAAGGTGTGGCATGAGTGCGTCGTGGCCGCTGTGGGAAGTGTTCGTGCGCGGCAAGCGCGGGTTGAACCACGTGCACGTCGGGTCGCTGCACGCGCCGGACGCCGAGATGGCGCTGCGCAACGCGCGTGACGTCTACACCCGGCGCAACGAGGGCGTGTCGATCTGGGTGGTGCCCGCGACGGCGATCACCGCGTCGTCGCCGGACGAGAAGGACCCGTTCTTCGAGCCGAGCGGGGACAAGGTCTACCGGCACCCGACGTTCTACGAGATCCCCGAGGACGTGCCGCACCTGTGACCCGGGTGCGGGTGTCCCGCAGAACACAGTGACAACGGCCCCCGACGAACGTGCGGTGACGCGATGAGCTTTGACAACGCGTACGAATCTTTGATCGACCACGAGGACGCGCACTGGGCGTTCGGGACCGGGTTCTCCGAGCCGTTGGCCGGGGTGGACCGCGAGGTGCCCGACGTCGACCGCGCCGACCTGGCCGCGTACTGCCTGATGCTCGGCGACGACGCGCTGGTCATGTCCCAGCGGCTGGCCGAGTGGTGCTCCCGCGCGCCGGAGCTGGAGGAGGACGTCGCGCTGGCCAACATCGCGCTCGACCTGCTCGGCCAGTCCCGGATGCTGCTGACCAGGGCGGGCGAGGTCGAGGGCGCGGGCCGGGACGAGGACGCGCTGGCGTACCTGCGCGACGAGCGGGACTTCCGCAACGTGCACCTGGCGGAGATCGAGTGCGGACCGTTCGCGGGCGGCGACTTCGCCACGACCATGGCGCGGCTGCTGGTGTTCTCGTCGTGGAAGCTCGCGCAGTACTCGCGGTTGCGGGCGAGCGCCGACCCGGTGTTGGCGGCCGTGGCGGCGAAGGGCCTGAAGGAGCTGGCCTACCACCGCGACCACGCCGCCCAGTGGGTCGTGCGGCTCGGCGACGGCACCGAGGAGTCGCACCGGCGGATGCGGGCCGGGTTGGCGCGGGTGTGGCCGTTCCTGGCCGAGCTGTTCACCCCGCACCCGGTCGAGCTGCGGCTGCCCGGTGTCGCGGTCGACCCCGCCGAGCTGCGGTCCGAAGTGGACGGTGTGCTGGACGCGGTGCTGGCGGCGGCGGGGCTGGCGCGGCCGGCGGACGTGCCCGCGGCGCGGGTCAACGGGCTGGCCGGGCGCGACGGCGTGCACACCGAGGCGTTCGGCTACCTGCTGGCCGAGATGCAGCACCTGCACCGGTCGTTGCCGGGGGCGTCGTGGTGAGCACCGCCCTCGAAGTCGCCGCGCGCGTCCGCGACCCGGAGCTGCCGGTGCTGACGCTGGCCGACCTCGGCGTGCTGCGCGAGGTCACCGAGTCCGGCGGTCGGGTGTCGGTGACGATCACGCCCACCTACTCGGGGTGCCCGGCGATCGACGAGATGGCCGCCGACCTGCGGCGGTCGTTGCTGGCGGCGGGGTACGCGGCGGTGGACGTGCGGCTGTCGCTGTCGCCCGCGTGGACCACGGACTGGATCAGCGAGGCCGGGTTGCGCAAGCTGCGGGAGGCGGGCATCGCGCCGCCGTCCCGGCTGGGACCGCGCGCGGTCGGTCCGGTGCCGTTGAACCTGACGCCGCCGTCGCGGCGGGTGACCTGCCCGCGGTGCGGGTCGTCGCGGACCGCGGAGGTGTCGCGGTTCGGGTCCACGGCGTGCAAGGCGCTGCGCCGGTGCGCGGACTGCGCCGAGCCGTTCGAGCACGTGAAGGAGATCTGATGGCACGGCCGGTGTTCCACAAGCTGACCGTCGCGTCGGTCGAGCAGCTGTGCCCGGACGCCGTCGCGGTGACGTTCGAGGTGCCGCCGTCGCTGGCCGCGGACTTCGCGTTCGCCCCAGGGCAGTACGTGACCCTGCGCAACGGCGACGAGCGGCGCTCGTACTCGATCTGCGCGCCTGCCGGCGGTCCGCTGCGGATCGGGGTGCGGCGGGTGGACGGCGGGCTGTTCTCCACGCTGCTGGTGGACCGGTTGCAGCGCGGCGACGTGCTGGAGGTGCTGCCGCCGCAGGGCAACTTCACGCCGTCCGGCGGGTCGCACCACGGTCTGGTGGTGGCCGGGTCCGGCATCACGCCCGCGTTGTCGATCGCGGCGTCGGTGCTGGCCGGCGGGGCGCGGGTGACGATGCTGTACGGGAACCGGCGTGCGGACACGGTGATGTTCGCCGAGGAGCTGGCGGACCTGAAGGACCGCTACCCGGCGCGGTTCCAGCTGGTGCACGTGCTGTCGCGGGAGCCGCGGGACGTCGAGCTGTTCAGCGGGCGGTTGGACGCGGCGAAGCTGCGGGCGCTGTTCTCGACGGTGGTGCCGTGGGCGGACGTCGACGCGTGGTGGCTGTGCGGGCCGTACGGGATGGTGCGGGACGCGGAGGACGTGCTGGGTGCGTTGGGCGTCCCCCCGTCCGCCGTGCACCACGAGCTGTTCTACGTGGACGAACCGCCGCCTCCGCCGCGCCGCGCGGAACCGTCGGCTTCCGCTTCGGCCACCGCCACGGTGATCCTGGACGGGCGGACCACCGAGGTGCCGCTGCCGGCGGACGTGCCGATCCTCGACGCGGCCCAGCGGGTGCGCGCGGACCTGCCGTTCGCGTGCAAGGGCGGCGTGTGCGGGACGTGCCGCGCGCTGGTCGTGTCCGGTGAGGTGGAGATGCGGCGGAACTACGCGCTGGAGCCGCGCGAGGTGGAGGCCGGTTTCGTGCTGACCTGCCAGTCCGTTGCCGTGACCTCGGCGGTTACCGTGGATTACGACGCCTGATCTGGCACATTGTGCCCATGGCACGGTCGGCGCTCTGGGGACTGCTCATCGGCACGACGCTGATGACGGTCCTGTTCATGGTCACCTTGGCGGTGCCGTCCGGTGACGACTCCGCGCCGTTCCTGGCGTCCCTGGTCGCGTCCGGGATCGTCGGCGTGGTCCTGGGAGGCGTCCCGGGCACGGTGGTCGGCGTCGTGGTCGGAGCCATCCGCCGCCGTTCCCGGCCCCCGGTCCAGCTGCCACCCCCACCACCCCCGCTCCCCGTCCCGCCTCCGGTGAACGACCGCTGGTCGGCGATGGTGGGCCGCTGTGAGCTGGCCGTGCAGCGGGTGGGCGCCGCCGTGGCCACCGTGCCCGCGTCACCGGCCAGGGCGTGGCTGGAGCGGATCGCCGCGCAGTTCGCCGCCGAGCTGCCGGACGTGCGCCGGATCGCCGACCTGGGCCGAGCCCTGGCCGCCGACCAGTCCCACCCGGTGACCGACCGCCTGACCGCCGCCGTCCACGACTTCACGTCGTTCGAGGACGAGGTGGGCCGCGTGGCCCTCCGACTCCTGGACCAGACGTCCCTGGACGCGGTCCGCACCCACCTGGAAGTCCTGGAACAACAACTGCCGCACATGGGCAATGGTTAGAGCGTCGGGTGGCGGCCCTGATCGAAGGCGTCCAGCGCGCTCCGGCTGCCCTGAACAGCGCGAAACCCGGCAACCGACCGTCCGGACGGTGAACCGGGTTCACTTCCAGGCCCTACTGGGCCTGGCGTGACCGACTGTACACAGAGCGCGTTGATCCGCCAAACGGCCTAACGAGGCGTGGACGACGCCTGCCACCAGGCCAGGACCTCCTCCGCCACCTCCGGCATGGCGACGAGCAGGCCGTCCACCGGCAGGGGTGCGTCCTCGCCCCGCCGGTCCAGCACGGCGGCGCCCGATTCGACGGCCAGGGCGACCGCGCCGGCCACGTCCCACTCGTGGTAGCTGTCCAGGACGGCGGCGGCGGCGTGGCCCAGGGCCACCTGGGCGACGGCCAGGGCCTTCGAGCCCAGCACCCGCACGCCCGTGCCCGCCACGGCGGCCCGCGAGATGAACTCGCCCATCCCCGGCCACGGGCCGGTCCGCGTCATCTCCGTGCACACGATGGAGCTCACCGCCTGGTCGCCGAGCCGCACCGGCGTGCCGTTCGCCCGCATGCCGCGACCCCGCGCGGCGGCGTAGATCTGGGCCCGGTACGGGTCCGCGACCACCCCGACGACCGGACCCCACCGGTCGATCAACGCCAGGCTGTACGCGCACCAGGGCACACCGGCGACGTAGTTCGCGGTCCCGTCGACCGGGTCGACCACCCAGCGGAACTCCGCGTCGCTCACCACGTCGCTGTCGGTGTCCTCGCAGAACACCGGGATGTGCGGGAACTCGGCCGTCAGCACCCGCCGCGTGTGCCGCTCCAACGTCCGGTCCGTGTCGGTCACCCAGTCGAACGGCGAGGTCTCGTCATCGGGTCGCGCGCCGCGCCCGGCGGTCGCCATGATCACGTCGGACGCGTCGTTGGCGAGTCGGCCCGCTATCTCCAGCGCGATCGACACCAGGCCGGGATCGACGGGCTGCGCGGGTCGGGACGACAAGACGGTCATGCCGACCTAGTGTCACCGCACAGAGTGACCGCGCCACGTACTCCAGGTGAACCCGTGGCCAACGTCGACCGCGACGCGAGGTGTTCGGCGCGCGTTCGCGGAGGTGTCACGCCGCCGTGTCCTTCGCACCGCATGGTGATCGGCGTGCGCGTAGCGATCGTCACCGAGAGCTTCCTGCCCCAGGTCAACGGGGTCACCAACTCGGTGCTGCGGGTCCTGGAACACCTCCGGGCGCGCGGTCACCAGGCGTTGGTGGTGGCTCCCGGCGCGGGTGCCGACCACCACCTCGGCACGCCGGTCGTGCGCGTCCCGGCGGTGGACCTGCCGAGGTTCAGCTCGCTGCCCGTCGGGGTGCCGACGCGCAAGGTGCTGACCGCGCTGGCCGACTTCCGGCCGGACGTCGTGCACCTGGCGAGCCCGTTCGTGATGGGCGCCCGCGGCCTGTCCGCCGCACGCAGGCTCGGCATCCCGACCGTCGCGGTCTACCAGACCGACATCGCCGGGTTCGCCGGCCACTACGGCCTCGGCCTCACCGCCCGTGCCGCCTGGCGGTGGACGCGCCGGCTGCACGCGCAGGCCGACCGCACGCTCGCGCCGTCGACCTGGGCCGTCGACGCGCTCCAGGAGCACGGCGTGCCGCGCGTGCACAGGTGGGGACGTGGCGTGGACGTCGAGCTGTTCCACCCGTCCCGGCGGGACGACGCGTTGCGCGCCTCGTTGGCGCCGAACGGCGAGCTGCTCGTCGGGTACGTCGGCCGGCTGTCGCCGGAGAAGCGGGTGGACCGGCTCGCGGCGCTCGCCGACCTGCCCGGCGTGCGGCTGGTGGTGGTGGGTGAGGGGCCGGAGCAGGCGCAGTTGCGGCACGACCTGCCCGGCGCGGCGTTCCTCGGGTTCAAGAGCGGCGCGGACCTGGCCACGGCGTACGCGAGCTTGGACGTGTTCGTGCACACGGGCCCGCACGAGACGTTCTGCCAGGCCGTGCAGGAGGCGTTGGCCAGCGGTGTGCCCGTGGTCGCGCCGGACGCCGGCGGGCCGCGTGACCTGGTGCAACCCGGCACCGGCTACCTGTTCGCCGACGACGGGCAGCTCAGGCGGGCCGTGGTGGAGCTGGGCGACCCGCTGCGCCGCCGCCGGTTCGGGCAGGCGGCCCGGCGCTGGGTGCGCGGGCGCACTTGGTCGGCCGTGTGCGACGAGCTGCTGGGCCACTACGCGGCCGTGCTGGACCTGCCGGAGCGCCGTGCAGCATGAGGATCGGGCAGGCATGAACATCGGGCAGGCATGAAGGTCGGGCACGCATGAGGATCGTCCAGCTGGCCAACTTCTACGGTCCGCGCTCCGGCGGCCTGCGCACGGCGCTGCACCACCTCGGCGACGGTTACGCGGCGAACGGGCACCAGGTCACGTTGGTCGTCCCGGGCGCCGCGCACGCCGACGAGGAGCTGTCGCCGGGCGTCCGGCGGGTGACGTTGCCCGCGCCGCGCATCCCCGGCACCGGCGGGTACCGGGCGGTGGACCCGTGGCGCGTGCGGGCGTTGCTCGACCACCTGTCGCCCGACCGGCTGGAGGTGTCGGACCGGCTCACGCTGCGCGGCATGGGCCGGTGGGCGGCGGCGCGCGGCGTGCCGAGCGTGGTGATCTCGCACGAGCGGCTGGACCGGCTGCTGGAGCAGTTCCTGCTGCCCACGCCGTTGGCGCGGCGGGTTGCGGACCGGGCCAACGCGCGGATGGCGGCGTCCTACGACACGGTGGTGTGCACGACGGAGTTCGCGCGGGAGGAGTTCGACCGGATCGGTGCGCGCAACGTGGCCCGCGTGCCGCTGGGCGTCGACCTGCGGACGTTCACGCCGACCCGGCACGACCGGTCGTTGCGGGCGGAGCTGGCGCGGGGCGCCGACGCGCTGCTCGTGCACTGCGGGCGGTTGTCGGCGGAGAAGCACGTCGAGCGCAGCGTCGACACGGCGGCGGAGCTGCACGCGGCCGGGCACGACGTGCGGCTGGTCATCGCCGGCGACGGTCCGCGCCGGGAGGCGTTGGAACGCCGTGCGGCCGGTCTGCCGGTCACCTTCCTGGGGTTCGTCGGCCGGCGCACGGACGTCGCCGACCTCCTCGCCACCGCCGACGTCTCCCTGGCGCCGGGCCCGCACGAGACGTTCGGCCTGGCCGCCCTGGAAGCGCTGGCCTCCGGCACCCCGGTGGTCGTCTCGGCGTCCTCGGCATTGCGCGAGATCGTCCGCCCGTCCTGCGGCGCCGCCGTGCCCGACCACGCCCCGGCGTTCGCCGGCGCCGTGACCAGCCTGCTGGACCACCCCGAGCCGACCCGCCGTTCCGCCGCCCGTGCCCGCGCCGAGGAGTACCCCTGGCAAGCCGCCGTCACCGGCATGCTGACCGCCCTCCGCGCCACCTGACCCCCGCGTGTCCGACCTCCAGGACACGCGCGTTCCGGAGGGGGACACGCGGGGCTGAGGGTCGGCCGGGCCGGGGCTCAGGGTTCGGGTGGCGGGGTTGAGGGCGTCACCTAGGCTTCCGGCATGGCGCGTGCAGGTCTGGACAAGAACCCCCGCGAGGTCGCGGAGATGTTCGACGGCGTGGCCAAGGGCTACGACCGCACGAACTCGGTCATGACCCTGGGGTTCGACCGGCGCTGGCGGGAGTGGAGCAGGCGGGTCCTGGACGCCAAGCCCGGCGAGAAGGTGCTGGACCTGGCGGCGGGCACGGCCGTCTCCACGGTGGAGTACGCGGCCTCGGGCGCGTGGTGCGTGGCGGCCGACTTCTCGCTGGGGATGCTGCTGGGCGGCGCGCACCGGCCGGTGCCGAAGGTGGCCGCCGACGCCCTGCGCCTGCCGTTCGCGGACAACTCCTTCGACGCCGTCACGGTGTCCTTCGGCCTGCGCAACTTCAACGACACCGAGGCCGCGCTGCGCGAGATGGCCCGCGTGGTCAAGCCCGGCGGACGGCTCGTGGTGTGCGAGGTCTCCACGCCGACGTTCCGCCCGTTCCGCTTCGTCTACATGCGCCACCTGCTGCGGATCCTGCCGCTCATCGCCCGGTTCGTCTCCTCCAACCCGGAGGCCTACAAGTACCTCGCCGAATCCATGCGCACGTGGCCCGACCAGCGCGCGCTCGGCGAGATCGTGGCCCGCGCCGGCTGGGAGGACGTCGCCTGGATGAACCTCACCGGCGGCATGGTCGCGCTGCACCGCGGCACGAAGCCCGCACCGCCCCAGGCCTCGTAGCCCTCGAGCGCGCAAAGCCTCAGCAACGCGCAAGTAGACTCGCCCTGGACTTTGTGAACACGGGCACAAGGAGCGGGGATGACGACTCCCAGCCGCCGCAAGGCAGGCGAGGACGCCGAGGTGATCGTGGTCGGCGCGGGGCCCGCGGGCTCCACCGCGGCCACCTACCTGGCACGCGCGGGCCTGGACGTGGTGCTGCTGGAGAAGAGCACCTTCCCGCGCGAGAAGGTGTGCGGTGACGGCCTGACCCCGCGCGGGGTCAAGCAGCTGATCGACCTGGGCATCGACACCCGCGAGGAAGCCGGCTGGCTGCACAACCGCGGCCTGCGCGTGGTCGGCGGCGGCGTCACGCTGGAGCTGGACTGGCCCGAGCTGGCCACGTTCCCGCCCTACGGCCTGGTCCGCCCGAGGCAGGACTTCGACGAGATGCTGGCGAACACCGCCGTCGCCGCGGGCGCCCGCATGCACCAGCAGACCACCGTCACCGGCGCGGTGGTCGAGAACGGCCGGGTCGTCGGCGTCGAGGCCAAGCAGGGCCCGGACAAGACCCCCGTCACCTACAGGGCGCCCATCGTCCTGGCCTGCGACGGCGTCAGCGCCCGCCTCGCCCTCAGCGTCGGCATCCAGAAGGACGACGCCAAGCCGATGGGCGTCGCGGTCCGCCGCTACTACGCCAGCCCCCGCACCAAGGACGACTACCTGGAGTCGCACCTGGAGCTGTGGGACCGCGCCAACGACGTCCTGCTGCCCGGCTACGGCTGGATCTTCGGCATGGGCGACGGCACCGTGAACGTCGGCCTCGGCATCCTCAGCACCTCCAAGGCCTACGGCACCACGGACTACCGCGCGCTGCTCAAGAGCTGGCTCGACGGCACCCCCGAGGAGTGGGGTTTCCGCGAGGAGAACGCCACCGGCAAGATCGGCGGCGCGGCCCTGCCGATGGGGCTGAACCGCAAGCCCCACTACCGCGACGGCCTGCTGCTCGTCGGCGACGCGGGCGGCATGGTCAACCCGTTCAACGGCGAGGGCATCGGCTACGCCATGGAGTCGGCCCGGATCGCGGCCGAGACCGTGGTGCAGGGCCTGGCCCGCCAGGGCGCGAGCCGCGAACGCGCGCTGCACGGCTACCCCGTGCGCATCGAACAGGCCCTGGGCAGCTACTACCGGCTCGGCAACGTCTTCAGCAAGCTCATCGGCAACCCCACGGTCATGCGCACCGCCACCAAGTACGGGCTGCCGCGCAAGACCCTGATGAAGCTGGTCCTGAAGCTGCTCGCGGGCCTTTACGACCCCAAGGACGGCGACTCGTTCGACCGCATCATCACCGCGGCCACGAAACTCGCCCCAACGGCCTAACGGGCCTCCGCTAACCGACGCAGCGCCGACTTGAGAGTCGGCGCTGTTTCGTTTTCGGTGTGCTCCCGTTCACCGACGGGTCAGCCAACTGTTGATCTGCACCGTGAAAGTGCAGGTCAGCGCCTATGACGGGGGTGCCCGTCACGCCTCTGTGTGACGTTCTACACTGACCCTCAGGTCTTGTGAATCAGTTCACAACCGGCTGAGATGCCTTGTGAAGTGTTTCACAAGCGACCTGCGGATTGTTAGGCACGCCTAACCTCCGGAGGCCGCAAGAACACCCTTTAGGGTGCGCAACGGTCGGCGGTGCACCACCACCGCGACGCGAGGAAAGGACGACGGAGAGTGCTGGACCCTTACCTCCCCCTCGTATTGATGTTCGTCCTCGCCGGGGCCTTCGCGCTGTTCTCGGTGACGGCCGCGCCGTACATCGGTCCCCGCCGCTACAACCGCGCGAAGCTCGACGCCTACGAGTGCGGCATCGAGCCGTCGCCGCAACCCGTGGTGGGCGGTGGCCGCATGCCGGTCGCCTACTACCTCACGGCGATGCTGTTCATCCTGTTCGACATCGAAATGGTGTTCCTCTACCCCTTCGCGGTCTCCGCGGACCGGCTCGGCCTGTTCGGCCTGGTGGAGATCGCCCTGTTCGTCGCGACGGTCGGCTTCGCGTACGCCTACGTGTGGCGTCGCGGCGGCCTCGACTGGAACTGAGGGGGAAACCAGTGGGTCTCGAAGAGAAGCTCCCGAACGGCATCCTGCTCGCCAGCGTGGAGAAGCTGGTCAACTGGACCCGCAAGTCCTCGCTGTGGCCCGCCACGTTCGGCCTGGCGTGCTGCGCGATCGAGATGATGACCACCGGCGGCCCGCGCTACGACCTCGCGCGGTTCGGCATGGAGGTCTTCCGCGCCTCGCCGCGCCAGGCCGACCTGATGATCGTCGCGGGCCGGGTGACCAACAAGATGGCGCCGGTGCTGCGGCAGATCTACGACCAGATGCCGGAGCCGCGCTGGGTGCTCGCCATGGGCGTGTGCGCCTCCAGCGGCGGCATGTTCAACAACTACGCGGTCGTGCAGGGCGTGGACCACGTCGTGCCGGTCGACATGTACCTGCCCGGCTGCCCGCCGCGGCCGGAGATGCTGATCGACGCGATCCTCAAGATCCACGCGAAGATCATGGACGAACCGCTCGGGGCGAACCGCGCCGCGCTGCTGGCCGAGTCCGGCCACCAGACGGCCATGATCCCGTCCTCCGAGCGCTTTGCGAAGAAGTGAGCGGCATGGCAAACGACAGCAGCCCAGGCGGAACCGGCGCTGAGCAGGGCAAAGACGTCGAGAAGGCCCCCGGCGCGGGCACCCCGCAGACCGAGGGCAACCCCGAGGCGCTCAGCTCCGCGAGCATGAACGAGGCCCAGCACGAGGAGCACCTCGCGCGCGGCGGCATGGTCGCGGGCAAGGCGCGCCAGGGCATGTTCGGCATCTCCGGCACCGGCGACACCTCCGGCTTCGGCGGCCTGCGGCTGCCCGCCCACGTCGCCGCGCCGTCCGAGCGGCCCTACGGCGGCTGGTTCGACGAGGTCGCCGACGAGCTGCTGGCCGCGATCCGGGAGAAGGGCCTGCCCGCCGACACGGTCCAGCAGATCACCGTCGACCGCGGCGAGATCACCTTCTTCCTGCGCCGCGAGAACCTCGTGGACGTGGCGCGCATCCTGCGCGACGACCCGGCGCTGCGGTTCGAGCTGTGCAGCTCGGTGTCCGGTGTGGACTACGGCGCCGACGCGCCGCAGCGGCTGCACTCGGTCTACCACCTGACGTCGATGACCTACCGCCGGCGCATCCGGCTGGAGGTCGCGGTCGACGTGGACGACGCGCACATCCCCAGCGTGGTCTCGGTCTACCCGACCGCGGACTGGCAGGAGCGCGAGGCCTGGGACATGTTCGGCATCGTCTACGACGGCCACCCGGGGCTGACCCGGATCCTCATGCCGGACGACTGGGACGGCCACCCGCAGCGCAAGGACTACCCGCTCGGCGGCATCCCGGTGGAGTACAAGGGCGCGGAGATCCCCCCGCCAGACCAGAGGCGGTCCTACTCATGACCGAGCGACTTTCCGACGTGACCACCGGCACCGACACCAGTGCCGCGGGCCGTGACAGCGAAGCCCACGACGCCGGCCGCACCACGCCGGACACCGACGCGTACGCCGGCTCGCGCCAGACGACCGAGGGCACCGTCTACACGGTGACCGGCGGCGACTGGGACGAGGTGCTGGCCGAGGCCGCGGGTGACGAGCGCATCGTCATGAACCTGGGCCCGCAGCACCCCTCCACGCACGGCGTGCTGCGCCTGGTGCTGGAGCTGGAGGGCGAGACCGTCACCCAGGCCCGCAGCGTCATCGGCTACCTGCACACCGGCATCGAGAAGAACGTCGAGTACCGCAACTGGACCCAGGGCGTCACGTTCGTGACGCGCATGGACTACCTGGCCCCGCTGCACAACGAGGCCGCGTACTGCATGTCGGTCGAGAAGCTGCTCGGCATCACCGTCCCGCAGCGGGCGCAGACGATCCGCGTGCTGCTCATGGAGCTCAACCGGATCAGCTCGCACCTGGTGGCGCTGGCCACCGGCGGCATGGAGCTCGGCGCGCTGACCGGCATGACCGCGGGCTTCCGCGAGCGCGAAGAGGTCCTGCACCTGCTGGAGTTCCTCACCGGTCTGCGGATGAACCACGCGTTCATCAGGCCCGGCGGCCTGGCGCAGGACCTGCCGGACGGCGCCGAGCAGAAGATCAAGGACTTCATCAAGGTGATGGACTCCCGGCTGCCGGACTACGACAAGCTGCTGTCGGGCCAGCCGATCTGGCGCAACCGCCTCGCGGGCGTCGGCTACCTGCCGGTGGACGCGTGCCTCGCGCTGGGCATCACCGGGCCGATCCTGCGCTCCGCGGGCCTGCCGTGGGACCTGCGCAAGGTCGACCCCTACTGCGGCTACGAGAACTACGAGTTCGACGTGCCCACGTCCAACGCCGCCGACTCCTACGCCCGCTACCTGCTGCGGCTGGAGGAGATCCACCAGTCGCTCAAGATCGTCCGGCAGGCCGTCGACAACCTGACGCCCGGCCCGGTCATGGTGGCCGACGCCAAGGTCGCGTGGCCCGCGCAGCTGACCATCGGCGCGGACGGCATGGGCAACTCGCTCGAGCACGTCCGCAAGATCATGGGCCAGTCCATGGAGTCCCTGATCCACCACTTCAAGCTGGTGACCGAGGGCTTCGCGGTGCCGGCGGGCCAGGTGTACGTGCCGATCGAGTCGCCGCGCGGCGAGCTCGGCTACCACGTCGTCTCCGACGGCGGCACCCGGCCGATGCGCGTGCACGTGCGCGAACCCAGCTTCGTGAACCTCCAGTCGATGCCCGCGATGTGCGAGGGCGGCATGGTCGCCGACGTCATCGCCTCGGTGGCCTCTATCGACCCGGTGATGGGTGGTTGTGACCGATGACGCAGACGCAGGAACCCACCGACCTGTTCGACCAGTCCATCGTGGACAAGGCGCAGGCGATCATCGCGCGCTACCCGCAGGCGCGGTCGGCGCTGCTGCCGATGCTGCACCTGGTGCAGTCGGTCGAGGGGTACGTCAGCCAGGCGGGCATCACGTTCTGCGCCGGCCAGCTCGACCTGACCGACGCCGAGGTCAGCGCGGTCGCGACGTTCTACACCATGTACAAGCGCCGCCCGTGCGGCGAGCACCTGGTGAGCGTCTGCACGAACACGCTGTGCGCCGCGCTCGGCGGTGACGCCATCTACGCCAAGCTCAAGGACCACCTGGACGTCGGCCACGAGGAGACCGCGGGTGAGCCGGGCACGCCGGGCTCGATCACGCTGGAGCACGCCGAGTGCCTGGCGGCCTGCGACCTCGGCCCGGTGCTCCAGGTCAACTACGAGTACTTCGACAACCAGACGCCCGAGGGCGCGCTGGAGCTGGTGAAATCCCTGCAGGCGGGGGACAAGCCCCACCCGACGCGGGGCGCGCCGCTGACCGACTTCCGCCAGGCCGAGTTGCAGCTGGCCGGGTTCTTCGAGGGTCGTGACGCGGACCTGGACGGCCCGTCGGCCGCACCGGAGACGGTGCGCGGGGCCAAGATCGCCGCGGAACGCGGCTGGACCGCGCCGGCCATGCCGGACAACGCGGAGTTCCCGCCGCTGCCGGAGAAGAAGTAGGTAGGGGAGCTGACGTGGTCGACAACCTGACTCCCGTCCTGACGAAGCGCTGGCTGTCGCCGCGCTCGTGGACGCTGAAGACCTACGAGCAGCTGGAGGGGTACACGGCGCTGCGCAAGGCGCTCAAGGCCCACCCGGACCAGCTGATCCAGCAGTGCAAGGACTCCGGGCTGCGCGGTCGCGGCGGCGCGGGTTTCCCCACCGGCATGAAGTGGGGCTTCATCCCGCAGAACGACGGCAAGCCGCACTACCTCGTCATCAACGCCGACGAGGGCGAGCCGGGCACCTGCAAGGACATCCCGCTGATGATGGCGGACCCGCACTCGCTGATCGAGGGCATCATCATCACCTCGTACGCGATCCGGGCGAACTTCGCCGCGATCTACGTGCGCGGCGAGGTGCTGCACGTGATCCGCCGGCTGCACGCGGCCGTGCGCGAGGCGTACGAGGCGGGCTACCTGGGCAAGGACATCCTCGGCTCGGGCTTCGACCTCGACGTGGTCGTGCACGCGGGCGCGGGCGCCTACATCTGCGGCGAGGAGACGGCGCTGCTGGACTCGCTGGAGGGCAAGCGCGGCCAGCCCCGGCTCAAGCCGCCGTTCCCGGCGACCGCGGGCCTGTACGCCTCGCCGACCGTGGTGAACAACGTCGAGACGATCGCCAGCGTGCCCTACATCGTCAACGGCGGCGCGGACTGGTTCCGCACCATGGGCCGCGAGCGGTCGCCGGGCCCGAAGATCTTCTCGCTGTCCGGCCACGTGGAGCGCCCCGGCCAGTACGAGGCCCCGATGGGCGTCACGCTGCGCGAGCTGCTCGACCTGGCGGGCGGCATGAAGGACGGCATCCCGCTGAAGTTCTGGACGCCGGGCGGCTCGTCCACCCCGCTGTTCACCGCCGAGCACCTGGACGTGCCGCTGGACTTCGAGGGCGCGGCCGAGGCCGGTTCGATGCTGGGCACCACCGCGTTGCAGATCTTCAACGAGACGGTGTCCGTGCCGTGGGCGGTCATGAAGTGGACCGAGTTCTACAAGCACGAGTCGTGCGGCAAGTGCACGCCGTGCCGCGAGGGCACCTACTGGCTCGTGCAGATCCTCCAGCGGATGGTGCGCGGCGAGGGCACGGCCAGTGACATCGACACGCTGCTGGACGTCTGCGACAACATCCTGGGCCGCTCGTTCTGCGCCCTCGGCGACGGCGCGGTCAGCCCCATCACCAGCGGCATCAAGTACTTCAAGCACGAGTTCCTGGCCTTGTGCGACCAGAACTCACCCGAGAAGGATCAGGCAGCAGCCCTGGCGGGAGCAAGCGCATGACCATCGAGGCAACCGCACCCGAGAAGAGCACGGAGCTCGTGGTCCCCGAGGGCCACGTGAAGCTCGTCATCGACGGCGTCGAGGTCGTCGCGCCCAAGGGCGAGCTGCTCATCCGCACCGCGGAGCGGCTCGGCACCGTGATCCCGAGGTTCTGCGACCACCCGCTGCTGGAGCCCGCGGGCGCCTGCCGGCAGTGCCTGGTCGAGGTGGAGATGGGCGGCCGGCCGATGCCGAAGCCGCAGGCCTCCTGCACCATGACGGTCGCCGACGGCATGGTGGTCAAGACCCAGCTGACCTCGCCGGTGGCGGACAAGGCGCAGCAGGGCGTGATGGAGCTGCTGCTCATCAACCACCCGCTGGACTGCCCGATCTGCGACAAGGGCGGCGAGTGCCCGCTGCAGAACCAGGCGCTGGCGCACGGCCGCTCGGACTCGCGGTTCCACGAGCACAAGCGGACGTTCCCGAAGCCGATCCCGATCTCGACGCAGGTCCTGCTGGACCGCGAGCGGTGCGTGCTGTGCCAGCGCTGCACGCGGTTCTCCGCGCAGATCGCCGGCGACCCGTTCATCGAGCTGCTGGAGCGCGGCTCGCAGCAGCAGATCGGTGTCGCGCCGGAGAAGCCGTTCCAGTCGTACTTCTCCGGCAACACCATCCAGATCTGCCCGGTCGGCGCCCTGACCAGCGCCGCGTACCGGTTCCGCGCCCGGCCGTTCGACCTGATGTCCACGCCCGGCGTGTGCGAGCACTGCTCCTCGGGCTGCTCGACGCGCACCGACTGGCGGCGCGGCAAGGTGCAGCGGCGGCTGGCGGGCGACGCGCCCGAGGTCAACGAGGAGTGGACCTGCGACAAGGGCCGCTTCGCGTTCACCTACGCGACGGCCGGCGACCGGATCCGCCGCCCGCTGGTGCGCGACAAGGCCAGCGGCGAGCTGCGCGAGTCGTCTTGGACCGAGGCGCTGCAGCACGCCGCCGAGGGCCTGGCGAAGGCGCGTGACGGCAAGGGCGTCGGCGTGCTGGCCGGCGGTCGCCTCACCGTCGAGGACGCCTACGCGTACTCGAAGTTCGCCCGGATCGCGCTGCGCACCAACGACGTGGACTTCCGCGCCCGCGCCCACTCGGCCGAGGAGCTGGAGTTCCTGACCGGCGCGGTCCTCGGCCGGAACCCCGACAACGGCGGCGTCACCTACGCGGGCATCGAGTCCGCGCCGGCCGCGCTGCTGGTCGCGTTCGAGCCGGAGGAGGAGTCGCCGATCGTGTTCCTGCGGCTGCGCAAGGCGGCCCGCAAGAACCGGACGAAGGTCTACCACCTGGGCCAGTTCACGACGCCCGCGGTGGAGAAGACGAACGGCGTGCTGCTCGCGTGCGTGCCAGGCGGCGAGCCCGCCGCGGTGAACGCGCTGCCCGAGCACGCCGCCGACGTGGTCGAGGAGCTGGCGAAGCCGGGTTCGGTGATCCTGGTCGGCGAACGCGCCGCCGAGGTGCCTGGCCTGTTCTCCGCGGTCGCCGCGCTGGCCGAGCGGACCGGCGCGAACGTCGCCTGGATCCCGCGGCGCGCCGGTGAGCGCGGCGCGCTGGAGGCAGGCCTGCTGCCGACGTTGCTGCCGGGCGGTCGCCTGGTGGGCGACGCGGCCGCGCGGGCCGAGGTCGAGCAGGCGTGGGGCCTGGAGCCCGGCGCGCTGCCCGCCGAGGCGGGCCGCGACACCACGGGCATCCTGACCGCCGCCGCGAGCGGTGGGCTGGACGCGCTGGTCGTCGGCGGTGTCGACCCGTTCGACCTGCCGGACCCGGCGCTGGCCGAGCGCGCGCTGGACTTCACCGGTTTCGTGGTCAGCCTGGAGCTGCGGCACAGCGCGGTCACCGCGCACGCCGACGTGGTGCTCCCGGTCGCGCCCGCGGTGGAGAAGGCGGGCAGCTACCTGAACTGGGAAGGCCGCCCGCGCCCCTTCGGCACCACGATCGAGGGCACCGGCGCGCTGTCGGACGGCCGGGTGCTCGACACGCTCGCCGTGGAGATGGACGCGGACCTGTTCACCCAGACCCCGGCCGCCGCGGCGGCCGACCTGGCGCGACTGGGTTCCGCCGCGGTGACGGCGTCCGCGCCGACCGTGCCCGCGCCGACCGTGCCCGCGCCGCTGCTGTCGCAGCCCAAGGCCGGCCAGGCCGTGCTCGCGACCTGGCGCAGGCTGCTGGACAACGGTTCGTTGCAGGACGACGAGCCGAACCTGGCGGGCACCGCGCGCCCGGTGGTGGCCAAGCTGTCCGCCGCCACCGCCGCGCACCTCGGTGTCGAACTTGGTGGCGAGATCACGGTCGCCACCGATCGGGGCGAGGTGGTGCTGCCGGTCGAGGCGGCCGACCTGCCCGACGGCGTCGTGTGGCTGCCCGGCAACTCCGGCGCGGTCACCGTGCGGCGCAACCTCGTCGCCGGCCACGGGTCCGTGGTGGCCGTCTCCCCGCACGTCACGGGCTCCGCTGAGCAGATCACGTCGCCCGCTGGAGGCAAGGCATGAGCAGCGCTGAACTCCTGGCCGACGATCCGCTCTGGCTGATCGTCGTCAAGGTCGTCGGCATCTTCGCGTTCCTCGTGGTCATGACCCTGTTCATGATCAACTGGGAGCGCAAGGTCGTGGCCCGGATGCAGCAGCGTCCCGGACCGAACCGGGTCGGCCCCGGCGGCTGGCTCCAGTCGCTCGCCGACGGCCTGAAGCTCGCGTTCAAGGAGGACATCCGCCCGGTCCTGGCGGACAAGTGGGTGTTCTTCCTGGCGCCGGTGATCTCCACGATCCCCGCGTTCGTCGCCTTCTCGGTGATCCCGCTCGGCGGCGAGGTCTCGATCTTCGGCGAGCGCACCGCGCTGCAGCTGGTCGACCTGCCGGTCGGCGTGCTGGTCGTGCTGGCCTGCTCCTCGCTCGGCGTCTACGGCATCGTGCTGTCGGGCTGGGCGTCCGGCTCGCCGTACCCGCTGCTGGGCGCGCTGCGCTCGGCCGCGCAGGTGATCTCCTACGAGATCGCGATGGGCCTGTCGATCATCGCGGTCGTCATGCACTCGCACTCGCTGTCCACCGCCGACATCGTCGACGCGCAGAGCGGCGGCTGGTACTTCTACCTGCTGCCGGTCAGCTTCCTCATCTACGTCTGCTCGATGGTCGGCGAGACCAACCGCGCGCCGTTCGACCTCCCCGAGGCCGAGTCGGAGCTGGTCGGCGGCTTCCACACCGAGTACAGCTCGCTGAAGTTCGCGCTGTTCTTCCTCGCCGAGTACGTCAACATGGTCACCGTCTCGGCGCTGGCCACCACCCTGTTCCTGGGCGGCTGGCGGTTCCCGTTCGTCGGCGACGACCACGTCCTCAACAGCGGCTGGTTCGGCCTGCTCTGGTTCGTGGTCAAGACGCTCGGCTTCCTGTTCCTGTTCATCTGGCTGCGCGGCACGCTGCCCCGCCTGCGCTACGACCAGTTCATGCGGCTGGGCTGGAAGTTCCTGGTCCCGATCGCGCTGGTCTGGTTCGTCGCGGTGGCGGTCGCCCGCTACCTGCGCCAGGAGTGGGAGGCCAACAGCGGCCTGGACACCAGCACGGCGCTGATCGTGATCGGCGGGTTCCTCGCGGTGGTGCTGCTGATCGCGTTCCTGCTGCCGGACAAGCGGGAACCGCACGACCCCGACGCCGTGCCGGTCACCGGTGGCGGCTACCCGGTGCCGCCGCTGGACCTGAAGGTCCCCAAGCCGCCGCCGCGCAGGCAGGTGCGGGTGGCCGAGCTGCCCGGCGCCGAGAACCAGACGCAGGAACCGGCCGCGGTACCCGCAGCTTCACACAAGGAGGCCAGCGATGGGCGTGTTTGATCCCGTCAAGGGCTTCGGCGTCACCTTCGGCACGATGTTCAAGAAGGTCGTCACCGAGGAGTACCCCGAGGTCAAGAAGGTCACCGCGCCGCGGTTCCACGGCCGCCACCAGCTCAACCGGCACCCGGACGGGCTGGAGAAGTGCGTCGGCTGCGAGCTGTGCGCGTGGGCGTGCCCGGCGGACGCGATCTTCGTCGAGGGCGGCGACAACACCGAGGACGAGCGCTACTCGCCCGGTGAGCGCTACGGCAAGGACTACCAGATCAACTACCTGCGGTGCATCGGCTGCGGCCTGTGCATCGAGGCGTGCCCGACCCGCTCGCTGACCATGACGAACGAGTACGAGCTGGCCGACGACAACCGGCAGAAGCTGATCTTCACCAAGGAGGACCTGCTCGCGCCCCTGCTGTCCGGCATGGAGCAGCCGCCGCACCCCATGCGGCTGGGCGAGAACGAGCAGGACTACTACGTGAACGGGCCCAAGCTGGCCCGCGAGGCGGGCGTGCCCGCCGGCGCGATCGTCGAGACCGGGCCCGAGGAGGCGGGCAGGTGAGCCTCTCGTTCCTGCTCCAGCAGCCCGACGAGGTCCAGCGGGTGGTCGACACCGTCACCACCGGCGAGGCGGTCGCGTTCTGGATCCTCGGCCCGCTCGCCCTCGCCGGCGCGCTGGGCATGCTCTTCGCGCGCAACGCGGTGCACTCGGCGCTGTGGCTCGTGCTCACCATGCTCAGCCTCGGTGTGCTCTACATGGTCCAGCAGGCGCCGTTCCTCGGCTTCGTGCAGATCATCGTCTACACCGGCGCGATCATGATGCTGTTCCTGTTCGTGCTGATGCTCGTCGGCCGGGACAGCTCCGACTCGGTGGTCGAGGTGCTGCGCGGCCAGCGGCTCGCCGCGGCGGTCATCGGCGTCGGCTTCGCCGGCATCGTGGTCGCCTCGGTCGCCCGCGCGCTGACCGACGTCGAGCCGGTCGGCCTGGCCGCGCAGAACACGCGGAACGGCGGGAACGTCGCCAACATCGGCGAGGCGCTGTTCACCGACTACCTGTTCCCGTTCGAGCTGACGTCGGCGCTGCTGATCACCGCGGCGGTCGGCGCGATGGTGCTCGCGTTCACCTCGCGCACCGGCAAGGACGCCAAGAAGACCCAGAAGCAGCTGGTCGAGGAGCGCTTCCGCGGCGACCGCCCCGGCTCGCTGCCCGGCCCCGGCGTGTTCGCCACCGCCAACTCGGTGGCCACGCCCGCCCTGCTGCCGGACGGCTCGGTCGCCGCCGAGTCCCTGTCCGAGCTGATCGAGACGACCGCCAAGGAAACTCTCGAGGACGACGTCGCGGAGGTGTCCGGCAGCGGGCACGAGCCCGACGCGCACGCGCTCAAGGGAGAGTCGTCGTGACCCCTACGTACTACCTGCTGCTGTCCGCGCTGCTGTTCAGCCTCGGCGCGGTCGGCGTTCTGGTGCGGCGCAACGCCATCGTGGTGTTCATGTGCGTCGAGCTGATGCTCAACGCGGTGAACCTCAGCCTGGTCACGTTCGCCCGGATCAACGGCGGGCTGGACGGCCAGGTGATGGCGTTCTTCGTGATGGTCGTCGCGGCGGCCGAGGTCGTGGTCGGTCTGACGATCATCATGGCGATCTTCAAGACGCGTCGCTCGGCCTCGGTCGACGATTCCAACCTGCTGAAGTACTGAGAGGTCCACGGTGACGGAACCTGTTGCCGCCAGCGGGATCGGCAGTCTCGCCTGGTTGTTGCTAGCCCTGCCGGCCTTCGGCGCGCTCGTGTTGCTCGTGGGTGGCAAGCGCACCGACAAGTGGGGTCACCTGCTGGGCTGCGCCACCGTGATCGCCGCGTTCGCGTACGGGGTCGCGCTGTTCTTCGACACGGTCGCGCTGTCGCCGGACGCGCGCACCACCGAGGTGCACCTGTTCGACTGGATCCCGGTCGAAGCGCTGAACGTGGAGTTCGGCCTGCGCCTCGACCCGCTGTCGCTGACGTTCGTGCTGCTGATCACCGGTGTCGGGTCGCTGATCCACATCTACTCGATCGGCTACATGGCGCACGAGGCCGGGCGGCGGAAGTTCTTCGGCTACCTGAACCTCTTCGTCGCCGCGATGCTGCTGCTGGTGCTCGGCAACGGCTTCGTGACGCTGTACTTCGGCTGGGAGGGCGTCGGCCTCGCGTCGTACCTGCTCATCGGCTGGTACCAGCACAAGCCGGAGGCCGCGTCGGCCGCGAAGAAGGCGTTCCTGATGAACCGGGTCGGCGACCTGGGGCTGGCGATCGCCATCTTCCTCATGTTCAAGACCCTGGGCACGACCCAGTACACCGAGGTGTTCGCCCGCGTCGGCGAGTTCTCCTCGGCCGAGGTGCTGGCGATCACGTTGCTGCTGCTGCTCGGCGCGTGCGGCAAGTCGGGCCAGTTCCCGCTCCAGGCGTGGTTGCCGGACGCGATGGCGGGCCCGACGCCGGTCTCCGCCCTCATCCACGCGGCCACGATGGTCACCGCGGGCGTGTACCTGATCGCCCGCTCCAACCCGATCTACAACCTGTCGGCCGACGGCCGCCTGGTCGTGATGATCATCGGCGGCGTCACGCTGCTGATCGGTTGCATCATCGGCTGCGCGTACGACGACTTCAAGAAGGTGCTGGCCTACTCGACGGTCAGCCAGATCGGCTACATGATCCTGGCCGTCGGCCTGGGCCCCATCGGCTACGCGCTGGGCATCATGCACCTGCTCACGCACGGCTTCTTCAAGGCCGGGCTGTTCCTCGGCGCCGGTTCGGTCATGCACGGCATGAACGACGAGGGCAACATCCGCCGCATGGGCGGGCTGATGAAGAAGATGCCGATCACCTTCGTCACCTGGACGCTCGGCTACCTGGCCCTCATCGGCTTCCCGTTCCTGTCCGGCTACTTCTCCAAGGACGCCATCATCGCGGCGGCGTTCAGCATGGAGGGGTGGCGCGGCTGGGTCTTCGGCGGCGTGGCCGCCCTGGGCGCGGGCCTGACCGCGTTCTACATGACCCGCCTGTTCGTCCTGGTGTTCCTGGGCAAGCCCCGCTACACCGAGCTGCGCTCCGCGGACGGCCGCGAGTACCACCCGCACGAGTCGCCGGTCAGCATGACGCTGCCGATGATCGTGCTGGCGGTCGGCTCGGTCGGCGCGGGCTGGTTCTTCTCCTCCGGCCACAACCTGGCGGGCTGGCTCACGCCGTCGCTGGGCGAGCTGCAGGAGCAGCACGGCGTGCTGGACCACGGCGTGGTGAACATCCTGGTGCTGGCCCTGTCGGCGCTCGGCGCCGCGCTCGGCTTCCTGCTCTTCCTGCGCGGGGAGCAGCCGGTGGAACGGCCGGCGCGGGTGTCGTTCCCGGTCCGCGCCGCGCGTGCCGACCTGTACGGCAACGCGCTGAACGAGGCGCTGTTCGCGCGGCCGGGCACCTGGCTCACCCGCGCGCTGGTGTTCGTGGACAACAAGGGCGTCGACGGCCTGGTCAACGGGTCGGCGGCGCTGCTGGGCGGTAGCTCGGGCCGGCTGCGCAGGCTGCAGACCGGGTTCGTGCGCTCGTACGCGCTCTCCATGCTCCTGGGTGCGGTCTTCGTCCTGGGCGCGCTGCTGATGGTGAGGTTCTCGTGAGCTGGACGCTGATCGCGCTGCTCCTGCTGCCGCTCGTCGGCAGCCTGGTGGTGGCGTTCCTGCGGGGCAACGACCGGTTGGCCAAGTCGGTCGCGCTGGCGTTCTCGCTGGTGGAGCTGGGCCTGGCGGTGCTGGCGTGGACGGCGTTCGACCCGGGCGGCGACCGGCTGCAGCTGACCAGCTCGGCCGAGTGGATCCCGGCCTTCGGCGTGCACCTGTCGTTCGGCGTGGACGGCATCGCGCTGGTGATGATCGCGCTGATCGCGTTCCTGGTGCCGGTCGTCATCGGCGGCTCGTGGGCGGACAAGCTGCCCGAGGGCCGCAGCGCGGGCGGGTTCTTCGCGCTGCTGCTGGCCATGCAGACCGGCATGGTCGGTGTCTTCGCGGCCACCGACGTGTTCGTGTTCTACGTGTTCTTCGAGGCCGTGCTCGTCCCGATGTACTTCCTGATCGGCCGCTTCGGCGGGCCGAACCGGCAGTACGCGGCGATGAAGTTCTTCCTGTACTCGCTGCTCGGCGGCCTGATCATGCTGGCCTCGGTGATCGGCCTGTACGTGGTCAGCGCGGACGAGATCGGCCAGGGCACGTTCGACTGGGCCACGCTGGTCACGGTCACCCGCGACCTGCCGCTGTCCACCCAGATCTGGCTGTTCCTCGGCTTCTTCGTCGCGTTCGCGATCAAGGCGCCGCTGGTGCCGCTGCACACCTGGCTGCCCGACGCCGGTGCGGAAGCGCCGGTCGGCGCGGGCGTGCTGCTGGTCGGCATCCTGGACAAGATCGGCACGTTCGGCTTCCTGCGCTACTGCCTGCCGCTGTTCCCGGCGGCCAGCAAGGAGCTCGCGCCGGTCGTGCTGGTCCTGGCCGTGGTCGGCATCCTGTACGGCTCGCTGCTCGCCGTGGGCCAGTCCGACATGAAGCGGTTCGTGGCCTACACCTCGATCGCGCACTTCGGCTTCATCGCGCTGGGCATCTTCGCGTTCAGCTCGCAGGCCGGCGCGGGCGCGGTGCTCTACATGGTCAACCACGGCATCTCGACCGGCATGTTGTTCCTGGTCGTCGGCATGGTGATGGCCCGCGGCGGTTCGCGCCTGATCGAGGACTACGGCGGCATGGCCAAGCTGACCCCGGTGCTCGGCGGGCTGTTCTTCGTGGCCGGCCTGTCGTCGCTGGCGCTGCCGGGCACCAACTCGTTCGTGAGCGAGTTCCTGGTGCTCATCGGCTCCTACCCGAACGAGCCGGTCTACACGATCCTGGCCGCCGTCGGCATGGTCCTGGCCGCGCTGTACGTCCTGTGGCTGTACCAGCGGGTCTTCCAGGGCCCCGTGCGCGGCACCGCGATGCTCAACCTGGTCGGCGGCCCCGGTGCGGCGGTCGACCCGGAGAAGGCCGCCGTGCCGGACCTGAACAAGCGCGAACTGGCCGTGCTCGCGCCGCTGGTGGCACTGATCCTGGTGCTCGGCTTCTACCCGAAGCCGGTGTTGGACGTGATCACCCCGTCCGTCGGGGCGACGCTCAGCGAGGTCGGGGTGGCCGACCCGGTCGCGCAGGAAGGCAAGTGACGTGACGACGTTCCTCTCGCAAGTGGAGCGGCTGCAAGCCCCGGAGATCGACTACGGGGCCGTCGCACCGTTGCTGATCGTGCTCGGCGCGGCCTGCCTCAGCGTGCTGTTCGAGGCGTTCCTGCCCAAGGCGCAGCGGTGGGCGGCGCAGGTCGTGCTGACCCTGCTCACGCTCGCCGCGGCGGGCGCCGGGCTGGCCTGGTACGCGTCCGCGGAGAGCACCCTCGAGCAGGGCAAGCTGACGCTGTCGGGCACGATCGCGGTCGACCGCCCGGTGATCTTCCTGTGGGGCACGCTGCTGCTCCTGGGCCTCGGCGCGGTGCTGCTCATCGCGGACCGGTCGGTCGAGCCGGGCGGCGCGTTCGTCGCGGACGCCTCGATCCTGCCCGGCGCGCCGGTCGGCGTGCGCGAGCAGCTGCGCCGCCGGGAGATGCAGACCGAGGTCTTCCCGCTGACGTTGTTCGCGCTCGGCGGGATGATGACCTTCGTCGCGGCGAACGACCTGCTCACCATGTTCATCGCGCTGGAAGTGCTGTCGCTGCCGCTGTACCTGATGTGCGGCCTGGCCCGCCGTCGCCGCCTGCTGTCGCAGGAGGCCGCGGTGAAGTACTTCCTGCTCGGCGCGTTCGCGTCGGCGTTCTTCCTGTACGGCGTGGCCCTGCTGTACGGCTTCGCGGGCTCCGTGAAGCTGTCCGACATCGCGACCGCCACCACGGCCACCGACCGGTCCGACACGCTGCTCTACGCGGGCTTCGGCCTGCTCATCGTGGGCCTGCTGTTCAAGGCCTCCGTCGGCCCGTTCCACGCCTGGACGCCGGACGTCTACCAGGGCTCGCCCACGCCGGTGACGGCGTTCATGGCGGCGTGCACGAAGGTCGCCGCGTTCGGCGGCATCCTGCGCGTGCTCTACGGCGCGTTCGAGCGGTCGAGCTGGGAGTGGAACGGCGTGCTGTGGGGCGTGGCCATCGCGTCCATGGTGATCGGCGCGGTCCTCGGCCTGACCCAGACCGACGTGAAGCGGATGATCGCGTACTCCTCGGTGGCGCACGCGGGCTTCCTGCTGATCGGCGCGATCTCGCTGAACGACCAGGGCCTGTCCGGCACGATGTTCTACCTGATGGCCTACGGCTTCACCACGATCGCCGCGTTCGGCATCGTCAGCCTGGTGCGCAACGGCGACGGCGAGGCCACCCACCTGTCCCAGTGGGCGGGTCTGGCCAAGCGGTCGCCGGTGGTGGCGGGCGTGTTCACGTTCCTGCTGCTCGCGTTGGCCGGCCTGCCGCTGACCAGCGGGTTCGTCGGCAAGTTCGTGGTGTTCGCGGCGGCCGTCGAGGCCGAGATGGTGCCGCTGGTCGTGATCGCCCTGGTGGCCTCGGCGGTGGCGGCGTTCTTCTACCTGCGGGTGATCGTGCTGATGTACTTCAGCGAGCCCGCGGCGGACGGCCCGACGGTGAGCGTGCCCGGCGCGTTCACCACGGTGGCCATCACCCTGGGTGCGGCGATCACGCTCGTGCTCGGCGTCTTCCCGTCGTTCGCGCTCGATTGGGCGGGTGCCGGCACGTTCATCTTCTAGTGGTACGTAGGCTCTGTAGCCGTGACCAGTAGCGAGCGGGCGGGGACGGGGTTCCGGTTTGCGGACCCCGTGCTCGCGGAGGTGGTTCAGGACGGGCTGGCCGAGGTGGAAGAGCTCTTGCACAAGGTCGTGCAGAGCGAGTTCCACCCGGTGATGGAGACGTCCTTGCACCTGGTGTCCGCGGGCGGCAAGCGCATCCGCCCGCTGTTCACCATCCTGTCCGCCCAGTTCGGCGGCACGTGGGACCGGGAGAGCGTGATCAAGGCGGCGGCGGTGGTCGAGCTGACCCACCTCGCCACCCTGTACCACGACGACGTGATGGACGAGGCCACGATGCGCCGCGGCGCGGAGTCGGCCAACGCGAAGTGGGACAACAGCATCGCGATCCTGACCGGCGACTACCTGTTCGCGCACGCGTCGGCGCTGGTCGCGGACCTGGGCACGGGTGCGGCGCGGATCATCGCGGAGACGTTCTCCGAGCTGGTGACCGGCCAGATGCGCGAGACGATGGGCCCGCGGGCCGGTGAGGACCCGGTCGCGCACTACCTGACCACGATCGCGGAGAAGACCGGTTCGCTGATCGCCACGGCGGCGCGGTTCGGCGCGATGTTCTCCGACGTCACGCCGGAGCAGGTCGAGGCGCTGCAGTCGTACGGCGACGTGATCGGGGCGGCGTTCCAGATCTCCGACGACGTCATCGACATCGCCTCGCCGTCGGAGGAGTCGGGCAAGACGCCCGGCACGGACCTGCGCGAGGGCGTCAAGACCCTCCCCATGCTCTACGCCCTGCAGGACGAGCCGGACTCACGCCTGGCGAAGCTCCTGGCCGGCCCCATCACCGACGACGCCGAGGTGGACGAGGCCCTGACCCTCCTCCGCGCCTCCACGGGCCTCCAGCGGGCCCGCCAGACCCTGGACGACTACGCCGCCCGCGCCCGCGCCACCCTGGGCGTCCTGCCCGCCGGCACGGCCCGCGACGCCCTCGAATCCGTGAGCGAGTACGTCGTCACCCGCTCCCACTGACCCGCGTGCCCTACTTCCGGAACGCGGGTCAGGTCAGGTCGGGGAGGGGGAGGCGGCGGCGGGTGCGGACGGTGTCCGCGGTGAAGATGGCCAGGGCCACCCAGACCAGGGCGAACCCGAACCAGCGCGACGCCGGCATCGGCTCGTGCATCACGAACACGCCCCACGCGAACTGGAGCACGGGCGCCAGGTACTGCAGCATCCCCATGGTCACCAGCGGCACGAGCCGGGCGCCCGCGCCGAACAGGATCAGCGGGACGGCCGTGACCAGCCCGGCCGAGACCAGCCACAGCGCGTGACCCCACCCGCCCGAGTGGAAGGTCCCTGCCGGGCCCAGCCAGACCAGGTACCCGACCGCGATCGGCGCGAGCACGATGCTCTCCGCGGTCAGGCTGGCCGTCGCGTCCAGCGGCACCGTCTTCTTCAGCAGCCCGTAGACGCCGAACGAGCAGGCCAGCACCAGCGAGATCCACGGCAGCCTGCCGTAGTCCACCGCCAGCACGACGACCGCGGCCACCGCGATGGCCAGCGCGGCGTACTGCGGCAGGCGCAGCCGTTCGCGCAGGACGAACACCCCGAGCAGCACGCTCACCAGCGGGTTGATGAAGTAGCCGAGCGCGGCCTCGACGACGTGCGAGGTGTTGACCGCGTGGATGTAGACGCCCCAGTTGACCGCGATGAGCACGGACGCCGCGGCCACCATCGCCCAGCCGCGCGCCGACAGCCTCCGGATGCCCGCCCAACGGCCGAGCACGGCGGTGATGACCACCATCACGACCAGCGACCACGCGATGCGGTGTGCCAGGATCTCCACGGAACCGGCCGGCTGCAGCAGCGGCCAGTACGCGGGCACGATGCCCCAGAGGAGGTACGCGCCGACGCCGAACGCCATCCCACGGCTCGTGCGGTCGACATCCGTCGTGGCAGTGGAGGCAGAGGTCAACGGCGGCACCCGGACTACTGTACGCGGCCGTTTTGGCTGGTCAGTTGCTCCAGGTGGCCTACTATCGATACCTGACCACAGGTCCGGCCGGCCCCACGCGCCGGACCCGGCGGTCAGGGTAGTTTTGCACCGCTTCCCCTTCCGGGTGAAGGCTTGGAAGCGGAGCGTGTCGGGGTGTGTGACAAGCAGCAGTGGGAGGGTCTCCCGTGAGTTCGCTCTTCGGGCAGGTGTGGCTGTGGAGCCTGCTGTCCTTCGTGGCAGGCGTCGCACTCACCTGGCTGGTCCTGGTGCGTCCGGCGAAGCGGGAGCTGGAAGACCTGGAGGAACGCCTCCTCACGTCGCCCCGCCCCGCCACCGGCTCGACCTCGGGCAGCTCGGTCGCGCCGAGGGCCGACGCGGGTGACGAGTTCGACAACTGGCACGTCGAGGCGTCCCGGTCGCTGGCCGACGACGTGCTGACCCCGGCCGCGCCGCGGTACGAGCCCGCCGCCGAGCACGCCCGGTTCGACGCGCCGCCCGAGCCGGCCCGCTACGACGTGACGAACCTGAAGCTCGACCAGCGCGACTCGCTGCTGGAGGAGCTGGACGACGAGCACCGGCCGTTGTCCGACTTCGAGGAGCAGCACGACTTCCCCGAGCACGACGCCGAGCCGCCCCGCAGCCTGTTCGAGCGGCTGACGCCGGGCGAGGACGACCGGGAGGCGCTGGAGCCCCGGCCGCGGTCCTACGCGCCCGACGACGAGCCCGAGCTGCCCGCCGAGACGACGCACCTGATGCCGGCGGTGCCCGCCGCGCCGGTCGCCGAGGTCGCGCCCCGGCAGGAGGAGCCGACCGCGCCGCCGGAGGTCGAGGTCTTCCAGCCGCGCGAGGTGTGGCGCGAGGAGCCCGTCCGCGAGGTCTACGACGAGGACGTGGACACCGCCGGCCACGAGGAGGAGGACGAGCCGGAGCCCAGGCCCGGCGCTGCCGAGGAGACGGCGCTCATCCCGGCCACCGCGCTGGCGCAGGCCATCGCCGAGGTGGACGGCGAGCAGCGGCGGACCGAGGAGCCCGAGCCGCAGGTGTGGCCCGAGCACGACCTCACCGGCCACTTCGCGCCGGTGGACGTCGAGTCGGCGCGTGGTGAGCTGTCCGAGCAGGCCACGAGCCCGACGTCCAGCGACGAGGCATTCCTGAACCAGCTGTCGCGGACCGACGCGCGGCCGACCGAGGCCCTGACCGAGGTGCGCCCGGTCGACCCCCGCCTCGCCGAGCCCGTCGCGCGCCCGGCCGACGACGTCCGCGAAGAAGAAGGCCCGCAGACCGACGTCATCCGCGCCGTGGCCGACTCCGCGCCGGTGGAGCCGGAGCCCGAGGTCGCCGAGCCGCCGCGCGCCCCCGAGCCCGCCGCCGCGCCCCAAGCCGCCACGCCCCGGCCGACCGCCGCACCGGCCGCCGAGCCCGAGGTGGCGGAGCCGCCGGCGTTCGAGCCGACGTTCGTCCCGCCGCCCGCCGAGCAGCCCCTGCCCACCCGGTCGGCCGAGAAGCCCGCGCCGAAGCCGGAGCCGAAGAAGGACGAGCCGGCACGGCCGCGCAGCCTGTTCGAGCCGCTGGCGGACGACGGCGAGGAGCCGGAGCCCGAGCAGCCACGCCCGGCGCCCGCGTCGTCCGGCAACGACCAGCCGTTCGTGCCGACGCTCTCGCCCGAGCTGCTGGCCGGCAACCCGCTGCCGATGAACCCGACCGGCCTGCCGCAGCGGCCCACCCGTCCCGCCGGCGCCCCGCGCACGCCCTCGCCCGCGCCGCTCGCGCCGAAGCCGATCACGCCGCCGCCACCGCGCCCGGTGCGCCCGCGCCCGGTCGGGTTCAGCCCGAGCACCGGCGGTCGGCAGCCCGCGGCCGGCAGCACCCGCTTCCAGGGCCAGCAGGAGGGCTTCAACCCGCGCTCGCCGTTCGGCCCCGGCTCCGTGCTGCCGAAGTCCGACGGCCTGGCCCCCGCGCCGGAGTTCCAGGTCAAGGCGACCCTGACCGGCCGCCGGTACTTCACCAACGAGTCGGCGAACTTCCGCGAGACGCGCGCGGACGTCTGGTTCCGCACCACGACGGACGCGGAGAAGGCGGGCTTCCGCCAGGCTCCGTAGCCACGGCTTCCCTGGGGAGGGAAAGCGCGAAGACCCCCTGTTCCGGGAGGCGGAACAGGGGGTCTTCGTCGTCGTGGGTGGCGTTCTAGCCGGCCACGGTCCAGGTGTCCTTGCCGTGCAGCAGCGCGCGCAGGTCCGCGGGCTTCGCGGCCTTGGCCTGCTCCACCTGCTCCCGCGCGGCGTCGTCGTACGTGGTCCGCGCGGTGTTGCGGAACACGCCGGTGACGGTGTGCTGGAGGTCCTGCGTCGACAGCCGCGACAGCGCGAACGCCAGGTTCAGGTCCGACGCGTCGTGCACCACGACGTCCTCCGGCGAGACGTCCGCCGACTTGGCCACGGCCAGGCCGAAGCCCTCCCGGACCACGGCGTACTCGCCGTTGCCGAACGTGATCGGCTGCCCGTCGACCACGTTGATGATCCGGCGCGCGGCCTCGTCGGCGTCCTTGAGCACGTCGAACGCGCCGTCGTTGAAGATCGGGCAGTTCTGGTAGATCTCGACCAGCGCCGACCCGCGGTGCTCGGCCGCCTGCCGCAGCACCTCGGTCAGCCCCGCCCGGTCCGAGTCGACCGCGCGGCCGACGAACGTGGCCTCCGCGCCCAGCGCCAGCGACACCGGGTTGAACGGGTGGTCCAGCGAGCCGAACGGGGTGGACTTGGTGACCTTGCCCTCTTCGGACGTCGGCGAGTACTGGCCCTTGGTCAGGCCGTAGATCCGGTTGTTGAACAGCAGGATCTTGAGGTTCACGTTGCGGCGCAGCGTGTGGATCAGGTGGTTGCCGCCGATGGACAGCGCGTCGCCGTCACCGGTGACCACCCACACCGACAGGTCCGGCCGGGCCACGGCCAGGCCGGTCGCGATGGCCGGCGCGCGCCCGTGGATGGAGTGCATGCCGTAGGTGTTCATGTAGTACGGGAACCGCGACGAGCAGCCGATCCCCGAGACGAACACGATGTTCTCGCGCTTGAGGCCGAGCGTGGGCAGGAACGACTGCACGGCGTTGAGCACCACGTAGTCGCCGCAGCCGGGGCACCAGCGGACCTCCTGGTCCGACTTGTAGTCCTTGGCCTTCTGCGGCTCGTCCGCCGTGGGCACGCCGACCAGCCCACCAACGGTCGGCAAGCCCAGTTCCGTCGCCGTCATTCGGACACTCCCTTGATCACGTCGGCGAGCACGTCCTGAAGCTCTTCGGCCTTGAACGGCAGGCCTTGCACCTTCGTGTAGCTGATCGCGTCGACCAGGTACTTGGCGCGCAGCAGCAGCGCCAGCTGGCCGAGGTTCATCTCCGGCACGACGACCCGGTCGTACCGGGCGAGCACGTCGCCGAGGTTCTTCGGGAACGGGTTGAGGTGCCGCAGGTGGGCGTGCGCCACCGGCATGCCCAGCTTGCGCACCCGCCGCGCCGCCGCGCCGATCGGGCCGTAGGACGAGCCCCAGCCGACGACGAGCACGCGCGCCTCACCGGACGGGTCGTCCACCTCGACGTCGGGCACCTCGATGCCGTCGATCTTGCGCTGCCGCAGCCGCACCATGTAGTCGTGGTTGGCCGGGTCGTAGGAGATGTTGCCGGTGCCGTCGGCCTTCTCCAGCCCGCCGATGCGGTGCTGCAGGCCGGCCGTGCCTGGCACCGCCCACGGCCGCGCCAGCGTCTCCGGGTCGCGCAGGTACGGCCAGAACGTGCCGTCCGGCGCGTTCGGCTCGGTGGCGAACGCCACGCGCAGGTCGGGCAGGTCGGCCACGTCCGGGATGAGCCACGGCTCGGAGCCGTTGGCGATCGCGCCGTCGGACAGCAGCAGCACGGGCGTGCGGTAGACCAGCGCGATGCGCGCGGCCTCCAGCGCGGCGTCGAAGCAGTCCGAGGGCGACCGCGGCGCGACGATCGCGACCGGCGACTCGCCGTTGCGGCCGAACATCGCCTGGAGCAGGTCGGCCTGCTCGGTCTTGGTCGGCAGGCCGGTGGACGGGCCGCCGCGCTGCACGTCGATGACGATCAGCGGCAGCTCGGTCATCACGGCCAGGCCGATGGTCTCCGACTTCAGGGCCACACCGGGGCCGGACGTCGACGTCACGCCGAGCGCGCCGCCGTAGGACGCGCCGAGCGCGGCGCCGATGCCCGCGATCTCGTCCTCGGCCTGCAACGTCGTGATGCCGAAGTTCTTGTGCTTGGACAGCTCGTGCAGGATGTCCGACGCCGGCGTGATCGGGTACGTGCCCAGCACCAGGGGCAGCCCGGACTGCTGGCCTGCGGCGACGAGGCCGTAGGCGAGCGCGGTGTTGCCGGTGATCTGGCGGTAGGTGCCCTGGTCGAGCTTGGCGGGCGCGACCTCGTAGGTGACCGCGAAGGACTCGGTGGTCTCGCCGTAGTTCCAGCCCGCCCGGAACGCCAGCACGTTGGCCTCGGCGATGTCGGGCTTCTTGGCGAACTTCTCGCGGAGGAACCGCTCGGTGCCCTCGGTGGGCCGGTGGTACATCCAGGACAGCAGGCCGAGGGCGAACATGTTCTTCGCCCGTTCCGCGTCCTTCTTGCCGAGGCCGGTGTTCTCCAGGGCGCCGATGGTCAGCGTGGCCATCGCGACCTTGTGCACCTGGTAGGCCTCGGTGAGGGAGTTGTCCTCGAGGGGGTCGGCCGCGTAGCCGACCTTGACCAGGTTGCGCTTGGTGAACTCGTCGGTGTTGACGATCAGGATCCCGCCCTTGGGCAGGTCGTCGATGTTCGCCTTGAGCGCCGCCGGGTTCATCGCCACCAGCACGTCGGGGCGGTCGCCGGGGGTGAGGATGTCGTAGTCGGCGAAGTGCAGCTGGAAGCTGGAGACGCCGGGGAGCGTGCCCTGTGGCGCCCGGATCTCGGCCGGGAAGTTCGGCTGGGTGGCGAGGTCGTTGCCGAAGGCGGCGGCTTCCGAGGTGAAGCGGTCACCCGTCAGCTGCATGCCGTCGCCGGAGTCGCCGGCGAACCGGATCACCACGCGGTCGAGCTTGCGGACCGTGCCGGTCTTGTCCGGCGAGCCACCTGGCGCGGCGCCGTTACCAACGTCGGTAGTCATGTCCTACGCCGATCCCTTTCCTCACAACGCCCGAGGGCTGCTGCCCCCGTGCCCCTCCGCGAGGGTAGTCGTGCCCGCGCGGGAGCCGGTTTCTCCTGTACCACTGTGCGGGACGGTACGTCCCACCAGGTGCGCGGGGCGCGAACTGGGCAGTATCCGAGTAGTACCGGCCGGTAACTGTTACTCGAAGTTACAGTTATTCGGGCCGGCTGTCCAGGTCAGTCGCGGCTGCTGATCCGGGCCTTCATCGCGGCGAGCTTGGCCTGGAACTCCGGCGTGGCGATCGAGGCCACCTGGGGCGTCAGCTCGGTGTCCACGGCCTGGGCGTGGTCGGCGAGGGTCGCGGTGGTGCGCATGGACGCCTTGATCGTGCGGACCAGGTCGCGCGGGGCGTCGGCCGACGGACGCGCGAACTCGACCGCGGCGGCGACCAGCTCGTCGTGCCCGCCGTCGACCTTCGCCCAGGCCAGCCCGTGGGATACCGCCGCGTCCGCGGGCAAAACCTGGCCGAACAGGGTCATCGCGGTCGCGGTCTGGGGGCCGGCGAGCCGGTGCAGCATCCACGTCATCCCGCCGCCGGGGTGGATGCCGAGCTGGAGGAACCGCGCGTCGAACTTCGCGTTCGCGTTGACCAGGCGCACGTCGCACGCCAGCGCCAGGTTGAGGCCCGCGCCGACCGCCGCGCCGCCGACCGCCGCGATCGTGGGCAGCGCGCAGCCGGCCACCGCGAGGAACCCGGCGTAGATGCGCCGCAGGCCCTCTTCCCGGGCCTCGCCCAGCGCGGTGAGGTCGGCGCCCGCGCAGAACGCCGGTGGCGCGCCCGTGATCACGACGGCGTGCACGTCCGCGTCGTCCTCGCAGGTCCGGACGGCGGCCACGAGCTGGTCGGAGAGGTCGAGCGTGAGCGCGTTGCGGCGTTCGGGGTCGTGCACGGTGATGACCGCCACGCGGTCGGAGCGTTGCAGGAGCACTTCGGCCATGCGCGCGACTCTAAGGTGCCGGCGGGCGGTCCAAGAGTCGGGACAGCACTACGGTCGAGACGGTGCGGTCGATGATCTCGACGGCCCGCAGCCGTTCCAGCGCGGTCTCCAGGTGGTGGATGTTCGCCGCGCGCAGGTGCACGATGGCGTCCGCCGCGCCGGAGACGGTGTAGGCGGCGCGGACCTCGGGCATCGGCTCCAAGCGCTGCTGGATGTCGTGCGGCGCGACGTTGCCGCGGCAGTGCACCTCGACGAACGCCTCCGTGCCCCAGCCGAGCTGCTCGGGGTCGACGACGGCGGTGAAGCCGCGCAGGACGCCCGTGTCCAGCAACTTGTCCACCCGCCGCTTCACCGCGGGTGCGGACAGGCCCACCTCCTTGCCGATGTCGGCGTAGCTGGAGCGGGCGTTCGCCATCAGGCGCGAAATGATTCGCTGGTCGATCGTGTCCACACGCAACATTCTGCCCTAGAAGACGCAATATCGCGGCGTTGTTCGAGGGTCAGACGGCAATCTACATTTCGATCCATGACCTCGGTTTCCTTCGCGGGCCCCGGTGACGAGCCGATCGTGCTCGACGTCGCCACGTCCGCCGCGCAGGTGCGCGTGCCGACCACCCGTCGGTACCTCATGTGCCCGCCCGCGTACTTCACGGTGGAGTACGCGATCAACCCGTGGATGGACCCCACGCAGCCGATCAGCACGTCGTTGGCGATGGAGCAGTGGACGGCCCTGAAGGAGACCTACGAGCGCCTCGGGCACGAGGTCGAGACCATCGAGCCGCAGCCGGGGCTGCCGGACATGGTCTTCTCGGCCAACTCCGGCACGGTCATCGACGGCCAGGTCCTCGGCTCCCGCTTCCGCGCGCCCCAGCGCGCCGCGGAAGCCGACCACTTCCGCCGCTGGTTCCTGGCCAACGGCTACCGCGACGTCGTCATGCCGGAGCGCACGAACGAGGCCGAGGGCGACTTCACCTGGACCGGCAAGTACCTGCTGGCCGGCACGGGCTTCCGCACGGACCCCCTGGCCCACTCGGAGGCCCAGGAGACCCTGGGCGTGCCGGTCATCTCCCTGCAACTGACCGACCCCCGCTACTACCACCTGGACGTGGCCCTGTTCGTCCTGGCGGACGACCTGATCGCCTACTACCCCGACGCCTTCTCCCCGGGCAGCCGCCGCGTCCTGCGCCGCCTGTTCCCGGACGCCGTCATCGCGACCGCCGAGGACGCCGCCTGCCTGGGCCTGAACGCGGTCTCCGACGGCCGCCACGTGATCCTGCCGGTCGAGGCGACCGCGCTGGCGGACCAGGTCGCCCACCGCGGCTTCGAACCGGTCTTCGTCGACATCTCGGAACTCCGCAAGTCCGGCGGCGGCCCGAAGTGCTGCACGATGGAACTGCGGGACTGATCCCCTTCGACTTCGCGCTGGTCAGCCGGCATCTGGCCGCCTGACCAGCGCGAACATCACGCGGTCGGAGCTACGGCGTGCGGCCCGTCAGGCCGACGATTCGCGCGATCAGGGGCGCGTCCGACGGCACGGGCACCTCGGGGCCGAAGAGGCCCATGTCGCGTCCCATCGACGCGGTCAGGACGAGGTCGGCGTGGACGAACTCCAGCACGTCCCCGTCCCACGACGGCGCCTGGCCCGTGGCCTTGGCCAGGTCCCACGTGTGCACGACCGTCTCGCCCAGCACCATCGCGCCGATCATTCCGGCCGGCGTCTCCTGCGGGCCGCCCATCGTCGTCGTGCCGGTCCAGGCCGACGGCTCGCCCCACGCGACGGCGCGGTCGCGCAGCAAGTCGCCCAGGTCCGCGGCCCAGTCGCCCCCGGTGAGGTCGACGTCCGCGTCCGAGGCGGCGGGCGGCGGCACGGGCGCCTTGCGCGCGGAGGCGTTCAGCGACGGCCCCCAGAACAGCAGGTGGTTGACGAGCTTGCGGACGTCGAACTCGGCGCACGGCGTCGGCGCGCCCAACTGGTCGGGCTTGATGTTCCCGACGACCTCCAACGCGGTCGCCACGGCTTTGTCGATCAACTGCTCACGGGACATGCCGCCCACCGTAGGAACGGTCGCCGCGGGTGTATTGAACAAAGGCGACATACCCTCGCGACCGTGACGAGGGACGAGCGCGAGTTGGCGTGGCAGCGGCACCAGAGCCACGAGTTCCACCAGCCCTCGCCCGACCTGGCCGCGCACGTGGCGCGGTACTGGGTGGTGCGGTGGCGCTACGACCGGCCGTACCGCCAGCTGATCGTGCCCTACCCGAACGTGCACCTGACGTTCCACGAGGGCGGCGCCGTGATCGCCGGCGTGTCCAGCGGGCACGTGTTCAAGGAGCTCGACGGCGCGGGCCGGGTGTTCGGCGTCGCCTTCCGCCCCGGCGCCTTCCGGCCGTTCCTCGGCGCGCCGGTCCAGTCGCTCACCGACCGGACCGTCCCCGCCGAGACCGTCTTCGCCGACCTGCCCGCCCACGCCGACCTCGACGCCGTGGAGGCCCTGCTCCGCCGCAACCTGCCCGAACCGGACCCGAGGGCGGCGGAGGCGGTGGAGATCGTCGAGCGGATCATCCGCGACCCCCTGATGACGCGGGTGGACGTGCTGGCCCGCGAGGTCGGCGGCAGCGTCCGGCAGCTGCAACGCCTGTTCGCCGAGCACGTCGGCGTCGGCCCGAAGTGGGTGATCCGCCGCTACCGCCTGCGCGAGGTGACCGAGCGCATGGAGGCCGGCGGCCGGATCGACTGGGCGGCGCTGGCGGCCGACCTCGGCTACGCCGACCAACCGCACTTCGTCCGCGACTTCACCGCCATGGTCGGCGAGACGCCCACCCGGTACGCCGAGCGCTACGGCGACGCCGTGGCCACCGGCCGGCGCTGAACCGTCCGCTGTCACCCATAGGGCTGATCGCTCTAGCGGACCGACCCCGGTCGGTGCTCCGATCGACGGCACTCGCTGTCGACCAAGGTAGGGAGCGCGCCATGAACGACCTCGACGCCCAGCGTCCGTCGCCCCAACCGCAACAGGAGCAGGAGGAGCCCGTGGAACGGCAGAAGCCTCAGGAGCCGAAGCCTCTCACCGGACTGGAGTGGCTGGTGCGCCAAGCCCAACGGCGCCGTGAGGAACGCCCGGCGGACCCGGCGCGTTAGGCCGCACCGCTAGTCCGACACCTCCCGCTGGAACGCTGCCCACAGCAGGTTCAACGGGTGGTCGGCCGGGAACTTCGCCCGCTCGTCCTTGCGGGCGAAGACCCCGACCAAGCGCTCCAGCTGCGGTTTGCGGTCGTTCGTCAGGGCGACCACCCGCAGGCCCGACCCCTCGCGCAGCTCGTTGTTGGCGGCGACCACGCCGAGGCCGGACGTGACGATCATGCAGCCCTCGACCAGCCCGGACCGCAGCAGCGACATGCCGTACTGGATCTCGTCGATCTCCGCCGCGATGTCCAATTCGTTCCGGTAGTCCGATCCGAACCAGCCGCGCAGGAATTCCGCGATCAACCCGTCACCGGGCACGACCAGCGGCAGCTTCGGCAACTCCCCGGTGCCGACGCTCGCGCCGAGCCGGCTCTCCGGCAGGTTCGTGAGCAGCGCCAACCCGCCGCGCCGCCACTCGATCACGTCGAAGTCCTCGACCCCGCTGTTGCGGCCCGCGTGCGTCACCACGCTGCCGCACACGATGTCGACCTCCTTGGACTCCAGGCTCTTCCAGATGTCCTTGGTGCGGATGTGCACGACCTTCAGCTCCACGTCACGCCGGCGGAAGTCGTCCGCCACGTGGTGCCACGCCTTGGCCAGCGAGTCGAGCATGAACCGCGTCGTGCCGACGGTGACCGTGGTGCCGAGCTTGCGGCGGCACTCGTGAATCGAATCCAGCCACTCGGTCAGGGTGGTGCGCGCCAATTCGACCAGCGCCTCGCCGGTCTGGGTGATCAGCACGTCTTTTCCCCGGCCCTGCTTGACGACCAGCGGCTCCCCGCACAACGACTTGAAGTTGCGGTTGAGCGTGTCGATCTGCTTCTGCACACTGGACTGCTCACGGCCGAGCACGCGGGCCGCGCGCAGTGCCGATCGCGTCTCGTACACCGCGATCAAGGTCCTGAGCTGGTCCAACGTGGTGTCCATCAGCAAGGGTGAGGTGTGCAGGAGCCTGCTGAGCTGGTTGCCCGCGGGCAGGAGCAGTTGCGCCGAGGTCGACATGCAGGGCCTCTCGGGTCGGGGCGTGATGTTCTACCGATTAGTTGTACTGAACTTGACCGCAGTTCGTGCTGAAATTATCCGAAGATCTTGATGGATTTCCCTGGACAGGTATACGCGATCCGTAAGAGACTTCTGCCGCAACCAGGTGCTTGTTCACGTGGGTGCAATCAGGGGGGTATTGGGGGGTTGGGGGGGCCGCCCGGCCGCGCCCCCCCGGGGCCCCCCCACAATAAAAAACCCCCCCAAGCGGTTGGAAAAA